>JALHMO010000136.1 GCA_022844015.1 Reyranella sp. | reverse complement strand
CCTGTCAGGGGGCTGAAATATCGTACTAACGCCTTGGTTTTCAAGACCTTTGGGCGTTCGTGAGCGACCGCCGGCATTGTCCGGCACCAGGAGGATGCTGTGAAGCTCAGCACCAAGGGGCGTTATGCCGTCATGGCGATGGTCGATCTGGCCCGCCACGCCCAGGCCAGGCCCGTGTCTTTGTCGGACATCGCGACCCGCCAGGAGATATCGCTGTCGTATCTGGAGCAGCTGTTTGCCCGGCTGCGCCGCGCCGGCCTGGTGCGCAGCGTGCGCGGCCCCGGCGGCGGCTACCGGCTGGCCCGCGGCTCGGGCGAGACGCGGGTCTCCGAGATCATCCTCGCCGTCGACGAGCCGATCACGGCGACGCGCTGCACCGAGATGGGCGCGACCGGCTGCCGGGCCGACCGCAGCAAGTGCCTGACCCACGACCTGTGGGAAGAGCTCGGCAATCAGATTCACATGTTCCTGAGCTCGGTCACCCTGCGCGACGTGCTGGAGCGCAAGCTGACGACGCACATCATCGAAGCGCCGGTGGTCACCAAGCCCGACTCCGTGGCCGCCGCCAGCTGAGCGCACGACCATGCGTGCGCCCGCGTATCTCGACCACAATGCGACGAGCCCACTGCGTCCCGCGGTGCTCGATGCCATGGTCGAGGCGTTGTGCGCGGGCGGCAACCCGTCGGCCGTTCACGGCGTGGGGCGCAAGGCGCGCAGCCTGGTCGACGCGGCGCGCCGGCGCGTGGCCGAGCTCGCCTTCTGCCTGCCAGGGGATGTCGTCTTCACGTCGGGTGGCACGGAAGCCAACAACCTGGCCCTGCGCGGCGCCGGCCGCCGCCGTGTGCTGGCCTCCGCAGTCGAGCACGACAGCGTCGGCAAGGCGTCGCCGGAGGCCGAGATCATCCGCGTCGACGGCGAGGGCGTGGTCGATCTCGAGGCCCTCGAACGGCTGCTCTTGCAGCCCGGCGAGCCTGCACTGGTTTGCGTGATGCTGGCCAACAACGAGACCGGGGTCGTCCAGCCGGTCGGCGAGGTCGTGCGGCTGGCCCGGCGTGCCGGGGCCCTGGTGCATTGCGATGCGGTCCAGGCGGCCGGCAAGCTCGGCGTCGACGTCCATGGGCTCGGCGTCGACTATCTCAGCCTGTCGGCGCACAAGCTCGGTGGCCCGACCGGGGTTGGCGCCCTGGTCGTGTGCAATGGGGCCCCGTTTGTATCGGATCGCCGGGGCGGAGGCCAGGAAGCCAATCGACGGGCCGGTACCGAGAATGTGGCCGGCATCGTCGGGTTCGGCGCTGCCGCCACGGCGGCACGATCCGGCCTGCCCGTGGCGCCCCTGCGCGACCGGCTGGAAGCGGCCTTGCGGAGCATCGCACCGGGCGCCCGGGTGTTCGGCGGCGGCGCCCGGCGACTGGGCAATACGAGCTGCATTTCCATGCCGGGCGTGAAGGCCGAGACTCAGGTGATGGCGCTCGATCTCGCGGGCGTTTGCGTCAGCGCCGGCGCCGCGTGCTCCTCCGGGAAGGTTCAGCGCTCGGCCGTGCTCGACGCCATGGGCATAGAGCCGGCAGAGGCCGCCACGGCGATCCGGGTCAGCCTGGGTTGGAATAGCGAGTCGGGCGACATTGATCGCTTGATCGCGGCGTGGCGGGACCTATATATCCGAGCGGGCAAGTCGGATATTGACGATGCCCGGGCAGCCTAGGAAATCCATGGGGAAAGCATGAGCGTCCTTAGCCAGATCCGGCGCAACGACCAGCCGATCTATCTCGACTACCAGGCGACCACGCCGATGGACCCGCGCGTCCTCGAGGCGATGATGCCTTACTTCACCCACAAGTTCGGCAACCCGCATTCGCGCAGCCATTCCTATGGCTGGGAATCCGAGGAAGGTGTCGAGAAGGCGCGTGCCCAGGTCGCCAAGCTGATCGGCGCGGACGACAAGGAGGTGATCTTCACCTCGGGCGCGACCGAGTCGAACAACCTCGCCATCCGCGGCGTCGCCGAGTTCTACCAGGACCGCAAGAACCACATCGTCACCACCCTGACCGAGCACAAATGCGTGCTCGACACCTGCCGGCATCTCGAGCAGCACGGCTTCGAGGTGACCTACCTGCCGGTGCAGAAGAACGGCCTGATCGATCTGGACGCCTTGCGTGCCGCGGTCACCGACAAGACGGTGGTCGTGTCGGTCATGGCGGTGAACAACGAGATCGGCGTGATCCAGCCGCTGGCCGAGATCGGCAAGATCTGCCGCGAGAAGAAGACCTTCTTCCATACCGATGCGGCACAGGCTGCCGGCAAGATCGCGCTCGACGTCGAGGCGATGAACATCGACCTGCTGAGTATCTCAGGCCACAAGATCTACGGCCCCAAGGGTATCGGCGCGCTGTACGTTCGCCGCAAGCCGAGGGTTCGCCTGGTGCCGCTGATCGTCGGCGGCGGCCAGGAGCGCGGCTTCCGCTCCGGCACCCTGCCGGCGCCGCTCTGCGTCGGTCTGGGCGAAGCGGCCGAGATCGCCATGAACGAGATGGAGACGGAGGCCAAACGGCTGACCAGGCTGCAGGCGCGCATGCTGAAGGGCCTGCAGGACCGGCTGTCGGAAATCTACGTCAACGGCGACCTCGAGCATCGCATCCCCGGCAACCTCAACATCAGCTTCGCCTATGTCGAGGGCGAGTCGTTGATGATGGGCATCAAGAACCTGGCCGTTTCGTCCGGCTCGGCCTGCACGTCGGCCTCGCTCGAGCCGAGCTACGTGCTGCGGGCGCTGGGCGTCGAGGAGGAGCTGGCGCACACCTCGCTGCGCATCGGGCTTGGCCGGTTCACCACCGAGCACGAGGTCGATACCGCGGTCGACGAGCTGGTGCGCCACGTCGAGAAGCTGCGGGCGATGAGCCCGCTGTGGGAGATGGCCCAGGAGGGCATCGATATCAAGTCAATCGAGTGGGCCGCCCACTGAGGCCCACCGGAAGATCCAGGAGAGTGTCATGGCCTACAGCGAGAAGCTGATCGATCACTACGAGAACCCACGCAATATCGGGTCGCTCGACAAGAATTCCGAGGATGTCGGTACCGGCCTGGTCGGCGCGCCGGCGTGCGGCGACGTCATGAAGCTGCAGATCAGGGTCGGCGCCGACGGCCTGATCGAGGACGCCAAGTTCAAGACCTTCGGCTGCGGCTCGGCGATTGCGTCGTCCTCGCTGGTCACCGAATGGGTGAAGGGCAAGACGATCGACGAGGCCGAATCCATCAAGAACACCGACATCGCGCGCCATCTGGCGCTGCCGCCGGTGAAGATCCATTGCTCGGTCCTGGCCGAGGACGCGATCAAGGCGGCGATCGCCGACTATCGCGCCAAGACAGCCAGGAAGGACGAAACGGCGGAGTAGGGTAGATGAGCACGACTGTCGAGACGCCGAAGCCCGCAGCGGCGCGGCCCCGTCGTCCACGCCCCCAGGTGATGACCGTGACGCCGGCGGCGGCGGAACGGGTGAAGGCGTTGATCGATGGCCGCGGCAAGCCGACGGCCGGCATCCGCATCGGCGTGCGCAGCAAGGGCTGCTCGGGCATGTCCTACACGCTGGAGTTCGCCGACGGCCAGCAGCCGATGGACGAGGTCGTCGAGACCGGCGGCATCAAGCTGCTGATCGACCCGAAGGCGTCGCTGTTCCTGATCGGCACCGAGATGGACTACGCCGAGGAGAAGCTGAAGTCGGGCTTCGTCTTCAGGAATCCGAACGAGAAGGGGCGCTGCGGCTGCGGCGAATCCTTCCACGTCTGATCATTCGGCCGGCGAAGCTTCGTCATGGATCATTTCGCGCGGCTGGGACTGCCGGCGGCGCTCGACCTGGAGCTCGCCCAGCTAGACCGAGCGTACTTTGCGCGCCAGCGGCTGTGGCATCCCGATCGATTCGTCGGCCGGCCGGCCGAAGAGCGGGCGAGAGCGTCCATCGAGGCAGCGGCCTTGAACGACGCCTACCGCACGCTCAAGGACCCGGTGGACCGCGCAGTCTACCTGGCGACCTTGAAGGGCGTCGAGCTGCCTGGCGACGGCAAGACCATCGACGACCCCGACCTCCTCATGGAGGCGATGGAGGCGCGTGAAGCGCTGCACGAGGCGACGACGGTGGACGAGGTCGAGGTATTGGCAGGAAGGGCCCGGAAGGATGTCGAGGCAGCCCTTGGCGGGCTCGCGAGTTTGCTGTTGCAGGACGACAAGCCCGCCATCAGAAAGACGCTCCTTCGCCTGCGCTATCTCGACAAGTTCGCCGAGGAAGCGCGGGCACGGCGCATGAACATTCAACGGCCGAGGCCATGACGCTTCTCGAGATCCACGAGCCCGGTGAAACGCCCTTGCCGCATGCCGGCGAAGGGTCGCTGGCCGTCGGCATCGATCTCGGTACGACCAATTCCGTCGTGGCGATCGCGCGCGAAGGCAAGCCGGCGGCACTGCACGACGAGGCGGGACGCGCACTGGTGCCGTCGGTCGTGGCCTATCCCGCCGCTGGCGGCGTGCTGGTCGGCGAAGAGGCGCGAATCCTGGAAAGCCAGGAGCCCAGGAACGTCGTGGCATCGATCAAGCGGCTGATGGGACGCGGCGCTGCCGACCTCCATGCCGTGGCGGGCGTGCTGCCCTACGAGATCGCCCCGGGCGGCGGCCCGACCGACATGGTGAAGCTGCTGATCGGCGGCAAGGCGCGCTCGCCGGTCGAGATCTCGGCCGAGATACTCAAGGCCCTGCGCGCCCGTGCCGAAGCCGCGCTGGAAAAACCGATCGAGCGCGCCGTCATCACCGTGCCGGCCTATTTCGACGACGCAGCCCGCACGGCGACGCGCGATGCCGCGCGTGTCGCCGGCCTCGAGGTGCTGCGGCTGGTCAACGAGCCGACGGCGGCGGCGCTGGCGTACGGCCTGGACAAGGGCTCGGAGGGTCTCTACGCGGTCTATGACCTGGGCGGCGGCACCTTCGATTTCTCCCTGCTGCGGCTCGAGAAGGGCGTGTTCCAGGTGCTGGCGACCGGCGGCGACACCGCCCTGGGTGGCGACGATTTCGACCGCGCCATCGCCGAGCGCATGCTGGCGGAGCGCCGCACCGACGGCCTGGCCGATCAGGTCGACGAGGCGGCCGTCAAGGCCGCGCTGGCGCTCGGCCGGCAGATCAAGGAACAGCTTTCCGATCGCGACCAGGCCTCCGGCCGGCTCGAGATTGCCGGCGTGCCCTCGTTCCACACCCTCGAGCGCGCCGCCTTCGAGGCGATGATCGAGGCCTACGTCGCGCGCACGATCGACATTGCCCGCAGCGTGCTCGCCGATGCCGGCATGTCCGCCGGCGAGATCGAAGGCGTGGTGCTGGTCGGCGGCTCGACCCGCGTGCCGCAAGTCCGCGCCGCCGTTGCGGCGATGGGCGGCAAGCCGCCGCTGAGCGACATCGACCCTGACGAGGTCGTGGCGCTGGGCGCTGCCCTGCAGGCCGAAGCCCTGACCGGTGGCGGCGACACCCTGCTGCTCGATGTGACGCCCTTGTCGCTCGGCCTGGAGACGATGGGCGGCATCGTCGAGAAGATCGTGCCGCGCAACACGCCGATTCCCGTTCAGCTCGCCCAGGAGTTCACCACCTACCAGGATGGCCAGGCGGCGATGGCGATCCATGTCGTGCAGGGCGAGCGCGAGATGGTCGCCGACTGCCGCAGCCTGGCCCGCTTCGAGCTGCTCGGGATTCCTCCCATGACGGCCGGTGCGGCGCGCATCCGCGTGATGTTTGCCGTCGACGCCGACGGGCTTCTCACCGTGTCGGCCGAGGAGCGCACCACCGGCGTGGCGCAGCGCGTCGAGGTCAAGCCGTCCTACGGTCTCAGCCACGACGACATGGCCGACATGCTCTACGACAGCCTCGACAACGCCGAGGCCGACATGACCCTGCGCCTGCTGACCGAGGCACGGGTGGAGGCACGGCGCAACCTGCTGGCGCTCGAGGCCGCTCTGGCCAGGGACGGCGAGCTGCTGTCCGCCGAGGAGCGCGGCGCGCTCGACGCCGGACGGGCGCGCCTGGAGGCGGCGCTTTCCGGCGACGACCGCGAGGCGATCAATGCCGCCGCCGAGGCGCTCGAGATGCTGTCCAAGCCGTTCGCCGAGCGCCGCATGGATCGCGGCATCCGGGACGCGCTGTCGGGGTTGTCCGTGAGCGAGCTCGAGACCCGGGTGGGCGAATGACGAGGTTTTGCTGAATGCCGAAGATGACGTTCATCCTCAAGGACGGATCGCGCAAGGAAGTCGACGCGCCGATCGGCCTCAGCGTCCTCGAGATCGCCCATCGCAACCACGTCGATATCGAGGGCGCCTGCGAGGGTTCGCTCGCCTGCTCGACCTGTCACGTGGTGGTCGAGAAGGACTGGTTCGATCAGCTGGCCCCGGCCAGCGAGGACGAGGAGGACATGCTCGATCTGGCGTTCGGTCTCACCCACACGTCGCGCCTGGGCTGCCAGATTCGCATGTCCGAGGCGCTCGACGGCCTGGTGGTTCGCCTGCCGGCGGCGACCCGCAACATGATGGTCGACAAGTAGGGAGGAGGGGCGATGGCCCGCAAGCTGCGCTGGACCGACGTCCAGGACATCGCCATCGAGCTCGAGGAGCGCCATCCCGAGGCCGACAACGTCAATCTGCGCTTCACCGACCTGCACCGCTGGGTCATGGAGCTGCCCGATTTTGCCGACGACCCGAAGCGGTCGAACGAGAAGATCCTCGAGGCCATCCAGGCCGCGTGGATCGACGAACGCAGCTAGCGGGATGCCGCAATTTGAGCAAGAATCCTGTCGTACAGTGATGATGCCTGGGAGGGTGTCATGAGAGCCGACTGGTTCCGTCTTGTGCTGCTGCCGCTGATGCTGGCGTTGGGCTTGGGAGCCTGTGCCTCCAATGCCGTGCAGCCCGGCATCGTCAGTGCCTCGAGTGGCCCGTCCGGGTCGTATCCGGCCGCCGGACCGTACCCCGGCAGCAGTGGGCCCTACTATGGTGGGCCGCCAGCCAATGCACCTTCTCAGGGCAGCGTCTACGCCACGCCGGGATCGGGTGACACGGGGCGGGTCGTGTCGATCCGCGAGATACCCCTGCAGGGGGCCGGTGGCAGGGGCGGCGGCAGCGGAACGATGTGGGGCGGCCTGCTCGGCGCCGGCAGCGGTGCGACAATCGGCGCGATCACGAGCAACAGCCTGGGCGGCGCGCTGGTAGGCGCCCTGCTGGGCGCGGTCGGTGGCGCCATCGCGGGGACGATCGCCGACGGGCAGCGCGGCCCCGGGCGGGGGATCGAGGTGGTCGTGCAGCGCGACGACGGACAGCGCATCACGATCGCCCAGCCCGACGACGGCGATGTTCAGTTGGGCGATCGGGTGCAGATCATCCAGAACCACCAGGGGGTCGCCCAGGCGGTACGCGACCCGACAGTGCGGCAAGACTGATTTCCGGTTCGGACCTTCATCCTTGGAAAGTGGCACCCATGCTGGGTAAGTGGCTTTTGAGCTTGTTGATCCCGCTGGCTCTGGCGGTGGGCTTGAGCGCGTGCAACGGCAGCAGCGGCGCGGTCCAGCCAGGCGTCGTCACCACGTCCGCCCAAGCCGGCTACCGCGGCGAGACCGGCCGCGTCGTGCGGATCCGCGAGGTCGCGGTGCGCAGCGGCAATACCGGCGTGAGCGACGGCACGCTGATCGGCGGCGGCGTCGGTATGGCGGGCGGCGCGGCGATCGGGGCGGCCACCACCAACTCCGTGGGAGGCGCCGTGGTCGGCGGCCTGCTGGGCGCCGTCGGCGGCGCGATCGCCGGCACCGCCATCGACCAGCAATCGACCCGCCGCGGCATCGAGGTCACCATCCAGCGCGACGACGGCCAGCGTGTCGCGATCGCCCAGGCCGACGACGGCGACATCCAGGTCGGCGACCGGGTCGCCATCGTCTACGACCGCAACGGCGTCGCCAAGGCGGTTCGCGATACGGGCTACCGGCGGGATTAGCCGTGCCGCCCTCGCCTTTGGCGAGGGCTTACATTTCGCCTTCATTCTCCGTCATCCCGAGCGCAGCCGCCCAAGGGGCGGCGCAGTCGAGGGACCACTCTTTGTCGGCGGTGCAACAAGAGAGGTCCCTCCACTGCGCCTCGCTGCGCTCGGCTTCGGTCGGGATGACGAAGTTTGTGGCCGGATGCGTCTGTCCCGTCTGAAGGCGAGAGACTGGCCGAGGCGGGGATGCGCCGCCGCGCCTCCGAGCCTATATAGGCCGCGCCATGGCCAGGAATTCCCTCGGGATCGACAAGCCGCCCGCCGACACGCGCGTCGTCGTCGCGATGTCGGGCGGCGTCGATTCGTCGGTGACGGCGGCGCTCCTGCGCGAGCAGGGCTACGACGTCGTGGGCGTCACCCTGCAGCTCTATGACCACGGCGTCGCCGTCGGAAAGGCCGGGGCCTGCTGCGCCGGCCAGGATATCGCCGATGCCCGCCAGGTCGCCGAGCGGCTGTCCATTCCCCACTACGTGCTGGACTACGAGAGCCGCTTCCGCGCCAAGGTGATGGAGGCGTTCGCCGATTCCTATGCCCGCGGCGAGACGCCGGTGCCCTGCATCGCCTGCAACAGGACGGTGAAGTTCCGCGATCTGCTGCGCACCGCCCGCGAGCTCGGCGCCGAGGCGCTGGCGACCGGCCACTATGTCCGGCGCGTCGAGGGCGCCGACGGAGCCGAGCTTCATCGGGGCGCCGATCCGGCGCGCGACCAGAGCTACTTCCTGTTCGGCACGACGCGGGAGCAGCTCGGGTTCCTGCGCTTTCCCCTGGGCGACCTGCCGAAGGCCGAGACGCGGGCGCTGGCGCAGCGCTTCGACCTCGCGGTCGCCGACAAGCCCGACAGCCAGGACATCTGCTTCGTGCCCAACGGCGACTATGCCGCCGTGGTGCAGAAGCTTCGGCCGGAGGCAGTCGAGCCGGGCGAGATCGTCGATCGAGACGGCAGGGTGGTCGGCCGTCACGACGGCATCGTGCACTTCACCGTCGGCCAGCGCCGCGGGCTGGCGCTCGGCGAGCGCAGCGGTACGGACAACGAGCCGCTCTACGTCGTGCGGCTCGAGCCGGAGACACGCCGTGTCGTGGTCGGGCCGCGGTCGGCGCTCGGCCGGCGCGACATCGTCCTGCACGATCTCAACTGGCTCGGCCCGGCGCTGGACGGCGTCCTGCCGATCCAGGTGCGCGTGCGTTCGAGCCAGGCGCTGCGACCGGCGACCATCGAGCCGGCCGGCGAGAGTGGCGCCATCGTGCGCTTTGCCGAGCCCGAGATCGGCGTGTCGCCGGGGCAGGCTTGTGTCGCCTATGATGCCCGGCAGGGCAGCCGTGTGCTGGGGGGCGGCTTCATCCGGCGCTTTCACGGATGAAGCTCGACCACCTCAATTTGCCGGTCAGCGATCTCGCGCGTTCGCGTGCCTGGTACACGCAGACGCTTGCGCTCGCGGTCGAGTTCGAGGTGCCCGAGCGGCGCACCGTGGCCCTCCAGGACAAGGAAGGCTTCGCGATATTCCTGACGGAGAGCCCGCAGGCCGCGTCGAACGGCCTCGCCCTGTGGTTCCAGGTCGACGATGTGGACGCGACGTTCGAGGAATGGACGGCCCGCGGCGTCCGCTTCGCCCATGGCCCGCAGAAGACTTTCTGGGGTTACGGCGCCGAGCTGGCCGACCCGGACGGCTATCTCGTGCGATTGTGGGATGCCCGCACGATGCAGGACAAATAGGGCTCCGGGCTGCTTCCTGTCGCTTCCTTGACAGCTTCGCGACCGGGCGACTAAAAGCGCGCTCCCATGGCTGGGTAGCTCAGCTGGTTAGAGCACGGCACTCATAATGCCGGGGTCGGCGGTTCAAGTCCGCCCCCAGCTACCATGGGCTCTTCGATTGTTTCAGTTGAGTGGCCGAAGGTCGTCGCGGGCTCCGTGTCCCGAGCCTCGGCCGGCGGGCGACCTGCTGCGCAGATCTTGGCCGGCCACAAGTCGTCGCTCAGCCAAGGGTGCGGACGGTTCTGACTGCCAAGGAGCCCATGTCGTGCCAGCTGGGCCGTCCCAGTGCGCTAAACGGCAACCTATTCGAGCTCCGGACCGTTCTTCGTCTTCAAGCGGACAGAATGTTCGCCTACCGGGGTGCGGATATCCCGGCTTGGAGGCAAGGAAATGGCGAGGATCCTTCTGAGACTGATGCTCGTTGCGGCCGTTGGCATCACCGGGGCGGCCTGCCAGGACAATGGCTATGCCGCACCGCGTGGCTACTATCAGCCGGCTCCGACGGGCTACGGCAACCCGTACTACAACGCGGCTCCATCGCGGTCCCGCTATGCGCAGCCCGTGCCGGGCTACAACTACGGCAATCAGCAGGGCAGCCACGGCTGGTACAACCAGACCGACGGCCGTCGCTACACGACGGTGACCGTGACGAACCGCGGCCAGAACGGGTATCGGGACGACGTCGTTCAGCAGCAGGTCGTCTGCGGAAGCCAGTACTACGACGGCTACCGGACCCGCGTC
Organism: Reyranella sp.; assembly: GCA_022844015.1. Lineage (GTDB taxonomy): Bacteria > Pseudomonadota > Alphaproteobacteria > Reyranellales > Reyranellaceae > Reyranella. Next base: position 9,898 of record JALHMO010000136.1, on the reverse strand, counting down.
GCACCTCGGTGCTGATCGTCTCTGCCGCGGCGTTCAGCCTTCCTGTTCCAGGCAGGCGAGTGCCTGTCGCTCGCAGAACGGGTTGCGCAGCGACGACCGGCAGGGATGCGTCAGCTTGCATCGGGCTTTGCCGTTGGGAGTGGCCGACGTTCGGGCTATAAGTGCCTGGACTGGCGGACTTGTTCCGGGGCGCCCAAGCTACGAGATTGCCTCGGCCGACACCGCCGGGGGCCTCAATTGTCGATTTGCTCAGCCATTCTGCGACCATGACCAGCGGACACTCGCATCAGACCGATGTCGTCATCGTGGGCGCGGGGCCGGTAGGCCTGTTCGCCGTGTTCGAATGCGGCATGGTGCGGCTGCGCTGCCACGTCGTCGACGTGCTCGGGGATGCCGGCGGTCAGTGCACGGCGCTCTATCCGGAGAAGCCGATCTACGACATTCCGGGCTTCCCGCGCATCGAGGCGGCCGAGTTGATCGTTCGTCTCAAGGCGCAGGCGGCGCCGTTTCGTCCGGTCTATCACCTCGGTGAGCAGGTCCAGGCGCTCGAGCCGCTGAGCGGCGGCACCTGGCAGGTGACGACCGCCAAGGGCACCGTGATACGGGCGAGAGCGGTGATCATCGCCGCCGGCGTCGGCGCGTTCGGACCCAATCGGCCGCCGCTGCCGGGCATCGAGTCCTACGAGGGCAAGAGCGTCTTCTATTATGTGACCCAGCGCGAAAGCTTTCGCGGCAAGCGGATCGTGATCGCCGGCGGCGGCGACACTGCCGTCGACTGGGCGCTGTCGCTCGCCGAGATCGCGGCGCACGTATCGGTAATCCATCGTCGCAGCAAGTTCCGTGCGGCACCCGAGAGCGAAGCGCGACTGAAGGCGCTCGCCGAGGCTGGCAAGATCGATCTGGTCGTGCCTTATCAACTGCACGCTCTGGAAGGGGACGACGGCAAGTTGGAGGCTGTCATCGCGGCCACCCTCGATGGCGAACAGCGGCGCCTCGAGGCAGACGTCCTTCTGCCGTTCTTCGGGCTATCGATGTCGCTCGGCCCCATCGCGGAATGGGAGCTGTCGCTGCAGCAGAACCAGATCGCCATCGATGCCGCGACGACGGCGACCAACAGGCCCGGCATCTTCGCCATCGGCGACGTCGTCACCTATCCCGGCAAGCTCAAGCTCATCCTGACAGGCTTCGCCGAGGCGGCGATCGCCGCACGCTCGGCCTATGCGCTGGTCCATCCCGAGACGCCGCTGCACTTCGAGTACTCGACGACCTCGGGCGTGCCGGCGGGGTGAAGGGCTCGCGGATCACTCTCTTGTCGTCCTGAACGACGTGAAGGACCTCTCGCCGGCTGCAGCGCGTGTTGAGACTTCTGGCGATGAGATCCTTCGCTGCGCTCAGGATGACAAGAAAGACTCCCGTCTACTCGATGCGTGGCAGCCTTACGCAAGTGCGAGCTTGCGCAGTGCCGCGAGGCGCCGCGCATAGGGCGGTTCTGCCTCCGAGACCAGGGCGGGGGCGGTGATGGTTTCGGCGAAGTGGCAGGCCGCGACCTGACCCGCGGTCCCGATCGGACGCAGGGCGGGCTCCTCGGTCCGGCAGCGTTCCTGCGCGTGGCTGCACCTTGTGTGGAAGCGGCAGCCGCGCGGCGGGTTGAGCGGGCTGGGCACGTCGCCGGCCAGGCGGATACGCACGCGCTGGGCAGCTGGATCGGGAACCGGCACCGCCGACAGCAGGGCCTGCGTGTAGGGATGGCGCGGCATCGCGAACAGCGATCGCTTGGGTCCCAGCTCGACGATCTTGCCGAGATACATGACCGCGACGCGGTCGCTGATATGGCGTACCACCGCGAGATCGTGGGCGATGAAGATGTAGGCGAGGCCGAGGCGATGCTTGAGGTCCTGCAGCAGGTTGATCACCTGCGCCTGGATGGAGACATCGAGCGCCGAGACGGGCTCGTCGCACACGATCAGGCGGGGACGCGAGGCGAGGGCGCGGGCGATGCCGATCCTCTGGCGCTGGCCGCCCGAGAATTCGTGCGGGTAGCGCAGCGCGTGCCAGGGCGAGAGGCCGACCTCGGCGAGCAGCTCGTCGATCCGCCGGCGCAGCGCCGCTCCGGATGCCAGGCCGTGCAGGCGCAACGGTTCGGCGAGGGCGTCGCCCACGGTCAGGCGGGGGTTGAGCGAGGCGAACGGGTCCTGAAAGATGATCTGCATGTCGCGCCGCAGCTCGCGCAGCGCGCTGCGGTTGAGGGCGCGCACGTCGCGGCCGGTGAAGTGGATCGACCCCGACGTCGCTTCGATGAGGCGCAGGACCAAGCGGCCGGTCGTCGACTTGCCGCAACCCGACTCGCCCACCAGGGCCAGCGTCTCGCCCGGGGCAACCTCGAAGCTCAGGCCGTCGACGGCGCGGACGGTGCCGACCGTGCTCTGGAAGATGACGCCGCGCCTGGCCGGAAAGTGCTTTGAAAGTCCGGTGACGGAGAGAAGCGGCTCGATCATGGCGCGATGCCGAGCGCATGGTCGATGGGCGCCTTCCAGCAGGCGGCGCGATGGCCGGCGCCGAGCTCGCGCAGGACGGGGGCCTCGTTCCGGCAGCGGGCGTCGGCCAGGGCGCAGCGCGGGCTGAAGCGGCAGCCGGCCGGCAGGGCGAAGGGATTGGGCACCACTCCCTCGATCGCCGTCAGGCGCTCGTCGCCGTCGCTGCCGAGGCGCGGGATCGAGCCCAGCAGGCCGAGCGTGTAGGGATGCTGCGGGTCGGCGAACAGCGCGCCGACCGGTGCCTCCTCGACGATGCGGCCGGCATACATGACGATCACGCGATGGGCGAGCTCGGCAACCACGCCGAGATCATGGGTGATCAGCATGATGGCCGCGCCGGTGCGTTCGCGCAGGTCGCGCAGCAGGTCGAGGATCTGGGCCTGGATGGTGACGTCGAGCGCGGTGGTCGGCTCGTCGGCGATCAGGATCTTGGGGTCGCAGGCCAGTGCCATGGCGATCATGACGCGCTGGCGCATGCCGCCGGAAAGCTGGTGGGGATACTCGTCGACCCTCGTCTCGGGCGACGGGATGCGCACCAGCTTCAGCATCTCGAGCGCGCGCGCGCGCGCCTCGGCCGCAGTCACCGGACGATGCAGGCGGATCGCCTCGATAATCTGCTCGCCCACCGTCTGCACGGGATTGAGGCTGGTCATCGGCTCCTGGAAGATCATCGACACGGTATCGCCGCGCACGGCGCGCATGTCGCTCTCCGGCAGGTCGAGGAGATTGCGGCCCTGCAGCCTGATCTCGCCCGACGCGATGCGGCCGGGCGGCGACGGCACCAGCCGCATGATCGAGAGCGACGTCACCGACTTGCCGCATCCCGATTCGCCGACGATGCCCAGCGTCTCGCCTTCGGCCAGCGAGAAGCTCACGCCGTCGACGGCGGCGAACACGCTGCCGCCCGACCGGAACTCGGTGCGCAGGTCGCGGATCTCGAGGAGGGGAGTCATGGGTTGCATTCTCTCCTCCTCAGCTTCGCTGGGGAGGTGTCCGCGTCTTCGCGGACGGAGGGGTCATGAGTCATGAGACACGGCGGAACCCATGGCTCATGACCCCTCCGTCGCCGTATGACGGCGACACCTCCCCAGCAACGCTGGGGAGGAGAAAGAGATGAACGAGCGCCCAGCCATGAACCATCACGTCACCGGCCTCGACTGCGGCAGGCGGTCCTTCTTGCCGTAGACCGGCGGGGCGAGCTGATCGGCCGTGCGGCCGGCCCAGTCGCGCTTGCTGACCGTCGCCAGGCGTCTGCGCTGGCCCTCGATCAGCCCTGCGGTGGCGGCCTCGACATCGACCGTCAGCACCTTGCCGTCCTTCACGACCTGCACGCCGTCGATGTAGACGTGGCGGATGGCGCGCTCGCTCGCCGAGTAGATCAGGCTGCGCACTGGCTCGTGCGCCGGCTGCATGTAGGGATGATCGAGGTCGACCAGGGAAAAGTCGGCCTTGCTGCCTGGGGCGAGCCGGCCGAGGTCGGGACGCCGCAGGATCCTGGCGCCGCCGATGGTCGCGGCCTCGAAGGCATGCCGCGTCGTGCCCATCTTGTAGTTGCCGGTGAAAACGCGGGCGACGTAGCAGGCGAGCCTGATCTCGTCGACCATGTTGTGCGGGAAGGTGTCGGTGCCGATGCCGACCGTGATGCCGGCATTCATGTAGCGGCCGATCGAGTTCAGCACCATGCCGCGGCGGGCGAACACGGTGGGGCAATGCGCCACCGCCGCGCCCGAGTCCCGGAGCCTCTCGAAGTCGTTGGTGTGCGGATAGTGGATCTGCGGATGGTCGTTCAGGAAGATGCCGTGGCCGATCACCAGGTCGGGCCCCAGCACGCCGATCGAGTCGAGCCATTCGATCGGCGTCTTGCCGTGGCGATGGACCATTTCATAGAACTCGACGACGGCCTGGCAGGCGTGCGTCTGCATCGGGATGTTGCGGCGCTTCGCTTCCTGGTGCGCCTCCTTGAAGTAGCCTTCGCGGCAGGTATCGATCTGCGACGGGCCGACCATGGCGGAGATGCGGCCGCTCGGATGCTTCATCGCCTCGTCGATGGTCTTCATCGCCGCCTCGAAGGCCTTCTCGCCGGCCTTCTCGTCCCAGGCGTATTCGACCGTATGGCCGTTCTTCGTGTACCAGTAGCCCTGCCGCATCATGGGGCAGACGACGGCGCGGATGCCGGTCGCCGCGAGATCGTCGACCCAGCCGTCGCGGCTCATCGACAGGTCCGAGATCGTGGTGACGCCGCTCTTCAGCAGCTCCGACATCGCCACCATGGTCGACGGGCCGGCATCCTCGGGATCGAGGCCGAACACCGGCAGGTACTCGTAGAGCGAGCTCTGGCCCAGCTTGTCGCTGCCGTACTCCTCGGTCAGGCCCTTGTTGGCCGGCTCGGAGAAGGGGTGGCTGTGGACGTTGACGAATCCCGGGATCGCCATGAACCCCGCGCCCTCGATCGTGGCGTCGACCGGGCCGCTGTAGGCCGGCCCGACATGGATCACCTCGTTGCCGCGGAACACGAGGTCGCCGTCGTCGAGATAGACATGGCGCTGCTCGGCCTCGTCCCAGGCGACGACATGGTCGAGGCGAGCGATCCTGGTTGTCTTGGTCATGGTGCGAGTCTTCCCGTGTTGATGAGGCGTTTCCAGCTTCTTTGAGGGACGGCAATCGCCCCCACCTCATGCTGAGGAGTGCGCGCAGCGCGCGTCTCGAAGCATGGGCAACAGGCATCGTGTCTGAGGCCTATCCTTCGAGACGCCGCGCTGCGCGCGGCTCCTCAGGATGAGGACTCTATTGTTGGACGCAGGCCAAGAGGACTCACTTGAACGCGATCCCCAGCCCCTTGTAGAGGCCGCAGCCGTAGTTGCCGTGCGCCTTGATCGGCTTCAGCTTGGGACCGGCGACGACGAACAGTGGCTCGTGGAACAGCGGGATCCAGACGGCGGCGTCGTGCACCTTCTTCTGGACCGCGGCATAGGCCTCGGTGCGCACCTTGGGATCGATCGCCGTCGAGCCCTTGTCGAGCAACTCGTCGGTCTCCTTGTCCTTCCAGTTCATGCGGTTGGGCGTCGGCGTGTTGGCCGAGCGGAAGTAGAGGTTGAGAGCGTCGCCGGCGCTGACATAGGGGAAGCTCATGCCGAAGGCGTCGAATTCCTGGGTGGCCAGCTTGCCCCAGGCGACGGTCGAGTCGAAGAGCTGGATCTGCAGGTCGATGCCGACCTTGCGCAGGTCGCCCTGAACGGCCTCGGCGATCTCCTTGAAGGCGCCGTTGATGCCGTAGACGATCGGCGCCAGCTTCTTGCCGTCCTTGTAGCGGAAGCCGTCCGAACCCTTCTTCCAGCCGGCCTCGTCGAGCAGCCGCTCGGCCTCCTTGACGTTCTCGCCGTAGATCGCGCGATCGACGTTGGGATTGAAGTCGAGCACGCTCGGCATCAGCATCGTCGAGGCCGGCTCGGCGAGGCCGAAGGTGACGGCGTCAGCAATCGCCTTCTGGTCGACCGCGAGGTTCATGGCGCGGCGCACGCGCACGTCGTTCATCAGCGCCTTGTCGACCTTGAAGCCGATGAAATACGTCCAGAAGTAGTTCTCGGCCTTGCTGACCGACAGCGCCTTGTTGGCCATCAGCTGCTTGATGGACCAGTAGGGAACGTACTGGCTGGCATCGGCCTGGCCGGCCTCGAGCGCCGTGACGCGCGTGTTCTCCTCAGGCACGACCTTCCAGACCAGCCGGTCGACCTGGGCCTCGGTCGCGTCGTAGATCGGCGGACCCCACTTGTAGCCCTTGTGCTTGCTGAGCACCGTCGAATCGCGCGGCGTCCAGCTCTCGAAGCAGAACGGGCCCGTGCCGTCGATTCCCTTGATGCCGAAATCGCCGCCGAGCTGCTTGGCCTGCTCGACGTTGAGGATCGTGTGGAAATACTGCGTCATCTGGTAGAGCAGCTCGGAGAACGGCTTCTTGAGCTTGTACTCGACCGTGTAGTCGTCGAGCGCGGTGATCTTGTCGACGTCGCCCATGCGCCACTTCACCAGGCCCTTGGTCTCGGGATCGGCCCAGCGCGCGTAGGTCGCCACGACGTCGTTTGCGGTCATCTTCTTGCCGCTGCAGAAGGTGACGTCGTCGCGCAGCTTGAAGACGTAGGTTAGACCGTCGGGCGACACCGTCCAGGTCGTCGCCAGGCCTGGCTTGAGCGTCTTCATGTCGAAGTCGAGATTCACCATCGTGTCGCCGATCATGAACATGACCTCGGCGCCCGACCGGGATGTCGACTTGTGCGGATCGTAGCGATCGGTGTCGATCTCGCGCACCACGGTCACGGTCTTCTGCGCGTGGGCCTGCGGGGCCAGCGCGCCGATCGCCGACGCCGCGAGCAGCGCCGCCGCCCATGCTCGGTTGCACGTCATCCGGTTGGTCATGAACACACCTCCTATTGCCTGAGCTTGGGGTCGAGGGCGTCGCGCAGGGCGTCACCCAGGACGTTGAATGCGAGAACGACGAGGAAGATCGCGGCGCAGGGCAAGGTCGAGACCCAGGGCGCGATCTGCAGGAACTTGCGGCCGTCGGCCGCCATGCTGCCGAGCTCGGCCGTCGGCGGCTGCGCGCCGAGCCCGAGGAAAGACAGGGCGGCGCCGAGCAGGATCGCCTGGCCGAGCTGCAAGGTCATGTAGATCAGGATGGTCGGCCAGCAGTTGAGCGCGAGGTAGCGCCACAGCAGGGCGCCGTCGCCCAGCCCGACGGCGCGGCCGGCCTCCATGTATTCCTGCTGCATGATCGATTGGGCGGCGCCGCGGGCGATGCGGGCGATCGACGGGATGGCGGCGACGCTGAGCGCGATCACCAGCGACACGAGGCCGGTTCCCATCACGGCGGCGATCGCCAGCCCGAACAGGATCGACGGGAAGGACAGCAGCACGTCGACCAGTCGCATCAGCGGCGTGTCGAGGCGCTTGAAGTAGGCGGCGCTCAAGCCGATCAGGGCGCCCAGCCCGCCGCCGACGACAACCGCCAGCACGCCCATGCCGAGCGTCGCGCGCAGGCCGAACACGATGCGGCTCAGCATGTCGCGGCCCTGGTTGTCGGCGCCCAGGAGAAACGCTGCGCAGCGTTCGCCGCCCGGCGGACAGAGGCGCAGGCGCATGTTGTTGGCGTAGGGATCGAAGGGCGCGACCCAAGGGGCGAAGATCGCCGCCATCACGACGAGCAGCAGGAACAGCGCCGCCGCTGCCGCTGGCGGATCGCGCAGGATGCGCCGCCACACGGCATTCTTGCGCCGCAACGCCGCGATGGCCTTCTGGTCGGCCTCGCTCTGCAGGGTGAGGGCGACGTCGGTCATGGTCTTCCGGCGATCCGCACGGCTATCGCAGATGCCATTTTCTCCGTCATCCCGAGCGGAGCCGCCTGGAGGGCGGCGCAGTCGAGGGACCTCTGTTTGCCGAAGGTGCAGCAAGACGGGTCCCTCCGCTGCGCCTCGCTACGCTCGGCTCCGGTCGGGACGACGAGGTTGTTTGCCGAACTCGACAGCCCTGCGACGGTCCGGGAGAGTATGAGCTGCTCCCTCACGACCGGGCGATCCGCGGATCGAGGTAGGCGTAGAGAACGTCGACGATCAGATTGACCATCATGAACCCGACGGCAAGCACCAGGATGGCGCCCTGGGCCAGCGGGAAGTCGCTCGAGGTAATGGCGCCCACGGCCATGCGGCCGACGCCCGGCCAGGCGAACATCGTCTCGGTGACGATCGAGCCGCCGAGCAGGAAGCCGATCTGCAGGCCGACCAGGGTGACGACAGGAATCATGGCATTGCGGAGCGCGTGGTGGATGGTGACCCGCCAGTCGGAGGCGCCCTTGGCGCGCGCCGTGCGCACATAGTCGGCGCCCAGCGTCTCGAGCAGCGAGGTGCGGGTCATGCGCGCGACCGGGCCGACGAATACGGCGCCCAGCGTTGCTGCCGGCAGGATGAGGCTGAGCAGCCCGGCGCCGGTCCAGATCGGGCCGTTGCGGCCCTGGAAGGGCAGCAGGCCGGCGCCGCCGACATGCTGGATCAGCAGCAGGCCGACCCAGAACACCGGCACCGATACGCCCATCACCGACAGCGCCATGATGGCCCGGTCGATCAGCGTGCCACGCCGCCGCGCGGCCAGGGTGCCGAGCGCGATGCCGAGCGGCACGGCCCAGACGAGGCAGGCCAGCATCAGCTCGACGGTCGGCCAGAAGGTGAGGGCGATCTCCTCCGAGACCGGCCGGTTCGAGATCATCGAGCGGCCGAGATCGAGCTGCAGCACGCGGCCGAGGTAGTTGGCGAACTGGACCCACAGGGGCTGATCGAGGCCGAGCTGCTGGCGGATCGCCGCGACCTCGGCGGCCGTGGCCGTCGGGCCGGCCAGCACGGTCGCCGGATCGGTCGGCACCACCTGCAGCAGCAGGAACCCGATCAACAGCACCCCCAGCAGGACCGGCAGCGAAATCATCAGGCGATGGGCGATGTGTCGCGCCATGATTTGCAGTAATGCTCCTCTCCGGATTTTCGACACTGACCGACGTCGCAATGCTCGACAAGGGCGGCGCGGCTGGCATGATCGCAGCAAGAAATGCGCCGGGGAGCGTGGCTCATGGTTCAAGGAAAGCTGAACGAACAGGCGAAGGGCGTGTTCATCATCGCCGCGACGCCCTTCACCGACGACGGCGCGCTCGATCTTCACAGCATCGATTCGCTGACCGACTTTTATTTGGGGTGTGGCGTACATGGATTCACCCTTCTTGGGATGATGGGCGAAGCGCACAAGCTCACTGCCGAAGAATCGCTCACCGTCGTCAATCGCGTGATCGGTCGCGCGCAGGGCCGGCAGGTGATCGTGGGCGCGAGCCATGCCGGCCTCGAGAACGTCCGTCGCCTTGCACACGAGGCCATGGTGGCCGGTGCGGCCGGCGTGATGGTGGCGCCGCCGCCCGGCCTCAAGGGCGACGATGGCGTCTACAACTACTTTGCGCAGGTCTTCGAGGCGCTCGGGCCGGACATCCCGGTCGTCTACCAGGACTATCCGCAGACCACGGGAGTCTATCTGGCGCCCGCGGTATTCGAGCGGCTGGTCGACGATTTCAAGCAGCTGGTGATGCTGAAGCACGAGGACGCACCGGGGCTCGCCAAGCTGACGCGCGTGCGTGAGGGCGAGAAGAAGCCGGGTCGTCGGCGCGTCTCGATCCTGGTCGGCAATGGCGGCCTCTACTATCCGCAGGAGATGCAGCGTGGCGCCGATGGCGCGATGACCGGGTTCGCCTGGCCGGAGATGCTGGTGCAGGTCTACGACCTGTTTGCCGCCGGAAAGAGCAGCGAGGCCGAGGACCTGTTCGATCTCTATCTTCCCCTGGTGCGCCA
>JALHMO010000135.1 GCA_022844015.1 Reyranella sp. | reverse complement strand
CGGAGTGGAGGGACCTCTCTTCTCGCAGCATCAACAAGAAAGGTCCCTCCACTGCGCCTCGCTGCGCGCGGCTCCGGTCGGGATGACGGAGGCTTTGTGGCAAATGCGAATGCCCTGCCCTTTCCGGGGCGGCCGCGGAAATCAGGCCCGGACTCTTGCGTCACTTGCGTCTTTGCGTCATCGGCCTTTGAAATCATGGGCTTGGCCGTGACGCACCGGATTGGCGTTGCGTCGGCGATGGGTCGGCTTGCGTCGGTCGTGGCGATCACGGTGATGTCCTTCGAATCGCGCGGACTTGGCCACCCGCTATCATGAGATCACACGAGCGGGCAGCGGGGACAGCCGGGGTGGCTCCGTTCTGCAGCCACCATCGTCCGTGCAATCGGACTTGCCGATCACACCCGCCGTCGCGACATCGCACGAGCGGACAGAAGGGCCAGCCGGCCTGGCGCGCGGCCAACCCATATGAAACGCCCGCCCCGCGGCAGCAGGGAACGGGTGGGCCGGTGCCGCCACAGAGTATCCTACGCCGTCCATTCTCCGTTCTGCTTCGCGACGACCGGCCCTACGGGGCCGGGCTGCCCGAGCGGCTCGACCAGCATCCCCACATACCAGAATGTGATAGCGCTTCAGCTTGCCCGCGACGGCGATCTACTTCATGCACTATGACTTCGTGCGCATTCACAAAACGCTGAAGACGACGCCCGCCAAGGCGACCGGCGTCACGGGTGCAAAGCCAATGCCGACATTTCTTCGACGTTGGCTCGGTCAGGTCGACACTCAGAGCCCACCGGGCTGCCTTGCAACGCATGACGATATCAGGGCGTGCTTTCGTTTATTGATGGGCCGACCACCGAATCCCGAGGAATGGTCCGGCTACAGCTCTCACGCCGGCCGTCCCCTCGAGGAAGTGGTCCGTCTTTTCGTCGGCGGAAAGACATTTCAGGATCGCGGGCTGCTTGCCTCGCTCGATGGCGACTTCAGCTTTGCCGACGTGGACGGTATCGCGGTCGCAGTAAACCCGAGAGATATCGATGTAGGCATCCACGTTCTTGGCGGCGCTTACGAGCCGAACGTATCCGCGGCTTTCCGGCGCAATCTCAAACCCGGTATGCGAGTGTTCGATGTAGGAGCCAACATTGGATACTTTACGGGGCTCGCCCTCGCCTGCGTCGGGCCAGATGGCCATGTCTGGGCCATCGAACCCAATACCTCGAATGTTCGCCTGCTGGAGATCGCTCGGCGGCACAACAAGGTCGCGAATCTTACAATCATACCGGCTGCCGCTGGCGACACCTTCGCCCCTCTGAAGCTCGACGCCCCTTTCTCGAACGGAGTGGTAACGCCCTTGGGAGATGCGCAGGGCGACCTTTCCAAGGCGGCCATTGTCTGTCAGGTCCGTCTGGACTCACTTGTCGGGGAGGATGAGCGGGTCGACTTCATCAAGCTCGATATTGAAGGCAGCGAGTATCGCGCCCTCAGAGGATTCGAGCGCACCATCGACCGCTGTTCTCCGATGCTCGCTTTCGAGTTCGCGCCGGGAATGCTGCGATATGGATCGGGCATCTCAGGCGCCGACTTCCTGCAATACATCATCGGCAAGGGCTACGCGGTGGGCGTCATCGGTCCCGATGGATCGGCCACCCTCCATGAGACCGCCGCGCCGGTCATGGCCGAGTACCAGCAATCCGGAATCGACCACCTCGACCTGTTTGCCGCCAGGGGACGAATCTCACAATGAGGCGGTGCTTTCCGCGGACCGCACCAATGAGGCAGCGTCCCATGACCTACGACCCGGCCATCGGCAACGTCGCCTCGATCACCGACCCCATGGGCACCGTCACCGCCTTCGCCTACGATGCCGCCGGCAACCGGCTGTCGATAGTCGAGGATACCGGGCCGGGCCGGGCCGGCTCAACCGCTCGACGCTCCGTGGCTACGCCGAACGGGGCGACGTCGTCGCGCTGACTGATCCAAGCGGCAACGTCACCCGCTCGCAGCACGATGCCGGCCGGCGGCTTTTCGCCACCACCTCGCCCGGCACACCAGTGCCGCGCTCGGCGGCATCGTCACCTCCAACAGCTACGACGCCGACGGCCGCCCGCTGCAGGTCGAGCAGTGCAGCGCCGGCGCGGTGCTGCGCACCACCGGCGCCACCAGGACGCCGACCGGCGAGATCGAGACCACGACCGACGTCAATGGAATGAGACCCGGCGCTGGCGGTGACACCGCCCGCCGCCGGCACCTTGGTGATCTTCGCCGCCCGGGTGACGCAACGTCCACCCTGTGCGACACCACGACAGATCCGTGAGCCAACAACATTTCGAGCATGACGTACCAACGAGGACGCCACGGCAACCGCCACGGCCACGTGTGGCTGCGATATTCTCCCCTCTCTCGTTCCCCTCATGAAGGGACGCCGGATAGAGCGCAGCCGGCCTCGCCCAAGCGGCACCTCGCTTCTCGAGCGATACAAGGAGTAGTGACCGATGACCGGAGCACGATCGGCCGGGACGTTGCGTATCGCGCTGGTGACCCGCGAGTATCCTCCGGAGACGGACTGGGGTGGCATCGGATCTTTCTACGCGAGCTTTGCGCGCGCCCTGGCGGGAGCGGGTCACGAGGTTGAAGTCTTCTGCCAGGCGCTGACGGCGACCGCGAGCGACCGCGAGAACGGCGTCCTGGTGCACCGGCTGCTGGTACGCCAGGACCTCACCGGGCCCGAGACGCCGGGCGACACCGGCGGCAATCCGGATCTCGGCGTTTTCGTGTACAGCCTCGCAGCGCGGATGCTCGAAGCGGTGCAGGCCCGGCACGCCGCGAAGCCGTTCGACGTCATCGAGGGCCACGAGCACCTTGCCGTCAATGCGCTGATCAATGCCAGCCGGCCCGCTGGCGCCGTGACGGTCACGCGCTACCAGGGAGCGTACCACACCTTCGCGAAGCGCGGCGCCGCCGAATGGCCGGTCTCGGACTGGGTCCGCCTTCTGGAGAAGCAGGCGATCCACGCCGCCGGGCTTCGCATCGCGCCATCGTCCTCCATCGATGCCGCGGTCCAGGAAGATTTCGGCGCGCCGGTCGCGGATGCGATCATTCCGCACTTCATCGCCCCTGGTGCGGGAACTAGTCGCGCGGCTGGGGCATCGCGCGACAACGTGCTGTTGTTCGTCGGCCGCATGATGCTCGGGGTGAAGCGACCCGACCTCGCCGTCCAGGCCTTCGTCGGTGTCGCAGCCGAGTTCCCTGCCTGGCGACTCCATGTCGTCGGCGCCGACCACTCGACGACGCTCGGGATGACGACCTGGGAGTATTGTCGCGGTCTCGTCCCCGACGCGCTGCGGGAACAGGTGCGCTACTTCGGCCGGCTCGCCCCCGACGCGGTGCAGGAGGCCTATCGCCGAGCCAGGATCCTGATCATGCCTTCCGCCTTCGAGCCCTTCGGCATGGTCGCGATCGAGGCCATGCGGGAGGGATGCGTCCCGGTCGTCGCCACCGGCACCGCGCCGGTCGACATCGTGGGCGACGACGAGCTCGTGTTCGCCAACGGCAGTTGCGAGGACCTGATGGCGCGATTGCGTCCCCTGATGGCGTCCGACGCCCTGCTTCAGCGCAAGCGCCAGGCGTGCCTTGGCCGGTTCGAGCAAACCTTCAGCACCAGCGCCGTGCTCGAGCGCAACGAGCGCGCCTTTCGCGCAGGCGGAGTCTCCCACCGGGTGCCGCCGCGACGCGACGGATGGTTGAGGCAGGCCTTTGGAAGGTCGCTCGGGACATGAAGGCGACGACGCTCGAGGATCGATGCCGCCATGTCGGAGATGCCCCGCGATACCATGGGGCGCCTTCTTTGCAGATATCCAGATGTCCGATACTGGATATCACGGCGGCATCGCGCCGCGCACCCGCTACACCTACACCGCGCTGGGCCAGGTCGCCTCGATCACCGACCCGATGGGCACCGTCACCGCCTTCGCCTACGACCAGGCCGGCAACCGGCTCTCGATGGTCGAGGATGCCGGGCCGGGCCGGCTCAATCGCACGACGCTCTACAGCTACGACGAGCGGGGCGACGTCGTCGCGCTGACCGATCCCAACGGCAACGTCACGCGTTGCAGCACGATGCCGGCCGGCGGCTGTTCGCCACCATCTCGCCCGGCACCAGCGCCGCGCCCGGCAGCATCGTCACCACCAACAGCTTCGACGCCGACGGCCGCCTGCTGCAGGTCCAGCAGAGCAGCGCCGGCACGGTGCTGCGCACCACCAGCGCCACCTGGACGCCGACCGGCAAGCCCGAGACCACAACCGACGCCAGCGGCAACGTCACCCGCTACGCCTACGACCTGCTCGACCGCCAGGTCGCCCTCACCGACGCCATGGGCCGCATCACGAGGTTCACCTACGACGCGGTGGGCCGGCCGCTCCAGACCTTCAACCCGGAGATCCGGGACCCCGCCGCGCCGACCGAGCCCGCCTCACGCAGAGCTGGACGGGCGACGGCAAGCTCGCCAGCCTGACCGACGCCAACGGCAACAAGACGACCTTCCAGTACGACGGTTTCAACCGGCTCGGCGTCACGACCTATCCCGATCCGGTCAGCGGCCTTCCCGGCAGCACCGAGTTCTGCTCTACACCGCTCTCGTCCAAGCGGTCATGGTTCAACTTGCTTCACGCGACAGCGTGAGCGGCAGGTCCAGCTCCACCCGGTCGTGCATCACCTTGGGCGTGATGCGGCCACGCTCGCCGCGTTCAAGCCTAACCAGGCCGTACCCTTCCATTGTTCGCAAGGTGCGCGACAGGTTGGACTTGGCCTTGCCGGTGATGCGGGCCAGCTCATCGAGCGAGCCGGGCGCTTTCTCGGCGATCACGCGCAAGAGGTCGCGATTGCCGGCCGACAGTACCTTGGCAAACGACTCGGTCGAGGTGAACCAGACCCTTGGCTCGTCGCGCAAGACGCGACGCTTGCCGCGCGCCACGGCCATAGTGCGGGCCTTCATCTCCTCGTAACTGGCAATGCCCACCTTCAGCGTCGTCATGGGATCACTCCTCTCTCGCGCAAGATTGCGTCCACCGCTGTCCAAAAGTCAGCGAGCAAGGTTGCCGCGTCACGGTACTCGTAAGCCTTGGTCGTCCGCAGCCGGTGCCGATGGTCCTGGGGTTGACCGCGCTTCTGCCTTGCAACTGGATGGGCATTGTCGAACCCGAGCAGCCGCTCGCCATCCGCCCCATGAAGGGTGAGCGAGTAGTCGATCCCGTGCGGCTTCTCCGGTGACATCGGCACCCGCGTCACGACGAACCGCACCCAGTACTCCCCGTCGTGGTCCACCACGAGGATCTGCCCGTCGAGGTCGAGAAGAACATCGAGGGTCTGTGCCCGACGCTGAGATGAACGACCCTGCGCTGGATCGACGGGATCGGAACCGCCTGCAGAAGCGGATGCCACTGAAAGCGCGGCGGATCGTCGTAGCGGCCCGGCAGCAGGGCGCTGTGGGCCAGCCCGGCCCTGCTCAGGCACAGCGATCCGATGCCCAGGCACAGGTCGACCGTCGCGAGCCCCAGCGCAACCGCCGCGAGTCGCGGCCTGCGCACCAGCAGCGCACCCGCCGCCACGAGACCGCCGAGGTAGAGGAAATAGCTCCAGCGCGGCGCGCCCCAGCCCAGCTCGTCGGTCGCCACGAGCACGACGATCGAGACCACGATCGCCAGCGCGAGCACCGCAGCGGCCAGCAGCGCCAGCAGGCGCTCGGGATGTCGCAATCGCTGCGTCGGCGCGATATCGGGCGCAAACGAGCGGGGCATGTCGTCCTCGGGGCGGCCTTCCGGTGGGGTGGGTCCCGACGCCGACCCTAGCACGGCCCGGAGCGTCGTTCCTCCGGCCGCGCCCCATCCCCCGGTCGGCAACAGTGGACGGCGCAAGGGGGCACGACGATAGTCGATCCATGGCGACAGAGGATGGTTCGGCCGCTCCGGGCGAGGCCGAGCGCTACGCTGCGGCATGGCGCAGCCTGCGTACGAGACGATGGACCCTGGGCATGCTCGTCCTCGCCTGCCTGCCGGTCGTGGGTCTGGTCCGCCTCTTCCCCGAAGGCCCGATCCAGGTCTCCGTCGCCGGCACGTGGATGGCGTTGCTCGCCTCGTCGATGCTCTGGATGGCCGCCTTTCGCTGTCCCCGGTGCGGGCGCTTCTTCTGGTGGACCTGGACACGGCGAAACCCGTTCACGCCGAAGTGCCTGCGTTGCGGGACGCCGGTCGGCGCGGGGCCTGCGCAGACGTCGACCTGAAAGCATGTGGCACAGGCAGGTTTATGCCGGCGCCGTCGGCAACGTCCTCGAATGGTACGACTTCGCCGTCTACGGCTTCATGGCGCCGCTGATCGGCAGGGTGTTCTTTCCCTCCGGCGATCCCGTGACCTCGCTGCTGGCGGCCTACGGCGCCATGGCGGTGGGCTATTTCGCGCGGCCGCTCGGCAGCGTGCTGTTCGGCCATCTCGGCGATCGCATCGGCCGCAAGCCCACCCTCACCCTGTCGATGGCGCTGATGGGCGCCGCCACCCTGGGCATCGCCGTGCTGCCCGGGCATGCCGAGATCGGCGCCGCCGCGTCGGTGCTGTTGCTGGTGCTGCGCGCCCTGCAGGGCATCTCGGTGGCTGGCGAGTACGGCACCTCGGCCGTGCTGCTGGTCGAGCAGGCGCCGGCGGACCGGCGCGGCCTGGTCGGCGGCTGGGTGATGGCGGCCTGCAATCTCGGCTTCCTGCTGGGCTCGGGCGTGGGTGCCCTGGTCGGCACCGTCCTCGGCGAGGCGGCGATGGCCGAATGGGGCTGGCGCATCCCCTTCCTCCTCGGCGCCGTCATTGCCGTCCATGTCCTGGCGACGCGCCGCAGCCTGTCGGAGTCGCCGCTGCCGGCAGAAGGCAAATCGGCGCTGCCCGTGGTCGAGGCGCTGCGCCACCATTACCGCGTGATCGGCATGATCGTCTGCCTGGTGCTGCCGGTCGCCGTCACCTTCTACATGTGCTTCGTCTATGCCTCGTCCTGGCTGGTCGAGCGGATGCACTTCTCCACCGCCCAGGCGCTCGACATCACGACGCTGGCGCTGGCGCTGCAGGTCGTCGTCGCGCCCTGCGCCGGCCATCTCGCCGACCGCTACGGCCGGCGGCCGCTGATGCTGCTCGTCGCCCTCGCCGGGCTCGTGGCCTCGTGGCCGCTGTGGTGGGCGATGCATCAGCCGAGCCTCGCCTGGGTGGTCTTCGCCCAGATGAGCTTCGCCCTGATCAACGGCGTCGGCTGGTCGCTCACCATCGCGGTCATGGTCGAGCTGGTGCCGGCGCGCGTGCGCTGCAGCGCGGGCGGCATTGCCTACAATCTCTGCCTCGGCCTGTTCGGCGGCACGGCGCCGTGGGTCGCGACCTGGCTGGTCGCGCGCACCGCCGACGATTTCGCGCCGGCCTGGTACATGATGGCGACCGCTTTCCTGGCCCTGCTCGCCACGCTGCGCATGCCGGAGATGGCACGCCCGCTGCAGCGGTGAGCGGGCAGCGGACGCTTGGTTCAATCGCAAAAATGAGATACACGTATGGAGGTGACTTGGCGTGTCGAAATTCTGAACGAGATCGTGGCCGCCGAGATCTCCGCCCTCGCGGAAGACATTGTATGACGATCCCGTTCGAGAAGCTGAAGACGCGCCTGCTCGCCAACCCGAAGGTCAAGGCCGAGTACGACGCGCTCGCGCCGGAGTTCGAGATTGCCGCCGAGTTGCTGCGTGCTCGCCGGCGAGCCGGATTTTCCCAGGCCGAGCTGGCCGTCCGCATGGGGACCAGCCAATCGACGATTGCTCGCCTGGAGAGCGGTCAAACGCTTCCCAGCACCAAGACCCTGTTACGCTACGCCGAGGCGACCGGGAGCAGGGTCCACGTTCGGCTGCGGGCAGCTTGAGCAGCAGCCTTCTGCCAGGAACGCGCTTGGCCTACGCGTCGCAGCCAAGCCACGGGAGAAGTCATCATGGCCGCCGTCACCATCCGCAACCTCTCCGACGAGGCGCACCGCGCCCTCAAGGTCAGAGCGGCGCAGCACAATCGCAGTACTGAAGCGGAAATGCGCGCCATCCTGGAAGCCGCCGTGCGCCCCGAGGGCCGACTGCGGCTCGGCACGGCCCTCTCGGAAGCAAGCCGGAAAATCGGGCTCACCAATGCCGATGTCGAGGCGCTTGGATCGGCCGGCGTCGCTCGCCCCGCCGAGCCGATGCGCCTCGAATGATCCTGCCCGACGGCTACAGGCAGCTCGAGGGGAGACCGTCTACGCGAGGAAGTCCTTCGTCCAGCGCGTGTAGTCGGCATCGCGGGTGACGCGCTTCATCAGCTCGGCGTCGGCGATGCCGGCGAGCTTGCCGGGCGGCGTGCCGTCGCGCAGCGCCTTCAGCGTGTCGTGGATGGCTTTGACCGCGGCGGCGAAGGGCTGGTGGCCCTGCAGGGCGATGCGGACCCGGCGCGCGGCGAGGTAGTCGCGGTCGGTGAGCTCGCCCGACACGCCGCCCAGGATCAGCGGCAGGCGGGTCGCGGCGGAGAGCGCGTCGAGCTCGGCGCGGGTGCGGACGCCGACGAAGAACAGGGCATCGACGCCGGCCTGCTCGTAGGCCTTGCCGCGGGCGATGGCGTCGTCCAGCCCGCTGATCGCGATCGCGCTGGTGCGGCCGGCGATGCACAGAGCCGGATCCTGGCGTCCGGCGAGCGCCGCCTTCATCTTGCCGACTCCCTCGGCGATCGAAATCAGGCGCGGCTTGTCGGTGCCGAACGGCGTCGGCAGGTCGGTGTCCTCGAGGCTGAGGCCGCCGACGCCCGCCGTCTCCAGCTCCTCGACGGTGCGCCTGGCGTTCAGCGCATTGCCGTAGCCGTGATCGGCGTCGACCATCAAAGGAAGGTTGCCGGCGCGGTTGATGCGGTAGGCTTGGCCGGCGAATTCCGACAGGGTGAGCACGATCAGGTCGGGCGCGCCCAGCACGGTGAGCGACGCCGTGGAGCCCGCGAACATGCCGAGCTCGAAGCCGAGATCCTCGGCGATGCGGGCGGAGATCGGATCGAACACCGAGCCGGGATGGACGCAGCGCTCGCCCTCGAGAATCGCCCGGAAGCGCTTGCGGCGGTCGGTCCAGTTCATGATGGCGTCTCCCCCTTCGTGGTCGCAGGCTTTCTCGATTACTAACAGGTCTACAGGGCTCGAGCCAAAGCGCGAGAACCCTTGATTCCTCACGTTCTCGCTCCACAACGACTGCCTCATCCCGAGGAGCCGCGCGCAGCGCGGCGTCTCCAAGGATGACGATCAGGCACGATGTTTGTTGCCCATCCTTCGAGACGGCCGCCTTGCGGCCTCCTCAGGATGAGGTTTGTTCGCTTGCGCGATGAGGTTTGTTCGCTTGCGCGATTGGCACGCGCAACATCCGCGGCGGAGCGGCCGTTTCGACGGGCAAACGCGCAGCCGGCAAAGGCTTGGCACCCTCGCGGGCGCGGGCGTAGCCTCTCGCGGCCGAGCGCCAGGCGGCGCGGCTGGCTCCCGGCGGCGGGCGTGTCTATTGTTTGCGCGGCCCCGGGACCGGGGCAACCGGGCGCGCAGATCGACCGCGCGTCGGGTCGCCGGCGTCGGCGGCCCGCAAGTTGGAGTGCGTTGACCTTGGATACGACGAACCCGTTTTCCGTCGACCTCGCCGGCGATCCGGCCCTGATCGCGCGCGCCGAGGAACTGCGGCCCGCGGTCGAAGCCCTCTCCGACGAGATCGAGGAGGGCCGGCGGCTGCCGCCGGCGCTGCTCGACAGGCTGCACGAGGCGCGGCTGTTCCGCCTGCTGCTGCCGCGCTCGGCCAACGGGATCGAGACCGATCCCGTCACCTTTTTCCGCTGCATCGAGACGATCGCCCGGGCCGACGCCAGCACCGCGTGGTGCCTGAGCCAGGCCGGCGGCTGCGCCATGTCGGCGGCCTATCTCGACCTGCCGGTGGCGCAGGCGATCTTCGGCGACGACCCGCGCGCCGTGCTCGCCTGGGGGCCCGGCCCGCGGGTCCGCGCGATCGCCTGCGAGGGCGGCTACAGGGTGACCGGCACGTGGGCCTTCGCCTCGGGCGGCCGGCACGCCACCTGGCTCGGCGCACACTGCCCGATCTGGCAGGCCGACGGCAGCACGCCCGAGCTCGACGACGAGGGCCGCCAGGTCGAGCGCACGTTCCTCGTCCGCAGCGACGCGGTCGAGTGGACCGACATCTGGAGCGTCGTCGGCCTGCGCGGCACGGCGAGCGACCAGTTTGCGCTGAACCATCACTTCGTGCCGGCGGCGTACTCGATCACCCGCGACTTCGAGCGCGAATGCCGCGAGACCGGCCCGCTCTACCGCATGTCGGCGATGACCTGCTACGAGGTCGGCTTCTCCGGCGTGGCGCTGGGCATCGCCCGCGGCGCGCTCGACAGCTTCGTCGACGTGGCGAAGAACAAGATCCCGCGCGGCAAGAGGAGCCCGATCCGCGACAGCGCCGTGGTGCAGACCCAGCTCGCCCAGGCCGAGGTCGGCATCGGCTCGGCGCGCGCCTTCCTGCTGCAGACCGTCGCCTCCGTGTGGCGCGACGTCTCGGCCGGCGGCAAGCTCTCGCTCGAGCAGCGGCTCGCCATCCGCATGGCCTCGACCAACGCCATCCACCAGGCGCGCGAAGCGGTCGATTTCGCCTACAACGCCGCCGGCGCGACGGCGATCTTCGAGAGCCATCCGCTGGAGCGCCGCTTCCGCGACATCCACACCGTCACGCAGCAGCTCCAGGGACGGCTGTCCCATTTCGAGACCGTCGGCGCCTGGATGATGGGCGCCGAGGCCGACCTCACCTTCGTCTGACGACCTCTTTCAGGTACCGCACCTTGAAGTCATTTGCGCAGGCTCGACAAAGATCACCTCATCCTGAGGAGCAGCGCAGAGCGCTGCGTCTCGAAGGATGGGATCGAGCACCGTGCCTGTGGCCACCCTTCGAGACGGGCGCTCCGCGCCCTCCTCAGGGTGAGGCCATTGTCGTTCATGGCTTCCTTGTTATCGGCTCTGCCGGTTAGGAGACGCGTCATGCCGCTCGGCGTCCTGCAGCACTACACCATCGAGCCCTCCGACCTGGAGCGCACCAAGGATTTCTATTGCGATGTCCTGGGTCTGGAGAACGGCGACCGCCCGCCGCTCGGCTTCCCGGGCTACTGGCTTTACTCCGGCGGCGTCGCGACCGTTCACCTGCTGGGCCCGCGCGTGCCGCGCGAGGGCATCACGGTGCGCGGGACCGAGAGGAAGTTCGACGACACCGGCCGCTTCGATCACATCGCCTTCGCCGCCACCGACCTGGCCGGCGTGCGCCAGCGCCTGCAGGCGCGGAAGGTGCAGTTCCGCGAGCAAGTCGTGCCGCGCACCGGCGCCGGCCAGATCTTCCTGTTCGATCCCGACGGCGTCGGTGTCGAGCTGAACTTCCCGCCGGAAGAAGTGCAGAAGGCGCAGGCGTAAGTGCTGCTGTCCCTCGAGATCGAGCGCGTCGAGCCGCTGGCCGACGGCGCTCCCTTCGGCACGGTCGGCGCCTACGAGCGCGTCATCGGCAAGGCCAGGGGCGAGGTCGATCCCGCGGCGCCCGGCAACAGGGGCATCGCCCTGATCGACAAGGCGCCGCGCAATGCCGGCGGCAAGGTCGAGTACACGGCAGACATCTTCATCCTGAGGCCCAGGGATCCGGCCAAGGGCAACGGGCGGATCCTCTACGAGGTCAACAACCGCGGCCGCAAGATGCTGTTCGGCAACATTGCCGACGGCCCGCAGGGCGTGAACGACCCCAGGACGATGGCCGACGTCGGCAACGGCTTCCCGATGCGCCAGGGCTACACCATCGTGTGGTCGGGCTGGGACCCCGACGCGCCGCGCGCCAACATGGGGCTCGGCCTCACCGCGCCGGTCGCGACCGACGGCGGAAAGCCGATCGTTCAGAAGGTGCGCGACGAGTTCGTCTCGGGCACGCGCGGCGGCGCGCTGGAGACCTTCAAGCTCTCCTACGCGGCGGCGAGCCTCGAGCAGACGCAGGCGCGGCTGACGGTGCGCGAGCGCGCCGGCGACGCGCCGCGCGCGCTGCCGCCGGACCAGTGGTCGTTCGTCGACGCCCGCTCGGTCAAGCTGGCCGGCAAGCCCAGGCCGGGCTGGATCTACGAGCTTCACTACGAGGCCGCGAGCCCCAAGGTGCTGGGCCTGGGCTTCGCGGCGACCCGCGACGTGGTAAGCTGGCTGCGCTACGAGGCGGCGGCGCGGACGGTCACCGGCGGGCCGATCAGCCATGCGCTGGCGATCGGCTTCTCGCAGGCCGGTCGCTATCTGCGCAACCACGTCTCCGAAGGCTTCAATCTCGACGAGCAGGGCCGCCGGGTCTTCGACGGCATCCATTCGCACATCGCCGGCGTCGGCCGCATCTTCTTCAACACGCCGTTCGGCCAGCCGGCGCGCACCGGCACGCAGCACGAGGATCATTTCTTCCCCGAGAACGAATTCCCGTTCTCGACCGCGGTGCAGAGCGATCCGCTGACGGGCAAGACGGGCTCGCTGTTGCGGGGCGACGGCAGCGATCCCCTGCTGATCGAGACCAACACCTCGACCGAGTACTGGCAGAAGGGCGCCTCGCTCCTGCACACCGACCCGCTCGGCACGGTCGACGTGGCGCTGCCCGACAATTCGCGCGTCTACATGATCGCGGGAACGCAGCATGGCGGCCGCGCCGGGGCGACGACCGATGCCGGCCCCAACGTCAACCCGCGCAACCCGCACAATCCCATGCCGGCGGTGCGTGCGCTGCTGATGGCGCTCGACGCGTGGGTAGTCTCGGGCCAGGCGCCGCCGGCGAGCCGCGTGCCGACGTTGACGGCGGGGACGCTCGTCGATCCCGACAAGACCGGCTTTCCCGCCGTGCCCGGGGCCGCGGTGGTCAAGGTCACCAACCAGGTGGCGCCGCCGGGCGACTGGGTGAACCCGACGCCGCCGGCCAGGACCTATCGCACCCTGGTGTGCAAGGTCGACGAGGACGGCAACGAGGCGGCGGGCATCCGCCTGCCCGACATCGCCGTGCCGCTCGCCACCTACACCGGCTGGAACGAGTACAAGCCGCCCTACCCCGCCGGCGAGCTGGCCGACCGCGACGGCAGCTGCCTGCCCTTTGCCGCCGATGCGGCGGCCCGCCAGGCCGCGGGCGACCCGCGGCCATCGATCGCCGAGCGCTACGCGAGCGCCGCCGACTACCGGGCCAGGGTCGAGGCGGCGGTGGCCGCGCTGCTGGCCGACCGCCTGCTGCTCGCCGAGGACGCCGATGCCTATCGCGAGCGTGCGGCCAAGGAACCGCGGGTGGCGCGGTGAGGCAATCAAACCTGAGTCGCCTCCCCAGTCCAACGGCAAAAGTACCGTCATCCCGACCGGAGCCGCGCGTAGCGAGGCGCAGTGGAGGGACCTTTCTTGTTGCGGCGTCAGCAAGAAAGGTCCCTCGACTACGCCACCCTTCGGGCGGCTCCGCTCGGGATGACGGAGAAAAGCGCCAAATGCGAACCCTGCCCGATGACGGGGGCGGAGAATCATGAGGAGACACCCATGCCCAAGCTCGATCGCGACGGAGTCGGAATCCACTACGAGATCCATGGCACCAGCGGCCCGGTGCTGCTGCTGAGCCACGGCTACAGCTCGACGGCGCGCATGTGGGATGGCCAGATCGCCGCGCTTAAGGATCGCTACCGCGTCATCGTGTGGGACATGCGCGGGCATGGCGAGAGCGACTACCCGGCCGACCAGAGCCGCTATTCCGAGGCGCTCACGGTGGGCGACATGAAGGCCCTGCTCGATCTCGCCGGCGCCGACAAGGCGATCATCGCCGGCCTGTCGCTGGGCGGCTACATGTCGCTCGCCTTCACCGCCAGCCATCCCGAGCGCGTGCGCGCGCTGATGCTGTTCGACACCGGCCCGGGCTTCAAGAAGGACGAGGCGCGCGCCAGGTGGAACGAGACGGCGAAGCAGCGCGCCGCGGCGCTCGAGGCCAAGGGACTGGCGGCGCTCAACTCGTCGGACGAGGTCAAGCTGACGCGCCATCGCGATGCCTCGGGCCTCGCCCGCGCCGCGCTGGGCATGCTGGCCCAGGACAACGACCGGGTGATCCAGTCGCTCGACAAGGTCGCCGTGCCGACCCTGGTGCTGGTCGGCGCCAACGACACCAATTTCCTGGCCGCCACGGACTACATGGCGGCGAAGATCAAGGGAGCGGCCAAGGTGGTCATTCCCGACGCTGGCCATGCGGCCAACCTGCATCAGCCGGCATTGTTCAACCAGGCGGTCGAGGCGTTCCTCGCCAGGCTGCCGGCAGCCTGAGGAGGGAAAGATGGGAAAGCGGATTGCGGTCGTCGGCGTCGGCGCGCTGGGCGGATATGTCGGCGGCTGGCTCGCCCATACGGGCGAGGACGTCACCCTGATCGATTTCTGGCCGGAGAACATCGAGGCCATCCGGAAGAACGGGCTGGAGCTCGACGGCGTCACGCCGGAGGAGAAGATCACGGTGAGGAACGCCAGGACCATGCATCTCACCGAGATGCAGGACCTGTCGCGCCAGAAGCCGATCGACATCGCCTTCGTGTCGATGAAGTCCTACGACACCGAATGGGCGACCGCGCTGATCAAGCAGTACCTGGCGCCCGACGGCTTCGTGGTGTCGCTGCAGAACTGCCTGAACGAGGAGCGCATCGCGGGCGTCGTCGGCTGGGGCAAGACGGTGGGCATGGTGGCCTCGCTGATCTCGGTCGACATGTTCGAGCCCGCCCGCATCCGCCGCACCGTCGCCAAGGGCGGCGACAAGCACACGGTGTTCCGGGTCGGCGAGGTGCACGGCCGCATCACCAACCGCGTCGAGGAGCTGCGCGACATGGTGGGCCGCATCGACAGCGCCAAGACGACGACCAATTTGTGGGGCGAGCGCTGGTCCAAGCTCTGCCAGAACGGCATGAAGAACGGCGTGTCGGCGGCGACCGGGCTCACCGGCTCCGACTGCGACCGCAACGACGCGATCCGCCGCTTCTCGATCAAGCTCGGCGGCGAGGCGGTGCGGGTCGGCCAGGCGCTGGGCTACCACATCGAGAAGATCGGCAAGTTCGAGCCCGAGACGCTGGCCAAGGCGTCCGAGGGCAACAAGGAGGCGCTCGACGAGGTCGAGGCCATCCTGCGGCCAGGCTCCAACACCAACCCCAACCCGCGCGCCGACATCCAGCGCCCGTCAATGGCCCAGGACATCCGCAAGGGCCGGCGCACCGAGATCGAGTTCATGAACGGCTACATCGCCGAGCGCGGCACCTACATCGGCGTCCCCGCGCCGACCCACGCGAAGCTGACCGAGATCGTGAAGAAGGTCGAGCGCCAGGAGGTCAAGGCCGCCCCGGCGCTGCTCGGCGGGTAGAGGTTCTTTCCTCCCCAACGCTTGCGTTGGGGAGGTGCCCCCAGAGGGGGCGGAGGGGTCATGAGCGACACACCGAGTATCTCCCATAGGCACAAACAAGGAAACCTCATCCTGAGGAGCGCCCGCCCTTCGACGCGCTCCACTCCTCACCCTGAGGAGCCGCGCGGAGCGCGGCGTCTCGAAGGGCGAGGAGGGGAGCTTGCTCAGCATGAGGGGGCGCGTCTCGAAGGATGGGCCACACAGGAGATCGTTGGCAAAACCCTGTCGCTGACCCCTTCACTGTTGCCAACCAAAAGAAGCATCAACCTCGCCTCTTCGCGAGTTCGTGAATCTGCCCGAAGTCTCCACGGATCAGCGCTTCCTTCTTCGCGCGCGACCAGCCCTTGATCTGGCGCTCGACGGCGATGGCGTCGGTGATGTTCAGGAAGTGCTCGACCCAGACAAGAACGACGGGGCGGCGCTTTGACGTGTAGCCATTGCCATACGCGGCAGTGTTGTGCTCAGCGACCCGGCGATCCAACCCGTCGCGCGCCGAGCCGACGTAGTAGCTGCCGTCGGCGCAACGCAGCATGTAGATGTAAGCGCCGGGTTCCTCCATCGACACGATCCGACAACAATGTCGCCGCGATCCAAGGGGCGCAAGCACTCGGTCTGGTGCCCATCCTTCGAGACGCGCCCTTCAGGCGCTCCTCAGGATGAGGATTTTGCCGGGCTATCGACCAGATTTAACGCCGATGGGCACCTCCCCGCGCTGCGCGCAGGGAGGTAGGAGGATGGCGCCTCGCCGTCCCTCAGTTCACGTAGAGGCCGTAGGCCTCCGGATCGCCCCAGGCGTCCCAGTCCAGCGAGTTCATCTCGGCGGTCGGCCAGTAGGGGTCGTCCTCGAGCTTGTTGGTCGCCGCCTCGCCGACCAGCAGCGAGTAGGCGTGCTTCATGTAGGCGGTGCGGGCGGCGGTGTTGCCGATATAGAGGCAGTTGCAGTTGTCGCGATCGGGGTAGACCCAGACCGCCTTGCCCTTGTAGGTCGTGCGCGTCAGCTGATGCGGCGTCATGCCCTGGAACGAGGCCTGCTGCGCCGACGTCTTGATCGGGATCGCCTTGAAGCCGGCCTGCTGCAGCATCTGCTCGTTGCTGGGCGGCGTGCTCGAGCAGGCAATCAGGACGGCACCCAATCCCGCAGCGACGACAAACGACCTGAGCATTCTCATCGATATCCCCCGTGATGGCCTGGTGAAGCCCGCGTCCCGAGGCTCCCTCCCCCGTTCCACGCTCAGGCCGCCTGCCTGAGGTCGGCCCGGGCATCCTCCTTGATCATGTCGGCGCCCTTCTCGGCCACCATGATGGTGGGCGCGTTGGTGTTGCCCGACGGCACGGTCGGCATGATCGAGGCGTCGATCACGCGCAGGCCGGCGATGCCATGGACGCGCAGCCGGTCGTCGACCACCGCCATCGGATCGCTGCCCATCTTGCAGGTGCCGACCACGTGGTAGGTCGTCTGGCCGTTGCGGCGGGCGAAGTCGAGCCATTCGTCGTAGGTGTTGACGTCCTTGCCCGGGTTGTTCTCGAAGGCGATGTACCTCTCCAGCGACGGATGGGAGACGATCTTGCGGGCGATCTGCATGCCGGCGACCGTGGCGTCGCGGTCGATCTGAGCCGACAGGAAGTTCGGCCGGATCGCCGGCTCGACGCCGGGC
This sequence comes from Reyranella sp., assembly GCA_022844015.1. Classification (GTDB taxonomy): domain Bacteria; phylum Pseudomonadota; class Alphaproteobacteria; order Reyranellales; family Reyranellaceae; genus Reyranella. Next base: position 3,417 of record JALHMO010000135.1, on the reverse strand, counting down.
GTCGCCGACTTGATGTGAATCGAGCCGCGCGAATCGGGCCGGCACTGGCCGATCACCACCGTCATGCCCGGCTCCTTCTCGAGCAGCCGCTTCGCCGCCGTGTCGTAGCTGGCGTGCGCCATGTGGAACTGCATGTCGGGCGATTCGAGGCCGGGCCGCGTGCGCACGAAGCCGTAGACCACGCCGGCGGTCAGCGCCAGCGCGCCGCGCCCGGTGGCGTAGTACTTGATGACCTCCTTCACCAGGTTCAGCCCGCGGGTCTGCTCGTTGAGCGTGATCGGCAGCTTGACGCGCCAGTTCATGCGCGGCGCGAAGTGATCGCCGTAGTTCTCGCCGACGCCCTTCAGCTCGTGGCGGACCTCGATGCCGTAGCGCTTCAGCAGCTCGGGCTGGCCGATGCCGGAATGCTCGAGCACGCCGGGCGACTGCACGGAGCCGCACGACACGATGACCTCGCGGCCGGCCCGCGCCTCGCGCGCCTGGCCGTGCACCGTGTAGGCGACGCCGACCGCGCGCTTGCCCTCGAGCATGACCCTGCTCACCAGGGCGTCGGTCTCGATCGACAGGTTCGGGCGGCTGCGCGCCGGGTCGAGGAAGGCGCGCGCCGTCGACTGGCGCTTGCCGTTCTTCATCGTCACCTGGTAGTAGCCGAAACCCTCCTGGTTGCCGTCGTTGTAGTCCTTGTTCTTGGGGTAGCCGGTCGCGGCGGCGGCATCGATGAAGGCGTCGCACAGCTCGTGGGTGTCGCACATGTCGGCGACGTTCAGGAGGCCGCCCTTGCCGCGGCTGTCGTCGCCGCCGCGCTCGAAATTCTCCGACTTCTTGAAGTAGGGCAGGATCTGCGAGTACGACCAGCCGCGATTGCCGAGCTGGCCCCAGGTGTCGTAGTCGAGCGGCTGGCCGCGCACGTAGAGCATGCCGTTGATCGAGCTCGAGCCGCCGAGCGTGCGGCCGCGCGGGCACGGGATGCGCCGGCCCTTGACGCTGTCCTCGGCCTCCATCTCGAAGTTCCAGTTGAAGGTCTTGTGGTTGAGCAGCTTGGTGAAGCCCGCCGGGATGTCGATCCACATCGACTTGTCGGCCGGCCCGGCCTCGAGCAGCAGGACCTTGACGTTGGCATCCTCGCTCAGCCGGTTGGCCAGCACGCAGCCCGCCGAGCCACCGCCCACGATCACATAATCCCAGTCCGCCATGACGCTCGTGACCTCCCGTTGGGGAGAGTCATATCACAAGTTTCCCCTCCCCACGCGAAGCGTGGGGAGGGGAAAGAGCCACCGCAAATGACGTCATCCTTCCCCTCCCTGCGCGAAGCGTGGGGAAGGGAAAGAGCCACCGCAAACGACGTCATCCTTCCCCTCCCCGGCGCATCGCCGGGGAGGTGTCCGCGTATGGCGATTTTGGCCGAAGGCCAAAACGCCTATGCGGACGGAGGGGTCATGAGCCGCAGACATCCCCGTCAGCTCACAATCACGATTCATGATTCACAGGCGGGCGGACACCGTGTGGCCCATGACCCCTCCGTCCGCTTCGCGGACACCTCCCCACGCAAAGCGTGGGGAGGAGAAGAGCCACCGCAAATGACGTCATCCTTCCCCTCCCTGCGCGAAGCGTAGGGAGGGGGAAGAGTCACTGCAAATGACGTCATCCTTCCCCTCCCCGGCGCATCGCCGGGGAGGTGTCCGCGTATGGCGATTTTGGCCGAAGGCCAAAACGCCTATGCGGACGGAGGGGTCGTGAGCCGCAGGCATGCCCGTCAGCTCACAATCACGATTCATGATTCTCGGGCGGGCGGACGCCGTGTGGCCCATGACCCCTCCGTCCGCTTCGCGGACACCTCCCCACGCTTCGCGTGGGGAGGGGAAGAGTCACCGCAAATGGCAGGACACCTTGTGCCCCGGGGCGATTTCGCGGAGCGGGGGCGACTCGACCTTGCAGCGGGCCACGGCGTAGGGGCAGCGGGTGTGGAAGTGGCAGCCGGGCGGCGGCTTGACCGGGCTCGGCACGTCGCCCTGGAGGACCCGCTTCTGGCGGCGGATCGCCGGATCGGGCACCGGCACGGCCGACAGCAGGGCCTCGGTGTAGGGATGCTGCGCCCGGGTGAAGATCGTGCGCGTGTCTGCATGCTCGACGATGCGGCCGAGATACATCACGGCGATCTGGTGGCTGATGTGCTCGACCACCGCGAGGTTGTGCGAGATGAACAGGTAGGAGAGCTGGCGCTCGCGTTGCAGGTCCTGCAGCAGGTTGATCACCTGGGCCTGGATCGAGACGTCGAGCGCCGACACCGGCTCGTCGCCGACGATCAGCTTGGGGCCGAGCGCCAGCGCGCGGGCGATGCCGATCCGCTGGCGCTGGCCACCCGAGAACTGGTGCGGGAAATTGCTCATCTGCGCCGGCCTGAGGCCGACCCGGGCGAACAGGGCGGCGACCTGCTCCTCGCGCTCGCGCCGGTTGGCGACGCCGTGCACCAGCAGCGGCTCGCCGACGATGTCGCCGGCGGTCATGCGCGGGTTGAGCGAGGAGAACGGGTCCTGGAAGATGATCTGCATCTGCCGGCGGTAGGGCCTCATCTCGGCCTTGCCGAGCTGCGTGATGTCGACGCCGCCGACCTCGATCTTGCCCGACGTCGGCTCGATCAGGCGCAGCACGGCGCGACCGGCCGTCGTCTTGCCGCAGCCGCTCTCGCCGACCAGGCCGAGCGTCTCGCCGACGCCGATGGAGAAGCTCACGCCGTCGACCGCGTAGACATGGCCGACCGTGCGCCGCAGCAGCCCCTTGCGCACCGGGAAATGCTTCTTGAGGTCGTCGACCGCGAGCACGGGGGCGTTGGCGCCGGTTGCGGTCATCGACTGGCCCTGCTGGGGACGCGGTGATCAATCCCCTCCCCAGCTTTGCTGGGGAGGTGTCGCCGTCTAAGCGCTTTCTGGATTTCGGCGGAGGCCGAAATCCAGAAAGGCGCACAGGCGACGGAGGGGTCATGAGCATCGTGACTGTGGCTCATGACCCCTCCGTCCGCGAAGACCCTTCGGCTTCGCTCAGGGCAGGCGCGGACACCTCCCCAGCAAAGCTGGGGAGGAGGATGAGGACGCTCAACCATCGCTGTGCCAGCAGGCGGCCCAGTGGCTGGGCCGCTTCTCCTGGTAGGACGGGCGCTCGCGGCGGCACAGGTCGTCGGCACGCTCGCAGCGCGGCGCGAAGGCGCAGCCGTCGGGCAGGTCGAACAGCGGCGGCACGATGCCGGGAATCTCCTGCAGGCGCTGGCCGACGCGCTCGACCTCGCCGCGCATCAGGTCGAGGCGCGGGATCGAGGCCAGCAGGCCCACGGTGTAGGGATGCAGCGGCCGGCCGAACAGCTCGCCGACCTCCGCCTCCTCGACCTTGCGGCCGGCATACATGACGATGACGCGCCGCGCCGTC
>JALHMO010000134.1 GCA_022844015.1 Reyranella sp. | reverse complement strand
CGGAGCACCGTGCCCGCGCGGGCGCCGGTCAGCTCGCCATCGAGGACGTTCACCACGCCGTTGACCAGCGTCGCCTTGTAGCCACTGGAGCGCTGGATGAAGCGCGCCGCGCCGCCGGGAAAGTCGTTGACCAGCTCGGGCTGCAACTCGGCCACCCGATCGACGTCGAGCACGTTGATGTCGGCGCGCTTGCCAACGGCGAGCGTGCCGCGGTCCTCCAGCCCCATGATGCGCGCCGGCACGGCGGCGATGCGGCGCACCGCCTCCTCGAGGGTGAAGAAGCCGGTCTGGCGCACCCAGTGGGACAGCACGAAGGTCGCCCAGCCCGCGTCCATGACCTGCGTGACGTGCGCACCGGCGTCGCCGAGGCTGGGATAGCAACGGTCGCTCCTGAACATGTGGGCGAGCGCGTCGAGGTCGGCGTTGAACATGCGCAGGGTGAACAGCGCCTTGCCGCCGGTCTCGCGGCCGAGCCGCAGGAACGTCTCGGCCCAGTGCTCGCCACGGGCGCGCGCCATGGCCACGAGGTTCATCTCCTCGCCCGCCGTATAGGCCGGGGTCGGCCCATCGCCGAGATAGAAGACCTTCTCGACCGGCGTGCCGAGATTCTGCTTGAAGCCGTTGGCCTTCGCCTCCTCCATCAGCTGGCCATTGAACTCGGCATCGCCCAGGGCCGCGACCCGCTCGGCCAGGGTGGGCAGGCGGCGCAGCCGCGACCAGGCGGCGCCGCGCACCGGCAGGCCGGCCTGCAGGCCGTAGATCATGCCGGACGCCCTCACCTGGGTGATCGCCGTCATGTCGCGGCCGGCGCACAGCGCCTCGAGCGCGGAGCGACGCTGCTGCGCCAGGGCGAGATCGCCGCCGCCCGAGCCGTAGCTGAACAGGACACGTCCATTGGCGGCGTCGGCGATGGCACGGAGGACATCGTTGTCGGCACCGACCGCCTGCATCAGCGCGCCGCGCGAGGCCACCACCTTGGCGATGTCGGTGAGCTCGACGGGATCGGCGAAGGTGCCGGGAATCGAGCGGCCGTCGGGCAGCTTGTGCGGCGCGAAGCGGTTGGTCGAGAAGCCGACGGCACCGCGCTCGATCGAGCGCGCGACGACATCGGCCATCTTCTGCCGCTCCTCGTCGGTCGCCTGCTCCTCCACCGCACGCTCGCCCATGACGTAGAAGCGCACGGCGCTGTGGCCGACCAGCCCGGCGATGTTGATGCCGGGCTGCAGCCGCTCGAGGGCGTCGAGGTAGCCGCCATAGTCCTCCCACGACCACGGCAGGCCGCTCAGGATGGCCTGGCGCGGAATGTCCTCGACCGTCTCCATCATGCCGGCCAGCAGCTCCTTGTCCTGCGGGCGGCAGGGCGCGAAGGTCACGCCGCAATTGCCCAGCAGGGCGGTGGTGACGCCATGCCAGCTCACCGGCGTGCAATCGGGATCCCAGCCGATCTGGGCATCGAGATGGGTGTGGATGTCGACGAAGCCCGGGGTCACCGTCAGGCCGTCGGCGTCGATCTCGCGCGCGCCGCGCTCGGCGATCTTGCCGATCGCGGCGATCGCGCCGTCCTTGATCGCGAGGTCGCCGGACCAGGCAGCAACGCCGGTGCCGTCGACGATGCGGCCACCGCGGATCACGACATCGTAGCCCATGCGCTTCTCTCCAGATTTCGTGCGCCGATCATAAGGGACGAGGCGCGCGTTTCGAGCCTCTCCGGTGCACGGTGTTTCGGCCATCGATACTCGCTCGACGCCCGGCACCCCCTGTCGGCATCGCTGCATTCCTGGCGAGGAACGAGGGATTCTCGATCCAGCCCTGCCAGAGCTCTCGCATCGCCATGAAGGCCTTCATGCCCTCCTGCCACTCGGGACCGCCTCAACCGCCGTGAAGATGATCGAACAGGAAGACGCGATCGTCGGGCGCCAGCCGGGTCGTCAGGGCGACGACCTTGCCGTTGACGGCGGCAGCGAAGACCTCGTGCTCGGCGCCGATCTCGGCCATCAGGTCCTCGATCGTCGCCTCGTCCGCGATCTGCATCTCGGCCGAGCCCCTGCCCTCGGGCACGAACCGGCGCAGATTGCCCCACAACGAGACCTGCACGCGCATCAGTCGGCCGCCTCGTCCAGCCGGCCGAGCGCGATCTTTTCCGCCGTGATCGGCAGCGAGGTCACGCGCACGCCGGTTGCGGACGCGATCGCGTTGGCGATCGCCGCCGGCGGCTGGATGCAGGGCGGCTCGCCGACACCCTTGGCGCCATACGGTCCGTTGACGCTCGGCTTCTCGATCAGGATGCACTCCACCCGAGGCATGTCCATCATGGTCGGCATCTTGTAGTCGGTGAGGTTGGCGTTGAGGACGCGGCCGCCATCATAGACGATCTCCTCGCTCAGCGCCTGGCCAATGCCCTGCGCCACGCCGCCCTCGATCTGGCCCTCGATATAGGTCGGATTGATCGCGAAGCCGACGTCCTGGGCGACCACGTAACGCAGGATCGTGACCTCGCCGGTGACCGGGTCGACCGACAGGTCGACCGCATGGGTATGGAAGCTCTGGCTGGTCCAGGCCGGCAACGGATGGTTCCTGACCCGCGTCGGATCGAACACCGGCATCGCCTGGATCGCCGTGCCATGCGAGATCAGCCCGCCGCCCGTGCGTTGCGACAGGCCCGCCACCTCGGCCAGCGACAGGCGATTGTTGCCACTCACCACGCCCTTGTCCTCGAGCCGGACCGAATCGGGTTCGACGCTCCAGAGCGGCGCCACCAGCTCGCCGATCTGGCGCCGCAGGTCCCGGGCGGCGGCAATGCAGGCATTGCCGACCGAGAAGGCGGTGCGGCTGCCCTGCGCGCCGTAATCGTAGGGCGACAGGTGCGTATCGACATCGGTCGCGTTGATGTCGGCGAGATCGACGCCCAGCTCCTCGGCGAGTATCTGCGCCGCGCCGGTCATTGCGCCGCTGCCGAGCTCGACGGCGCCGCTCACCACCGTGACCGTACCGTCGGGATTGATCTTCACATAGACGCCCGACGAGCCGCCGGTCGTCAGCCACCACGAACAGGCGATCCCCTTGCCGCGTCCAGGGCCGGGCTTGCGATCCTTCCAGCCGATCGCATCGGCTGCCCGGCGCAGCGACTCCTCGATCGAGACGCTGGTCAGCGTGTCGCCCGCCGGACCCTCGTCGCCTTCCCGGTAGACGTTGCGCAGCCGGATCTCGAGGGGATCGATGCCGAGATCGTCGGCGATCAGGTCGATCTGCGATTCGACGGCAAAATTGCCCATCGGCCCGGCGGGCGCCCGGAACGAGCCGGTCGCTCCCTTGTTGGTGTAGACGGCCACGCTTTCGTACGCGAAATGAGGCGTGCGGTACGGTCCCGCCACCATCTGCAATGCGATCGCCGCCGTCGCCGGTCCCGAGTTGGCATAGGCACCGCAGTCGAGCAGCACCCTGGCCTCGCGTGCGATCAACAGGCCGTCCTCGCTGACGCCGGTCTTGAGAAGGATCGTGGTGGGCTGGCGCGGATAGGCATCGATCAGCTCTTCCTCGCTGGTCGTCATCACCTTGACCGGCCGCCTCGACTTGCGCGCCAGCCAGGCGGCGAAATGCTCGACGCCCACCCGCAGCTTGCCGCCGAAGCCGCCGCCGATGCCCGGCACGACGACCCTCACCCTGCTCGCCGGCAGGTCGAGAACCTCGGCGAGCAGGTTCTTCATGTCGAAGGGAAGCTGGGTGTTGCACCAGACGCTGACATCGCCATTGCCGTCCCAGCTCGCGACCGCGGCACGCGGCTCGGTGTAGCCCGGATGGACGTGCTGGGTCGTGAAGCGATGCTCGTAGACGCGATAGGACCGGGCGAAGCCCGCCTCGACATCGCCGCCGCCCATCGAGGAGCGACCGGAGACATTGCCGTCGCGATCGAGCACCGGCAGCGCCTGGTAATCGCTCCAGCCGGCATGGACCAGCGGCGCGCCAGGCTTCAGCGCCTCTTCCATGTCGAATACCGCCGGCAGCGACTCGTACTCGACCTCGATCGCCCGGACCGCCGCCTCGGCAATCTCCAGGCTGGTCGCGGCGACGGCCGCGATCGCCTCGCCGCGGAAGCGCACGATGTCGTCGGCGAAGATCGGCCGGTCCTTGATCGCGGTGCCGAAGCGTATCTGCGGAATGTCCTTCGCCGTCAGGATCGTGCGAACGCCGGGCAGCGCCAGCGCCCTGGAAACATCGAGCCGCACGATGCGGGCGTGCGCCTCGCTGCTGCGCAGGATCTTGCCGAACAGCATGCCGGGCAGCGCAAAGTCGGAGGCGTACACGTGCTTGCCGGTGACCTTGCCGAGCCCGTCGATCCGCTTCAGCCGCTTGCCGGCAACGCGGTAGTGACGCGCGCTCACGGCGCGTTCCCCGGCCGCTCGGGCCACGCGTTCATCTGGCGCGCCGCCGCGATCACCGCGTCGACGATCTTCTGGTAGCCGGTGCAGCGGCACAGCGTGCCCGACAGCGCCTCGCGCACCTCGGCCTCGCTCGGCACGCGACCCGGGCGTTCGTCGAGGAACGACTTGGCGCTCAGGATCATGCCCGGGATGCAGTAGCCGCACTGCACCGCGCCATGCTCGATGAAGGCCTGCTGCAGCGGATGCAGGTGCTCGGGATCGCCCAGCCCCTCGATGGTGACGATCGAGCGCCCGCGCGCCTGCTCGACCAGCAGGATGCAGGCGTTCACGGCCTTGCCGTCGAGCAGCACGGTGCAGACGCCGCACTCCGCCTCGAGGCAGTTCTCCTTGGTGCCGGTCATGCCGAGCTCACGCCGCAGCACGTGCAGCAGCGTCCAGTGCGGCTCGACCGCCAGCTCGTACGGCTCGCCATTGATGGTGAGATCGAGCGCGCGGCGGGTCATGCGGCGCCTGCCTCGACACGGTCGGCGCAGGCAGCCAGCGCGCGCTCGACCAGGGTGGCGACCAGCAACCGGCGATAGCGCGCCGAGGCCCGGACATCGTCGATCGGCGTCACCTGCCGCGCCGCCAGCCGGCCGGCTTCGGCGAAGGCAGCACGACCATTCGCCTCGACCAGCGCCTCGGCCTGGGGCACCCGCAGGGTGCGCGCGGCGGCAGCGCCAATGGCGATGCGCGCCTTGCGGCCCGGCACGAGATGAGCGGCAACGCACACCACCGAGATCTCCATCGCCTTGCGCCTGCCGGCCTTGAGGAAGGCGGTGGCGCTACGCACCGGCGGCTTGTCGAAGCGGACGGCGGTCAGGATCTCGTCGGGCCGGCGCTCGGTACGGCCGCGCTCGACCAGAAAGCGGTCGAGCGGCATCGAGCACGTGCCATCCCGGCCGCGCAGCTCGACCGTGGCGTCGAGCGCCATTAGCACCGGGACCAGATCCGCGGCGGGCGAGGCGTTGACGATGTTGCCGCCCACCGTGGCGATGTTGCGCACCTGCCGGCCGCCGATCACCGCCGAGGCTTCGGCCAGCGCGACGAGCTGCTTCCCGAAGCCGGGATGGGTGACCACGGCATCGTGCGTCGCCATCGCCCCCAGCACGACCTCGCGGTCGGTCTCGTCGATCGACTCGAGGCCGAGGCCGGCCAGGCTGATCAGGTGCCCCGGCGCGATCCGCCGCCGGTTGATCTGGACGATGAGGTCGGTTCCGCCGGCCAGGAAGCGCGCCGTCTCTCCGTGCTCGCAGGCGATGCCGATCGCCGCATCGAGGCTCTCGGGCCGGTGGAACGCGAAGCCCATCGCCTATCCCGTCGCCCGTCCAATGAAGCCTCGAACGGTTCGAAGGAACTTGGCGTTCTCTTCTCGCATGAGCCGATGGCCGCTTTCCTCGAAGATCACCTGCTCGGCTCCCGGTATGCCCTTCACGATCTCGTCGGACGCGTCGGGCGGCGCTATCCTGTCGTGGCGCCCGGTGAGGACGAGAGTCGGAGCCGTGATCCCGGCCAGCCGGGATCTGACATCGTAGGTCTTCCGGTCCTGCGCGAAGAACCAGTTCAGCATGTCGATATCGGCGATCGGCTTGAAGCCGCCCGGCGGCGTCCGCTTCGGGTCGTGCTCGTAGAACGACGACAGGGCGGCGAAGACGCGATCCAGGTCCTCGGCGGACTCGACCGTCCCATGCCGGAGGCGCGCCAGCGCCTCGCGCTGCTCGGGCGAGGCGATGTCGTGCAGGCGGGAAAGGCCGCGTTCGAGCGCTTCGTTGCTGGCCGCCGTCGCGCACGGGACGAGGCCCGCGACGCTGTCCGGATAGGTCACGGCATAGGTCAGCGCGAGCATGCCGCCGAACGACATCCCGAACACCACGATGCGACCGAGACCCAGCGCCCGGCGCAGGGCCTCGAGATCGTCGGCCATGTTGGCCAGCGTGCGCGTCTCGACGGGCGGGCGCGACGAGCGGCCGTTGCCGCGATGGTCGACGAGGACGAGCTGCGCCATGTCGGCGATCGGGGTCAGCCACGGCACGAACTGCGAGTGGTCGATGCCCGGGCCGCCATGGAGGGCGACGACCACGGGCCTGTCGACCAGCTCGTTGCCTCGCGCGCCAAGGCTGGAGCCGTGAACGTCGAAGAACAGCTCCACGCCGTTGACCGCGATGCGCATCGCTCAGCGCGCCTTGTTCCGGGTCAGCACGGTGTCCTGGAAGCCTCTTCGGATCTCGTCGTCCGGCGCGTGCATCGAGCAATGATGGTGCCATATCTTCCACACCGGGTTGCCGGCGCCGTCGTCGCGTATCAGCACTTCGGTCTCGCGGATCCTGAACCACCTGTCCGGGGTGCCCGGGGGAAGCTGGCCGCCCGGCTTCGCGACGCGGCGGATGACGGCCTCGTGAGAGACCCACGCCATGTCGCCCCGCACCTCGATCCGCATGTCGATGACCTCCAGTTGCGGGAGGCCGTAGTCGCGGCCGATCAGCTCCCAGAGCTGGGTCAGCTCATCGACCGACCAGTAGGTATGGCCATTGAGGTTGTACTGCAGGAGCTTGTCTCCCGACGCAAAGCACGCGCGCATGCGCGGGATGTCGAGATTGGTGTTCGCGGCCCACCACTCGTCGTGGATGCGTTTGACCTCGGCGATATCCTCTTCAACGGTCGGCATGTTCGAGCTCCTGAACTCCTAGGATTTCACGCGCGGCCAGGCTTCCGTGCCGAGCGCGACCAGTGTCTGCTCCGGGGTCGTGCCCTCGCAGGGCAGCGGCATGACGATGAAGCCGTCGGCCCCGGCGGCCATGAGGTCCTTCATGTGCTGCACCACCTCGTCCGGCGAGCCGGCCAGGGTGAAGGCATCGACATGCCGGTCGGTGACCAGCGGCAGCAGCGGCGTGTAGGGCGCGGCACCTTCGGCGTAGCGCACGTTGGCGAACGGCGCGATCTGCTCGTCGGTCAGGAGCAGGCCCTGCTTCCCGGCGGTCATGAACTTCAGCCGGCCCGCCGCGAGCATCCGCGCCACGCCGAGCCGCACGCCGTCGCGCGCCTTCCTGCCGTCGGGCGAGACGCAGGCATTGAGGCGCAGCAGCACCCTCACCTCGGCGGGATCGCGGCCCTTGCGCCTGGCGCCCTCGGCCAGGATGGCGCGGAAGGCCTTGACCTCCTCGACGTTGCCGCAGCCTTCCATGATCGCGCCGTCGGCGAAGCCACCGGTCACCCGCTGGCCCATCGGGCCGTTGCTCGCGACATAGATCGGGATGTCGGCGCGCACCGGCTTGAAGGAGAGCTTGCCGTCGTGGAACGAGACGATCTCGCCCTTGTAGTCGAGCGCCTCGCCCTTCAGCAGCACGCGTACCGTCTCGATCATCTCGCGGATCGCGGCGGCCGGCTTCTTGCGCACGATGCCGAGCTCGGGAAAGCCCGAGATGCCGGCGCCGACGCCCAGGATGGCGCGCTGGTCGGAGATCTCGTCGAGCGTGGCGATCGCCATCGCGGTCAGCGCCGGATGGCGCGCGAAGGGATCGGTGACGCAGGTGCCGAGCTTCACCCTGGTGGTGTGCTGGGCGAGGATCGCCAGGGTGGAATAGACCTCGCGGTAGAAGCGCTCGTCGGCGACCCAGAGCGTGTCGTAGCCGTTCGCCTCGGCGAGCTTCGCTCGCTCGACCATCTGGGTCATCGGCACGTTTCCGAGCATCAACAGATCGAGAGTCATCTTCCACAAAACTCCTAGGCAGCCTCGTTCCAGGACGGCGCGGCGAAGGCGGCGAAGCGCGCCGCGGCCCAGCACTCGTCGTCGAATTTCAAGCCGAGCTCGCAGCCGGCGCGCATCAGCAGCGTCACGATGCGCGACTTCTCGTTGGCGGAGATCATGGCCACCGAGTAGGAGATGCAGAGCGCGACCCGCTCGCCGCTTTCGCGATCCTCGACGCAGACCGCGAGCGATTCGACGCCGGGCAGGCTCTCGTCGGTGGCCTGCGACCAGCCCTTCTCGCGCACCACGGCCAGCGCGGCGATCAGATCGTCGACGGTCTGCGGCGCATTGGGAGACGGCGGCTGCAGCCCGGCCGGATAGCGGCCGCGCACGGTCGCATCGTCGAGCCGCGCCAGCATCGCGCGGCCGGTCGAGGAACAGAAGGCCGGCAGCCGGTCGCCCGGCGAGGTGACCACCCGCAACGGCCGGCTGCCCGGCCGCATCCGCAGGCCCAGCACATCGACGCCGTCGAGCATCGCGATGTAGCCGGTGTGGCCGGTCGCCTTGACGATGCGCGCCAGCTGCTCGTCCGCGGCAACGCTCAGGGTCGAGTTGACGCGATGACGGCGCGCAGTCTCGAAGACCAGGTTGCCGACGCCGTATCCGGCTGCGGCGTCGGTGCTGCTCAGCAGGCCGCTCTCGGCCATGGCCTTCAGCAAGCGGGACGAGGAGCTCTTGGGCAGCGACAGCAATTGAGCCACCTCGGTGACAGACAGCACGCTGCGCTCGGGCGTGAACAGCCGGAGCACCCGCGCGATGTTGTCGACCGAATTCATGAAGAAGCTCCGTGTTCCATTTTTTGAGCCAGACAATCTATAATTGGAACGAATGAAGTCGTAAATGGTTCAAATTTAGTGGACAAACCCTGCATTCAGTCTTGCTGCAAACGCCAGGATGTTCCAGAAAATAGGCTATGGATTGACAAGACTGGAACGACGGGCTTTGAATGTCGATGGGGACAGTGGAGGACTGAGATGGCGAGCAGGACGGATCGGCGGACATTCCTGAAACTCTCGGGCGCCGGCGCGGCGACGTTGGGCGGCTTTGGCGGCCTGTCCGCGGCGCGGGCGCAGGCCGGGTCGTCGACCCTGACAGTGGCCTGGGACACCGACATCGACAGCCTCGACCCGCACGTCTTCAAGTCGGTCGGCGGCTATGCCGTGCAGTGCAACCTCTACGACCCGATCGTCGGCTGGAAGGTCCGGCCGGTCGAGGGCGCCAAGGGCGTGTCGCGCTCCTTCCCCAACGAGTTCGAGGGCAGCATCGCCGAATCCTGGACCTTCGAGCGCGACGGCGCGACGATCGTGCTCAAGGTCCGGCCGCGCATGACGTTCCCGAGCGGCCGGCCGGTCGATGCCGCCGCGCTCAAGTATTCGCTCGACCGGGCGCTGCAGTCGCCGGGCTACATGCGTTTCATCATGCCGCGCATGCTCCGGGTCACCAAGCCCGAGGAGATCGTGGTGCGCGATCCGATGACGATCGCGCTCGACATGAAGGGCCCGACGCCGCAGCCGATGGTGCTGAACTTCCTGTCGCTGATGACCATCACCGCGCTCGATCCCGAGCTGATCAAGCCGAACGCGACCGAGAAGGATCCGTGGGCGGCCGACTGGGCCAAGCGCAATGCGGTCGGCTCGGGCCCCTACACGCTCATCACCAACACGCCGGGCGTCGAGGTCGTGCTGGAGGCGCGCAAGGATCATTGGCGCGGCACCCCGCAGTTCCAGAAGATCGTGCTGAAGTTCGTGCCCAACGAGGCCGACCGCGTGCTGCTGCTGAAGCGCAAGGCGATCGACCTGGTGATCGGCCGGCCGGGCCTGTCGCCGCGCAACATCAAGACCTTCGAGAACGAGAAGGACTTCCGCATCGTCACGGTGCCGGACACGACGTGCCACTGGCTGGCGATGAACCAGACCAAGAAGCCGCTCGACAACGTCAAGGTGCGGCAGGCGATCAACTACGCCATCCCGATCGCCGCGATCGTGCCCAACGTGCTGATGGGCTACGGCTCGGCGATGAAGTCGCCGGTGCCGGCGCTGACGCCCGGCCACGACGCCACGCTCTCGCCCTACAAGCACGATCTCGACAAGGCGCGGGCCCTGATGAAGGAGGCCGGCGTCACCACCCCGGTAACGCTCGACCTCGCCGTGCGCATCGGCTGGCAGCCGCACGAGGAGGCGGCCGTGTGGATCCAGCGCGAGCTCGAGAAGATCGGCTTCAAGATCAACATCACCCGCCAGACCGACGCCACCTTCCGCCAGCTCGCCAGCAAGGGCGACATGCAGCTTTCGATCGAGACCTGGCAGTCCTGGGTCAACGACCCGTTCTTCCACATGGTGCCGCTGTTCCATTCGACCTCGAAGGGCACCAACACGGCGTTCTACAGCAACCCGGCGCTCGACAAGATCCTCGACGAGAACTACCACGAGCCCAACGTCGAGAAGCGCCTGGCCGCCGCCAAGGCTGCCCAGAAGATCGTCATCGACGACGCGGTCTGGGGCATGCTCTGGTACGACAACTGGACCCGCGTGATGCGCAACGACATCGTCGGCGTCGAGAAGCGCTGGGACACCTTCGATCGCTTCACGTCGCTCAAGACAGGCTGAACCGGCAGCCGCACAGTGGGCTTCTTCGGTTACTTCCTGCGTCGGCTGTCGCTCGTCATCCCGACCCTCCTGGGCGTGACCATCATCACATTCACGCTCACCTATGTCCTGCCGGGCAACCCGGCAGTCGTGAAGGCCGGGCCACTGGTCTCGCCCGAAGTGGTCAAGGAGCTGGAAAAGGAGATGGGCCTCGACCAGCCGGCCTGGGTGCAATACTGGCGCTACATCTCCGGCGTGCTGCGCGGCGATCTCGGCCAGAGCTCGTCGACCGGACGGCCCGTGCTGGAGGATTTCAGGCAGCGCCTGCCGGCGACGCTCGAGCTCACCCTGGCGAGCCTGCTGATCGCCCTGCTCATCGGCATCCCGCTCGGCGTGCAGTCGGCCGTCCATCGCGATACCGCGATCGACCATATCGGGCGCATCGTCGGCGTCGCGGGCGTCGCCATGCCGACCTTCTGGACCGGGCTGCTCGGCCTCTATGCCTTCTTCTATCTCCTCGGCGTGGCGCCGCCGCCGCTCGGGCGCCTCGGCTCCGGCATCGCACCGCCGACGGCGATCACCGGCCTCTATGTCGTCGACAGCCTGCTGACCGGCAACTGGAAGGCGCTGGGCTCGGCATTGCACCAGCTCATGCTGCCGGCGATCACGCTCGGCCTCAGCGTCATGGCGCCGATCGCCCGCATGGTGCGCTCGACCATGCTCGAGATCCTCGAGTCCGACTACATCAAGTCGGCCTGGGCGGCCGGCATCCCGCGCCGGCGGGTGATCTACGGCGATGCGCTGATGAACGCGCTGATCCCGGTCATCACCATCCTGGGCATCGTGTTCGGCTTCCTGATGGCCGGCAACGCCGTGGTCGAGAGCGTGTTCGCCTGGCCGGGCATCGGCAACTACGCGATCACCTCGCTGATGACCAAGGATTCCGGGCCGATT
This sequence comes from Reyranella sp., assembly GCA_022844015.1. Classification (GTDB taxonomy): domain Bacteria; phylum Pseudomonadota; class Alphaproteobacteria; order Reyranellales; family Reyranellaceae; genus Reyranella. The sequence continues at coordinate 8,964 of JALHMO010000134.1, read as the reverse complement.
CAGTCCTTCGTCCTGTTCGTCGCCGTGCTCTACGTCGTCGTCAATTTCGCCATCGACATGATCTACGGCCTGATCGATCCGCGCATCCGGCTCGACTGATGGCCGACATCACCGAAACGCCGATCCCGCTGCTGCGGCCCGCGACCAGCACGATGCGGCTGGTCTGGCTGCGAATCCGGCGCAACTGGCTGTCGGCGATCGCGCTCGCGATCATCGTGGCGATGATCCTGGTGGCATTGGGTGCCGACTGGATCGCACCCTACGAGCCCGACGCGACCGATCCCGACGCTGCCCTGCAATCGATGTCGTGGCATCACTGGCTGGGCACCGACATCTACGGCCGCGACCTGCTCTCGCGCATCATCCACGCCGCGCGGGTCGACCTGACGGTGGCCTTCGGTGCGACGGCGGTCGCCCTGGCGATCGGCTCGGCGATCGGGGCGATCGCCGGCCACTACCGCGGGCTGGTCGACCTCGTCATCATGCGCTGCGTCGATTCGGTGATGGCCTTCCCCGCCTTCATCCTGGCGATGGCGATCACGGCGGCGCTCGGCAACAGCGTCGGCAACGTGCTGCTCGCGATCGCGATCACGCAGATCCCCACCTACCTCCGCCTGATCCGCGGCGAGATTTTCCGTATCCGGGAGATGGAGTATGCCGACGCCGCACGCGTCGTGGGCAATCCCGCGTGGCGCATCATGTTCATCCATCTTCTGCCCAACTGCCTGCCGCCGATCATCGTCCAGGCGACGCTGGCGATGGGCTACGCGCTGCTGACCATGTCGGCACTGTCCTTCATTGGCCTCGGCATCCAGCCGCCGCAGAGCGAATGGGGCTCGATGACCGCGGAGGGTGCGCAATACATCGTCACCGGCGAATGGTGGCTGTTCCTGTTCCCGGGTCTCGCCATCGTGATCATGGTGCTGGCGTTCAACCTGGTCGGCGACGGGCTGCGCGACTTCCTCGATCCGCGCATGCGGGGCGTGCGATGAACGCGGCATCCGTCGTCGATGTCCGCGGGCTCAGCGTCCGCTTCGCCAGCGACCGTGGCGAGATCGAAGCGGTCGACGCAGCGAGCTTCGACGTGCGCGAGGGCGAGATCCTGGGCCTCGTGGGCGAGTCGGGCTCGGGCAAGACCGTCACCGCGACGGCGATCCTGCGGCTGATCCGCAAGCCCGGCCGCCAGACCGGCGGCAGCATCCTGTTCGACGGCCGCGATCTCGCCCGGATCCCCGAGGACGAGCTGCAGCAGATCCGCGGCGCGAAGATCGCCATGATCTCGCAGACGCCGCGAACATCGCTCAATCCCCTGATCACCGTCGGCCGGCAGGTCGCCCGGCTGTTCCAGCTCCATGCCGGCCTGTCGGCGGCCGACAGCCGCAAGCGGGCGCTGGAGATGCTGACCCTGGTCGGGATTCCCGAGCCCGAGCGGCGCGCCCGCCAGTACGCCCACCAGTTCTCCGGCGGCATGTGCCAGCGCGTCATGATCGCGATGGCGCTCACCACCTCGCCGCGCCTGCTGATCGCCGACGAGCCGACGACCGGCCTCGACGTCTCGACGGCCGCGCGCATCCTCGACCTGCTGCGCGATCTCGGCGCGCGGACCGGCGCCTCGATCCTGCTGATCACCCACGACCTGGGCGTCGTCGCCACGACCTGCCAGCGGGTCGCCGTGATGCACGCCGGCCAGGTGGTCGAGATCGCACCGGTGCGCTCGCTGTTCCGCCAGCCCGCGCATCCCTACACCCGCGCGCTGGTACGCTCGATCCCGCGCATCGACCGCGAGATCGTCATGGAGCCGGTGCCGGGCTCGGTGCCGTCGCTGCTCAACCCGCCGGCAGGCTGCCGCTATGCCGGGCGCTGCCCGTGGGTGGAGGATCGCTGCCGGCGCGAGAAACCCGCCATGACGCCCGTGGCGCCCGAGCATTTCGTCGCCTGCTTCGCCGTGGAGGATGGCCGTGCCGCCGCTGTGTGAGGTCGCCGGTCTCAAGACGCACTTCCCGCTGCGCGGGCCTGCGGCGTGGCTGCGCGCGCTCAAGGACGGCAAGCCCCCGGTCGTGCGCGCCGTCGACGGCGTGTCGTTCACCCTCGACCCCGGCGAGACGGTCGGGCTGGTGGGCGAATCGGGTTGCGGCAAGTCGACGGTTGCGCGGACGCTGGTGCGGCTGGTGCCGCCGACCGCCGGCAGCATCCGTTTCGACGGCGAGGAGATCTCGACGCTGAGCGACTCCGGCTTCAACAAGGTCCGGCCGGACCTGCAGATGGTCTTCCAGGACCCGACCGCATCGCTCAATCCGCGCCTCAGCGTGCGGCGCATGGTCGGCGAGCCGCTCAAGCTGCACACCCGATTGAGCCCGGCGGAGCGGCGCGAGCGCACCGATGCCGTGCTCGAGGAGGTCGGTCTCGGTGCCGACCTCGCCGACCGCTACGCCCACGAGCTGTCGGGCGGCCAGCGCCAGCGGGTCAACATCGCCCGCGCGCTGGTGACCAATCCCCGCCTCCTGGTGCTCGACGAGCCGACATCCGCGCTCGACGTCTCGCTGCGCGCGCGCGTGATCCTCCTGCTCGAGGAGCTGCGCCAGCGGCACGGCCTGTCCTATCTCTTCATCTCCCACGATCTCGCCACGGTCCGTTACCTCGCCTCGCGGGTGGCCGTGATGTATCTCGGCGTGATCGTCGAGGAGGCGCCGGCCGGCGAGCTGTTCGACCATCCGACCCATCCCTACACGCGCGCGCTTCTCGCGGCAGTGCCGGTGCCCGACCCGGACGCGCCGCGCGATCCGTTCGTGCTGTCGGGCGAGATCCCGAGCCCGATCGACATCCCGGCCGGCTGCCGGCTGCGCGCCCGTTGCCCGATGGCCCAGCCGGTGTGCGCCGAGCCGGTGCCGTGGCGCGAGGTTGCGCCGGGCCATTTCGCCGCATGCCATCTCGTCTAAGCCGAACACGGGAGAGAAATCGATGACCGTAGTCCGATACGTTCTGGTGAAGCTGAAGCCCGGCGTCGACATCGACGAGTTCGAGAAGTTCGAGCGCGAGGTCGACTACGTGAAGGCGGCGCAGAACCCGTCGATCGTGAGCTATCGCACCCATCGCATCGACGACCTCGATGCCGGCGTCGAAGGCGGCCCGTGGGACTTCATGGAGCGCATCGAGGTGACGAGCCGCGCGGCCTACGAGACGCAGGCCGCGACCGGCAGCAAGGAGTTCCTCGATCTGCTCTACGCGAAGTATCTCGACCGCTCCAGGACCAGGTCGATCTGGACCACCCTCGTCGACCCGTGAGCGACGACCTCGCGTTCGCCGGAAGGTTTCCGCGGATCGGGCCCGATGGACACCCTCCTGAAAGCTCACGGCTGGCCACTCACGGAGAGAGAATTGCACGGAGCTGAATGATGACAGATATTCGGGTGCACCCGGCGCAAGGCTCCGGGCGACGATACGGCTGGCAGAGGTGATGACATGCTGACGGACCGCTACGGCCTCGCCGTATCCACCACCGTCGCCGCTGCGCGCGATGCCTACGTCGAAGGCGTCGACCTCCTGCTGACCGTTTTCCCCGGTGCCGCCGCTTCCTTCGACCGCGCCATCGCCGCCGATCCAGGCTTCGCCCTGGCCCATGTCGGCAAGGCCCGTGCCTTTCAGCTCGCCGGCAATCTCGCGAGCATGCGCGAGTCCCTGGCTACCGCATTGTCCGTCGCCGACGGCGGCTCGGCGCGCGAGCGCAGCCACATCGAGGTCTTTCGCCACCTGTTCGCCGGCCAGGCCGTCGCCGCGCTGGCCGCGATCCGCGTGCATGTCGATACATGGCCGCGCGATGCCTTCGTGCTGAGCCTCGCCGCCAACCAAGGCGGCTTGATCGGGATGTCCGGCCTGCCCGGCCGGGAACAGGGCCTCGTCGATTTTCTCGACCCGCTCGCCCGGCACTACGGCGAGGATTGGTGGTTCGAGGCCCATCACGGCATGGCGCTGTCGGAGATCGGCCTGCACGACGCGGCGCGCCCCAGGATCGAGCGGTCGCTGGACCGGAAGCGGCGCAACGCCTATGGCGCGCACGCCTTCGCCCATCTCTGTTACGAAACTGGCGAGCGCGACCGCGGCATCGCGTTCATGCGCGACTGGCTGCCGTCCTACGATCGCAATGGCGGGCTGTTCGGCCACCTGAGCTGGCACCTCGGCCTGTTTGAGTTGCACGCCGACGATCTGGAAGCGGGGTTTCGGCTCTACAACGATGCCTTCTCGGCGGACGATCATCGCGGCGCCGTGCATCAGAAGCTCTCGGATTCTTCCTCGTTCCTGTGGCGCGCCGAGCTGGCGGGCCATCCCCGCGATCACGCGCGCTGGGCGAAGCTCCGGGACTACGCGCGAGAGAAAATTCCACGCCCGGGCTTCTCCCTGGCCGATTGGCATGTCGCGCTTGCCTTCGCCGTCGACAGCGACGGTGCAGAGCTGGAGGCCTGGATCGGGGCCATCGAGGAGCTGGCAAGAGCCGGCCGCTATCCTTCCGGCTCGACCATTCCCGCCGTGGCGCGCGCCTTCGCGGCCTTCCAGCGCGGCGATCATGCCGCCGCAATCGACCTGATCGTGCCCATGCTGCCCGAACGCGAACGCATGGGCGGCAGCCGGGCGCAGGTCGACCTGGTGGAGGCGACGTTGTTGCGGGCCTATCTGAGCTGCGGACGCGATGCCGAGGCCCGGCGCCTGCTCGCGGCGCGGCGACCGGGCCCGGCAGGCCTTCCGGTCGCAGGGCTCGAGCAGGCGCCGGGCAGCACCTCCGTTGCTCCCTCGGCCCTGCATGGCGCATAGGACCTGACGGCTGCCTGGCAAGCGCGGGAGCCCACGGGCCGAACTACAGATGCCGGGAGCCGACGAGCCGTTGCGTCCACCTTGCGCCGACGCCGGGAAGCGGCGAAAGCTCCCGTCGGCTCAGGAGCAATCGAGGGAGTTTCAGGCAGATGCAGTTCGATGACGTCATCCTCGGTCGGCGGAGCATCCGCGGCTACAAGCCCGATCCGGTCCCCAGGGCGCTGATCGAGGAAATCATCGGCCTGGCGATGCGTGCCCCGTCGTCCATGAATACCCAGCCGTGGAACTTCTACGTCATCACCGGCGAACCGCTGAACCGGATCCGGGCCGGCAACACGGAGCGGATGGTGGCGGGCATTCCGCAGTCGCGCGAGTTCCGCACGGGCCAGCCTTTCGCAGGCCAGCACCGGGACAGGCAGGTCGGCGTCGCCAAGCAGCTGTTCTCCGCCATGGGGATTGCGCGCGACGACAAGGACGGGCGCCAGGACTGGGTGCTGCGCGGCTTCCGTCAGTTCGACGCGCCGGTGTGCGTGATCGTGACCTACGACCGCGCGCTGGACGGCAGCGACGACACGCCGTTCGATTGCGGCGCCGTGGCCACGGCCCTGGTCAATGCCGCGTGGTCGCGCGGGCTGGGCGCCGTGATCAACAGCCAGGGCATCATGCAGTCACCCGTGGTGCGCGAGCACGCCGGGATAGCCGACGATCAGGTCATCATGAAAAGCATTGCGCTGGGCTGGCCGGACGAAAGCTTCCCGGCGAATGCGGTCGTGTCGCAGCGCAAGTCCGTCGCCGAAGCCACGGTCTTCGTCGGCTTCGACGGTTAGGGATGCTCATCGCCGCTGTCTGCCGACACCTGGAGCATTGGCATGTGCACAAGAGATTCCGTCATCCCGAGCGAGCCGCCCGATCAGGCGCTGTTTACAGCGCCATTGGCGGCGTAGTCGAGGGACCTCTCTTGTTGCAGCTTCAACATGAAAGGTCCCTCCACTACGCCGCGCTTTGCGCGGCTCCGGTCGGGATGACGGCATTTCTCATATGCGAGTTCAATGCCTCGCCCCCTGAAGAGACGAAAGCGACCCATGAGATCGATGCGTAGTGCGGAGAAAAGGATGAGCGTACCTTCAGGCGAGATCGGTCACGATGCCGCCCCCGCGCAGGGCGAGATCCTGGGGGCCGTGGTGGTCGGTGCCGGGTTCGGCGGGCTCTATGCCCTGCACCGGCTGCGCGCGCTCGGCCTCTCGGTGGTCGGCATCGAGGCGGCGCCCGATGTCGGCGGGACCTGGTACTGGAATCGCTATCCGGGCGTTCGGTGCGACGTGCCGAGCCTGCTCTATTCCTACACCTGGTCGCCCGAGCTGCGCGCCGGGTGGCGCTGGTCGGAGCGCTATGCCGCCCAGGCCGAGATCCTGCGCTACATCGGCCATGCCGCCGACCGCTTCGGCCTGCGCCCGCTCATCCGCTTCGAGACGCGCGTCGTCGGCGCCATCTACGACGACAACGCCGAGGTCTGGACGGTGAGCACGAACCGCGGCGATTGCTTTCGCGCCCGCTTCTGCATCATGGCGACCGGCTGCCTGTCGATCCCCAACACGCCCGACATTCCCGGCCTTTCCGACTTCGCCGGCACCATCCTTCACACCGCCCAGTGGCCGCACGAGCCTGTCGACTTCGCCGGCAAGCGGGTCGGCGTGGTGGGGACCGGCTCCTCCGGCATCCAGGCGATTCCGCTGATCGCCGAGACGGCCCGGCACCTCACCGTGTTCCAGCGCACGCCGAACTTCTCCCTTCCGTCGCGCAATCGCCCGCTGACAGAGCAGGACCACGAGCAATTCGAGGCCGGCTTCGAGGCCTACCTGGAAAGCCTGCAGCACTCGGACTTCGGCCGCGTGCCGCCCACCGCGGAGACCGCCCCCATCCCGCCGCGCGACGTCCAATGGCAGCGCTACGAGGCGCTCTGGCAGGAGGGCGGCGGCGCCATCCTCTATGCCTTCCCCAACATCCTGACGCACCACGGCGTCAACGACGTCGCCTGCGACTTCGTGCGCGGCAAGATCCGCGAGGCCGTGCACGATCCGCAGACCGCCGACGATCTCTGCCCGACCGACCATCCGCTGGGCGTGAAGCGCATCTGCGTCGACAGCGGCTACTTCGAGACCTTCAACCGGCCCAACGTCACGCTGGTCAACCTGCGCCGCGAGCCGCTCGAGCGCTTCACGCCGACCGGCGCGCAGACGTCCGAGCGCGCGTTCGAGCTCGACATGCTGGTGTTCGCCACCGGCTTCGACGCCGTCACAGGCGCGTTGCTGGCGATGGACATCCGTGGCCGCGGCGGCAGGGCGCTGAAGGAGGCGTGGTCAGACGGGCCGCGGACCTATCTCGGCCTCGGCGTGGCGGGCTTCCCCAACCTGTTCACCATCACCGGTCCCGGCAGCCCGTCGGTCATCGGCAACGTGATCCACAATTGCGAGCATCACGTCGACTGGCTGGTCGCGTGCATCGAGCACATGCGCCGCGACGACCTGCAGACGGTCGAGCCCGAGGCGGCGGCGCAGGACCAATGGATGGACCACGTGGCGGACGTGGCGTCGCGCACGCTCTATCCGGAAGCCAACTCCTGGTATCTCGGCGTGAACATCCCGGGCAAGCCGAAGGTCTTCATGCCCTATGTCGGCGCCGGCTACCGTCACACCTGCAGCCAGATCGCGGCCGACGGCTACACGGGATTCCGATTCGAGGAGGGGACCACGAAGAGCCATTGGCCCGGCGTGCAGCGCGACGCGGGCCAGGCGCCGGGGCCGGCCCCCGGAGGAAGCTGAGACCGCCAGTCGCGTCGCAGGACCTCCGGATCGCGTTCGATGACCAGCAGTCAGGCACGCGCCAGCGCGTCTGGGATGCTCCGTACCGTTCTTCGCCGGCTACGCCTCGCGGCGGCAGGCCAGCTCAATCGTCGCTCTCGTCGCCGTGCTGCTTTTCTGCAATCGGCGAGAACACCCATAGGGAGACGCTCTCGCGGTCGAACGCAGGGCTTTGCGTGCGCTCGGATCGCGTCGCCTCGAGGCCTTGCAACAGCGCCTTCGGGTCGTCGCCTTCCAGCTCGTAAAGTGCGAGATAGGCCTGTCGCGGCTGGTCGTGCTGACTGGCCGTCAGCTTGAAACGCTGGCAGCTCTTGAAGCCCCGAACCTCGAGGCATTCGGGCACATGGTGGGCATCGTACCAGGCGTTGAACTCGTCCTCCCGACCGGGGACAGGATTGGTCAGGGCGAGCAGGAGGTGACGATTCTTGGACATGCCTGGGTTCCTTGATCACGAGCGTTTGTCGAGTCCGGGCCGGCACGGCCGGGAACGGCATCAAGTTGAGCTCGGCCGGCGCGCACTCCATCAGCACGGCGGCGGCGTTGCCTGAGCTGGGCGCGCGAAGCCGCGGAAGCTACGCTGCCCTGTCGGCGAGCAACCTCCGCATGACTTCCGGATCGCGTTCGATTGCCAACAACAAGGCGCGGGCCGGCGCGTCGGGCGTGCTCCGATGCTGTTCCCAATCGCGCAGGGTCGTGATGGGCAGGTGAAATGCCTCGGCAAACTCCGCTTGCGTCATGGCGAGGCGCTGCCGAATCACTTTGACCCGCGACACCCGGCGCATCCTCGCCAGCCGCTCAGGCGTGAGGGGCTGCGCGTCGGGATCGGACAACGCCGCAGCCATGGCCTCCTCGTCGGTCATGGCATTGATGCGAGCCCAGTTGGACCTGTCGGGGGGAAGCTTGTCACGAGAATAGCGAACCACCTTGGAAGTACTGCTCTTGCTCATTTCGTGTTGCCTTACGGGCGCTGATGATGCGGCAGATGTTTTCGTCTGGCATGGCTGTCACGATGAACAGGATCTCTCCGCGATGCATGCAAAGGCTTTGAGTTCTCTCCTCGCCATAGTCGAACCTGTCGTCGAGGATTTCGATCTTGCGAGGATCTTCGAGGCTCCGCGCCGCAGCCGTGAAGCTGATGCCATGCTTGGCAAGATTTGCCGCTGCCTTGGCCTCGTCCCATTCATACTCCACTCGTGAAACACTACGGGAAACCGGTAGTATCCGTCAAATCAGATGAGCCAACACTGATCCCTATCGAACCACCTGCCACCACTGCCGCGGCGGCGGCGCCGGCGCGGCGCCC
>JALHMO010000133.1 GCA_022844015.1 Reyranella sp. | reverse complement strand
GCCTTGTAGGCCGGCATGGTGCCGGTGATGCCGCAATCGACCACGCCCTTCTCGAGCGCCGGCACGACCTCGCCGAACGGGATGGTGACGGCGGAGCCGCCGAAGCCCTTCACCAGATCGGCCTGCGAGGCGCCCTGCACGCGAACCTTCTTGCCCTTGAGGTCCTCGACGCTGGCGATGTCCCCGCGGCAGTAGAAGTTCTGCTCGGGCCAGGTGAAGGTACCCAGAACCAGGGCGCCGTGGCGCTCGCGCATCACCTTCTGCATCTCCGGCATCCAGGCATCGATGATGTCGCGGCTCATCTTGAAGGTGCGCGCGACGCCGGCGATGTCGACCGCCTCGACGATGGCGGCGCCGTCGTCGACGTAGATCGGCAGCGCCGCGGCGAAGTCGTACACGCCCGTCTTGAGCAGGCGCAGGACCTCGGTGCCCTTCAGGTTGAGCTCGGTCACCGACTTGATGTTGCCCGAGAGCTTGCCGCCCGAGGCCGCCGGCAGATCCTTCTCCCAGAAGGGCACTTCCAGGACCTTCCAGTTGGTGAGGAAGTTCCAGGTGCCGACGACGTTGAATTTCCGCTGGTCGACCGCCTGTGCGTGAGCCGCCAGGCCACCGAACAGTACCGCGGCGGCAGCCGCGGCGCCCATCATTCGCTTCATAAGATCACTCCCTGTTGCACTTCATTTGTTGATTGGCTGCCCTGACACTAGCGCAACCCCTGCCCGCTTGACCAGCCGTCAACGGTGCCCGGCCGGCTGCCGCGCCCTAAACCGCGATCACCACGCCGTCGTGACCGGGGTCGGCTCCGCCGTCGAGGCCGTCGTCGTGGATGCGGATGGCATGAACCGCGGCGAAGCCGAACGTGTAGGGGCTGCGCACCACCGGATAGCCTTCGGCCTGCAACTCGCGCTCGACCCGGCCCTGGATCCGGTTGGAAATGTCGATCGCGTCGGAGGTCGCCGAGAAACGCGGCGCGCTCACCGCCTCGACCATGGTCATGTCGAAATCGAGTGCATTGAGCACGACATGCAGCACGCCCATGGCGATCTGCGTCGCGCCGGGTGCGCCGATGACGAGGTGCGGCTTGCCGTCCCGAAAGACGATCGAGGGCACGACCGAGCTGAAGCGGGCCTTGCCGGGGGCGATCGAGCCGGCCCGGCCCGGCCGCGGGTCGAACACGCCCATGCAGCCATTGTACATGAAGCCCAGACCCGGCGTGACGACCCCCGACGGCATGCCGAGCGAATGGGTCATCGAGAAGCAGTTGCCGTCCTTGTCGAGCACCGAGATGTGCGTGGTGTCCTTGGAGACGGCGCCGGCGTTGAAGCGCGGCACCTCCGCTTTCACCCGGCGCATGATCTCGCCCGCCATGGTCCTGGCATAGGATTTGGAGATCAGCCGCTCCACCGGCACGTCGACGAACTTCGGATCGCCGACATGAGCATCCTTGTCGATGGTGGCACGCTTCATCGCCTCGCTGACGATGCGCAGGTACTCCGCGGAATTGTGCTCGAGAGCCGCCAGATCGAAGTTCTCGAGGATATTCAGCATCTCGAGCAGCATCACCCCGCCGCCGGGCGGCTGGTTGGTCGAGACGCGGTAGCCTCGATAGTCCCCCCACAGCGGCGGATTGTGCGTCGGCTTCCAGGCCGCGAGGTCGTCGAGCGACAGCAGGGCCTCGTTCCTTCTCATGTCGTCGGCGATCGCCCGGGCGATCTCGCCCGAGTAGAAGACGTCCGCGCCGCCCCTCGCGATGGCGCGCAGGGTCTGCCCGTAGTCGCGGTTGACGACGCGATCGCCGACCCGCTTGGGCGTGCCGTCCGGCCGGCAATAGAGCGCGCGCGCGGCCGCGGTGAAGCCGGTGCGCTCGTGATTGGGCGCCCGGCCGAATGCGCCGTCGTCACTCCACCAGTAGTGCACGTGCGGCCGCACCGTCCAGCCGCTCTCCGCCCAGGCGATCGCCGGCTCGACGATGCGCGACCACGGCAGGCTGCCGTGCTCGCGATGCGCCTCGTGGTACATTTTCAGGTTGGCCGGCGCGCAGATCGACCTGTAGCCGATGTCGTTCACCCGGCCCTTCAGGATAAAGCCGTAGCCGTCGCGCGCCTCGCTCTCGATCAGGTTTGCCCACATGTCGGGCCGTGCCCCGAGCGGCGCCGGCGCGTGGGCGTCGATGTAGCCATGAAATTTCTTGCCCAGCATGTAGATGCCGCAGCTGCCGAAGCCCGCGATGCCGCACATCATCGGGTCGACGACGCCCTGGACGAGCGCACAGGCGATGCCGGCGTCGACGGCATTGCCGCCTTCGCGCAGGACATCGGCCCCCGCCTCCGTCGGCTCCGGCTGAGGTGCCACGATCATTGCCTTCTTCGCGTAACGCACGATGACTTCTCCCTGTCAGCGATCCCCGCCGCGGCGCGCGGCCACGCAACGGCTCGGACCTGCCGTCATCTTGTTCCGGATACGCGATCAGGCCAACCCGGCTATCCGTGCCCCCTCCCGCCGGCCGGCCTGCCCACATCCCGGGGGGAGCAACCTTGCCGTTTCAGGCTGGCCAATTTGCCGTGGTCGGGTTAGGGATGTTCTTGCGCACATGCGCATGAATGACCATGACTCGGTTAATGAATCAGGGGGTATTGTCATGATAGAATCAAGCCGCCGTTCGGCCTTGAAGCTGCTGGGGGGCGCCGCGCTCACAGCGACGGCGATGCCGGTGCTGCCGGCGATGGCACAGACCGATCTCGTCGTGCCGAACACCTATCAGAATTTCAAGCGCGGGACGATCCACAGCCTCCATCCCGAGAGGCGCATCTTCAACATCATCTGGGAGGACCTGGGCCGCGTGAAGATGCGGGCGGCCGACCTCGTGGTGAACTACCCCTCGCTCCGCGTGGGCAACATCGTCGACACCCATTGGTACGACTATCTCGACTTCCTGATCGCCAAGAAGACTCCGGCCACCGAGGCCCAGGCCAAGGCGATGATCGCCAAGGGCGCCCGCCTGCAGGGCATCCCGGGCGCCCAGGAGCCGATCAGGCTCTGGAGCATGGACGGCATGGTCACCAAGGTGGATATGGCCGCCGGCGTGATCTACCTCGTCAACGCGTCCGCCGGACGCCCCGAGGAGCCTTCACCCGACAGCGGCGAGGTTGTTCAGCTGCCGCCTGTGCAAACCGCCGCCGGCAAGAGCGCCCTCGCGGGCATCAAGCCGGGTGATGTCATCACGACGGTATGGAGCCAGCAGACGGCGATCAAGGCCACGGTCATCCGCTAGGATCCGGGCAATCCCCCAGGGGCTCCAGGACCGCCCGGTCCTGGAACTCTGGGCCGCCGCGTCAGGCAACGTGATCGCGAAGCGGATAGCCGTACCCGAGGGACAAATCCCTCTCGAGGGCTGCTTCCGGGAACCCCTCGATACTCTTCGCAGCCCAGTCGACGAACCAACCGAGCGCGGCCAGGCGACGGGCATTGTCGGGTTCTTCGGGATCACGGAGTGCCTTCAGCGAGATTCTGACCAGGGCCCCCAGGATTTCCGGGACCTGGCGCAGAAGCTCGCCGTCCTCGATATCGTCCATGCCGATGTCCGACTTGTGGAGCAGGAGCAGTCGGGCAAAGCGATCGACAACAGTCGACCCCGGCCCATCGAAGGTATTGGCGTTCATTCTTCCCAGGTTCCCACATGGATCGCTTGGCCGCCTTGCACCGCGACCGCGGTCGCCCCGAATTCTCCCCGAACAGAGCTTAGGGTAGGACGGCTGGGTATTTCAACGCCTGATTGCGCAGCGTGCCGCCGTGCATTGCCGAAGGCATGCCTGTGACGCGCAGCAGTGCTCGCCTGGCATCCCGCAGGACCGCCTCGGGTCGAGCGGTCCCGCCGATCATTCTCGCGAGTGGGATCTACCCGAGTCCTTCGGAACCCGTCGCACCCAGGAAACCATGTACATTGTCACCATGACCCGCGCAGTTCCTCGCCTAACGCTCGCCTTCGTTCTTCTGGTCGCTCCCCAGGCTGCTTCCGCTGCCTCGGGACACGGCATCGACGGCTCAGCCATCGGTCTCTACTGGATAGTGCCCTTCATGGGGCTGCTGCTGTCCATCGCCATGTTCCCCCTGTTGCTGCCGCGCTTCTGGGAACACCATTTCGGCAAGGTCGGACTGTTCTGGTCGCTCTGCTTCGTGCTGCCCTGCCTCCTGGTCCTCGGCCCGCAGACCATCGCCACCGACCTCGTGCACGTGCTCGTGGCGGAATACGTGCCCTTCATGATCCTGCTGTTCACCCTCTTCGTCGTTGCAGGCGGAATCCTCGTCAGCGGCAACTTCGCGGGAACGCCAAGCACGAATACCCTGCTGCTGGCCGCCGGCACGGCGCTGGCGAGCGTCCTTGGAACGACCGGCGCGTCGATGCTCCTGATACGCACCGTCATCCGCGCGAACGCATGGCGCCGACACAAGGTGCACGTCTTCGTGTTCTTCATTTTTCTGGTGTCCAACATCGGCGGCTCGCTCACGCCCCTCGGCGATCCCCCCCTCTTCCTCGGGTTTCTGAAGGGCGTGGATTTCCTCTGGACGGTAACGGCGATGTTCATGCCGATGATGGTGTGTGCGGTGCTCCTGCTCGTCCTGTTTTATCTTTTCGATCGCCGTGCGTGGCGCAGCGAAGCGCATCGTCCCCCCGAGCCGTCTGATGCCGCGATCAGGGTGCGCATCGAAGGCTGGCGCAACTTCTTCCTGCTCGGGGTCGCGCTGGTTGCCATCGTGGGAAGTGGCGTGTGGAATCCAGGCATCTCGATCCCGTTCGGATTCGGCATCGAGCGCTCCCTCCAGGGATTGGCGCGCGACGTCATCCTGATCGGTGTCAGCATTGCCTCGCTCCAGGTGACCCCGAAGCGAATCAGGATCGAGAATGCTTTCCATTGGGCGCCCATGCAGGAGGTCGCATTCCTGTTCGCTGCCATCTTCGTCACGATGGTTCCGGCGCTGGCCATCCTGTCGGCCGGCAGCAAGGGGGCGCTCGCTCCCCTGTTGGCTTTCGTGACCTCGCCGGACGGCAAGCCTGTCGACGCCGCGTACTTCTGGCTGACCGGCGGCTTGTCCAGCTTTCTCGACAATGCACCGACCTACCTGGTGTTCTTCAATCTGGCTGGCGGCAACCCGCAACAGCTCATGGGCCCGCTGGCGAGCACCCTGCTCGCCATCTCCGCCGGCGCCGTGTTCATGGGGGCCAACACCTACATCGGCAACGCCCCCAACTTCATGGTGAGGTCGATCTGCGAGGAGCAGGGCATACGGATGCCGAGCTTCTTCGGGTACATGGCCTGGTCGGGCGTGATCCTGCTGCCGTTGTTCGTGCTGGTGACCTTCCTGTTCTTCGCTTGACGCCGGGCGAGCACGGGCTGCCGTTCGCCCGGCCAGACGCGTGGATGCTCCAGCGTCCTGCGTCGACCCCGATGAGGCCGGCGTCCCGGTGCCGCCGAGCTGGGCCGGCAGTGCGGCACTCGCCCTGTCGACGGTCCGCCGGTACCGGACCTAGCGGATGCGCTTGGCGACCTCGCGAGTCGCAACGACGACGATGACCGCCAGGCTGGTGCCCATGATGACGAGAAGGGCAATCGGGACGAACGACATGGCGATCCTATCGGCTGAAGTTGGTTTCGGCGGCGACGCACCGGACGAGCGCGACGGTGGCCAGGAACAGCCAGATCTCCATCACAGCCCCGTCATCGCCGCGGCGAGGCCCAGTACCGCCAGAAGACCGCCGATCATTCGCTCCTCCAGGCGGGTTCAGACTTGCCCCGCCCGCACGAGAACCTTCTAGCGGCCCCGTATGTCTCGGACGTTTCGCGGCGCGATGGAGGTGTATCGTCTGTGTCGCCTTGATCGGAGACCTTCGGCGCGCCCGGCGCCCATCACGCACTGAAAGGCAGGTCCATGACGCCGCCCGTCGAGCCGTTGAGCCTGGTCATCGTCGCCATCATGTATCTGGGCGACGTCGTCTTCGCCGCCAGCGGCGCCCTCGCCGCCGCACGCCACCGCATGGACGCCCTCGGCATCGTGCTGATCGGCGTCATCACGGGAATCGGCGGCGGCACCGTGCGCGACATCCTGCTCGACCTGCCCGTCTGGTGGGTGAAGAATCCCGACGAGTTGGTCCTGTGCAGCGTCGTCGCCTTCGTCATGTATTTTCTGCAGCGCTTCGCCGTCGAACGGCAAAGCCTGATCGTCTGGGCCGATGCCCTGGGGCTCGCCGCCTTTGCCGTTGTCGGCGCGCACATCGCGGTGACGGCAGGAGCGCCGGTCGTCGTGTCGGCCTTCCTGGGAATGTTGACGGCATGCGGCGGCGGCGTCATCCGCGACCTGCTCACCCAGACGCGCCCCATGATCCTGTGCGGCGAGATCTACGCCACCGCCGCGCTGGTCGGCGCGACCGCCTATGCCCTGTTGTCGCAACATGCCGTGACCGCCGGGCAGGCCGGCATCGTCGCCTTCGTGCTGGCCTTCGCGGTGCGTGCGCTGGCGATCCTGTTTCGCGTGCAGTTCGGCGTTGCCGGCGAACCCCTCATCCTCGTGCGGCGGCGCCCATAGCCTGGTCCGGCGTTGCCGGCCGAATGGCCTTGGTTCTGTGCTGCAGAGCCGTGGGCCGAGGGCGCCACGCAAAGCAGTCTTGCAAAAATGCAGTCGCTCTGCAATTCGTACTCCGCTAGAAGTCAGAGGGTGTAAGGTGGCGTCCCCGCTACCTTGCTTTCCCAGCAACTGCCGCTCTCGCTCCCTCGAGGGCGGCTTTTTTGTCGAGGGACGCCCTTCCGCTGTCGCTTCTCTACGGCTCGAGGCCCGCCGGTCCGCCATCAGTCCCGAAGCCTCTCGTCATTGAATTGGCTGTCGTGTGACAATGCCGACAGGATCAGGAGGCCGCGGAATGTGGAACACGCGCAAGGTTGCGATTTTTGGCGCCGTCCTTGGTGCGCTGTACGGCGTGCTGCAGGCGGTCGTCTATTGGGGAGGCAATAGCGACCCGAGCGCCATGCAGGCCGTCGGAAGCGTGGTTGGGGGAGTGATCGGCGGTGCAATCATCGGCGCGGTCGCCTCCATCATCCGCAATCGATTCGTGGGTTGAGTTGCCCAGTGCGACCCCGTGGCCGGCTCGCGCTCGCTGCCGGGCGACCGAACGCGACCGTGAGCAGCCCGACGGCGCGGACGGCAACGATCAGCAACCCGGCTGTCCGCGCGACATCGATGGCGCCAGCGCCCCCGTGCCCCTTGGCACTCAAGGATAGATCCCATGGCGCATCCGATACAGCACGTCCCGGGCGGCGTTCCGGCCCTTCGGCTTCCGCATGATGTCGATCGGCCGGACATGGCCCAGGAACGGCACCTTGCAGGACAGCCATTCGTCGGCTGCCCGCTCCGAACCCAAATCCTCGATCGCCTCCTGCCGAACAGCTTCGGCGTCGCGGCGCTCTGCGAGCTTCATCCGCGCCAGCGCAACGCGGACCCGCTCGCTCGGTTCGAGAGGCTTCTCTGGTTCGCCGCCAAACCGGCGGAGGAGACTGGTGAAGAGGCCCATCACGTCCTGACGTCGGTCATCGTCGACAGTATAGGCGGGCGGCAACGACCCGTGTCAGTCGCCAGATTCCCCACCCCCGGCCGGGCAACCTGACAGGCTTCCCCTCGTGTACGACGGTGCGAGCATCCGCCCCAACCAAGGGGCCTCGTTCGGGCAAGCCCTTCCCGGGAAAAGCCCAACGGGCTTGTTGTCCGCGGGGCCAGTGTAGCGGTTTTGGCAACGACAAGCTCGACCGCCTGAGCGGCCGTTCCAGCATGCCGTGTACCCGGCCAAGCTGGCGAGCCGTTTCAGCGCGCCTCTGAGGCCGCGCCCGCGTCGTTCAGTGCGCCGCCGCCCTCCGGGCGTCGACGAACCAAGCGAACCGCTCCAGCACCTCGCGGTCACCATCGCGCCTGGCCGTCTCGATGACCTTCGCCAGGGTTCTGATCAGCACCGGCGCCGCGGCGACGATCGCCTCGTCTGACCAGTCGTCGTCGAGCTGGAGGTCGTCACGGTGGTCGATCAGGAGCTGCGGTGTCGGCATGGCGGCGGCAGGATACGCGCCGGATGACTCGCGCGTCCAGCTAGGCGGCCCGTCCTGCCGCAACGCCTCGAGGATGTCCTCGCGCTGGATCACCCTGCTTACCAGGTCATGCGCACGCCGGCGGTCAGCGCGTGGCTTGAATCCTGGCCCGAGATGTTGCCCTCGTAGCGCAGGTAAGTCGACGTCGCCTCGGCGATCTGGGTGTTGGCGGCAAGCCCGATCACCACGCCGTCGCGCTGCGGGCTGGCGCCGTAGGTCGTGAAGGGAATGGTCGACGCGCCGGCGAACGAGGCCGTGACGGGACGATAGGTGTTGGCGTATTCGTGGCTCCAGCCCAGCCGCACCCAGGCGTTCAATTTCTCGCGCCAACCCATATCCATCGACCCGCCCACCTGCGCGCCCAGCACGGAGCGCAGAGAGTTGGTGGTCTGCGCCGCCACGTTGAGGTTGAGCGACTGCGCCCCGGTCTCGGTGAAGGCGTTCTGCGTGCCGGTAAAACCCTGCAGCCGGGCGAACGGCGTGACGAACACCGACGCCACGCCGCCGAGGTCGACGCGATAGCCCATCTCGACCTGGCCGTAGAATTGGTTGGCGCCGGTCAGGCCCTGCGCCGTGCGCGGCTGCAGGCCGGGGATGGCGATGGTGCGCCGCATCTGATTGCCGCTGTAGGCGTAGCCCGCGATGCCGTCGAGGTAGACGGGTCCCTGCGCATAGCCGCCATAGACGCCGGCCGTCACGGTGTTCGAGATCCCCTTGCCGTCGAAGCCGCCGACCCATTGCTGTCCGCTGAGGTAGCCGACCGTGAGGCCGCCGCGAAAGCTCTCGCCGAACTTGCGGTCGAGGCCGGCCGCGAAGCCGCCGACGTTGTAGGTGAGCGGGCCGGCGTTGGCATTGCCGGCAAGCGTGCCGGCGCCGCCCAGCGCCCCGCCCCACGCGCCCCAGCGCGGTGGCTCGGCGACCTGGCAGGCCACGTCGCAGGCTTGCGCCAGCGCCACCTTGTTGGTGCCGTCGCTGCCACCGCCCGCCTGGGTGAGGAAATTGCTCATGAATAGCTGCGCGCCCTGCACCATCGAGCTCGAGAAGCCCGAGTAGTTCTGCCCGCTGATGGCGTTGAGCGCCGCCGGGCCCTGCGCGGTGTTGAGAATGCCTATTGCATTCAGCACGTTGGCGAAGTCGCCGGTCGCCGACGCGTTCGCCTGGTCGAGGGCGGCGCCGACCGCGTATTGATTGGCAGTCTGTGCGCCCGACGCGAAGGAATTGGTTCCCAGCAGCAGATAGACGTTGTTGGCATCGTAGCTGAGTGTCGGCGTGAGGAAGGCGAAGTTGCCGTTGACACTCGAAAAAGCGCCAGTCACCCCGCCCACCGCATTGACGATCGTGTAAGTAGTATTACGCGCATAGCTGCCCGACTGAGCCACCACCTGCACCGCTCCACCGTTGATGGTGGCCTTGCCGCCGACATTGATTCGGTCGCTCTGGCCTGCGGCGTTGGCGTCGACGACATAGGTGCCGCCGTTTTGCACGAAATTGCCGGTGACGGTGAGGCCGCCGATAATGCCGCCGCCTCCGATCGCACCACCATTTACGTTGACGTTGCCGGCAATACTGCCATTCGCCAGGAGCGCGCCACCGGTGTTGGCCGTGACGGAGCTAACGAGGCTGCCGTTCACTGCCAAGGCTCCGCCATTGACCGTAGTCGGACCGGTGTAAGCATTGGTGCCCGTCAGGGTTAGCGTGCCGGGGCCGACCTTGATCAGCGAGCCGCCGACACCGCCGGCGACGCCGCCATCGGAGATGACTCCGCTCACTGTGGTCGACAGGCCGTTGCTGCCGACGGAGAGCTGCTTGGAGCCGAGAAAGAAGGTCCCTGCGCCTTCTATCGAGCCTACGGTCGTGCCTGCGGTGACGAGGCCCGACATGTCGAACACTCCGCCGGCAGTGTTGACGATTTGCGCGCTGTCCCCTCTGCTGGAGCCAATAAATGCCAGAGTGCCGCTGTTGACGATGGTGGCCGAGCCGGCCGCGCTCGTTTCCGAAAATCGCAAACCGCCCCCGTTGTTGGTGATCATGGCGCTGCCGGCTGTGCCGGCCCCGATGAAATACAGGACGCCCGTGTTGGAAATCGTGGCGTTGCCGGCCGTAGCGCTGCCGCCAAACACCAGAAAGCTGGTGCTGCCGATGTTGCTGATGGTGGCGTTGCTGGCGGTGCTCGTGTTGCCAAAGCCCATGGAGCTGCGGTTGATGACGGTGGCACTGCCAGCGGTGGAATTATCGCCGAATAATAGGAGCCCGCTGTTGCTGATACTGGCGGCACCCGCGGTGGTGCTGCTAGTGAAACAGATCGAGCTGCCATTGATGTTGTCGATTGTTGCATTGCCCGCTGTGCTGTTGCCCTCGAAGGTGATGCCTGTACCAATGAGAATGCCGCCGCTGTTTGTGATCACGGCGTTGCCAGCCGTGCTGGAACCACCGAAAACCATAAAGGCGTAGTTGGTAATGGTGGCGTTGCTCCCGCTGCTCGTGCCGCCGAAGTAGATGCTCGTAAAGTTGGTGATAACGGCGTTGCCGGCAGTGCTGTTGCCGTCGAAGCTGATGCCGCCGCTGTTGGTGATCGCAGCACTGCCGGCGTTGCTGGCACTATTGAAGGAAAGAGCGCCCCGATTGTCGATGGTGGCGCCCCCGGCGGTGCTGACGCCGCTAAAGTCCAACCTGCCGAAAGTCATGTTGCGGATCGTGGCACTGCCACCACTGATGGCGATGCCGGCACCGTTGAGCTGGACGGACTGCCCGTTGGTGAAAGTGTAGGCTGACGCACCCGGATTGAACGTAAGCCCACCGACAGTGGTGTTGGTCGAGAATGACAGGCCCGTGACAGCGGACGCTCCAAAGAAAGCAGTGCCGGTCGGCACCGTGGCCGGACTCCAGTTGGCCGCGGAGTTGAAATCCCCTGAACCGGGAGCGACGAGCCAAGTTGCATTCTGCGCCAGCGCCGGCAGCATCGGTGACGCAAGCACAACGGTGCCCGCAAGCAGCAACGCGCGCAACTGGCTCAAGCCTTGCCGGCCCGCGCCCGAGGCGCACTCTCTGATTGCAATCATTCCCACCGAACTACTTCCTCGCGTGTTTCCAAGAATGCGCGCCCACTAGACCAGTGTCATTGATGCCTGCCGCCACTTTTTTGACTTTCGACGACGCGCAGCCGCCCAGCCGGAGAGCACGCCGCTACGCCGGACCACGAGGCCTGCGATGAACTCGCGCCGCCGGATGGTAAGCCTACTGCCGATCGCCCTCCTAAAACGAGACCATTACAGTCCGCCCCAACCAAGGGGCCTCGTTCGGGCAAGCCCTCCCCCGGGAAAAGCCCAACGGGCTTGTTGCCAGCGGTCGAGCTTTTCGTTACCAAAACCGCTACACTGGCGCCGCGCACTCTCGCGCTCCCCCACCCGGAAAGACGAACATGGCTACAGGCACGGTAAAGTGGTTCAACGCCACAAAGGGTTTCGGCTTCATTCAGCCCGACGGCGGCGGCAAGGACGTCTTCGTCCATATCAGCGCCGTCGAGCGCGCGGGCCTGAACGGGCTCAACGATGGCCAGAAGGTCAGCTACGACGTGCAGGAGGAGCGCGGCAAGCTGGCCGCGGTCAATCTCAAGGCGTAACCGTTTCGCCAGCAATGGTGATCGAGCCCGGCCGGGAGACCGCGCCGGGCTTTCCTTTGCCCGGCCGCTACATTGGACACCAATTGGACACAAAACCCGCGCCGGCTGCCAACCCATTGAAAAGACTGGCGTCCCCTACGGGATTCGAACCCGTGTCGCCGCCGTGAAAGGGCGGTGTCCTAGGCCTCTAGACGAAGGGGACGAGGTCGCAGGAGCGCGAGCATGTAGCGGCTGGGAGAGGCCGAATCAAGCGAGGACGGAGCCCGTCCCGGCTGCCGCGTCGTCGATCTGCAGGCGGACCGATTCGCGGCCGCCGAAGCGGTCGATGCGCAAGGCGCCGGCGACATGCAGGATGGGCCGCGTCGGATCGAGCAGGGCCGGGCCGAGGGCGGTCTGGCCGGCGCGGAAGGCGATCGCCTCGACCTTTCCCCTCCCCGCGCCGACCAGGCTGCAGCGCACGTGGCCGTCGCCGACCGGCTGGGCGTAACTCACGCGCACGCCGGTGAAAGCGAAACGTGGCAGCGCATTGCCGGCTCCGAATGGTCCGGCCCGCTCGATCATCTCGACCAGCTCGGTCGTCGCGGCGGCTGGCGCCAGGGCCGCATCGATGCCCAGCTCGCGGATCGCAGGCGCAGAGCCGAGCTGCGGCGCGATCCGCTGCTCGAGAAACTCGGCGAACGCAGGCAGCGCGCCGCGCGCCACCGTGACGCCGGCCGCCATGGCGTGCCCGCCGCCGTTCAGCAGCAGGCCGGTTTGCCGGGCCGCGATCACCGCCGCGCCGAGATCGACGCCCCGCACGGAGCGGCCGGATCCCTTGCCGATCTGCTCTGCCCCCGCCTGCTCGTCCGACATGCCGATCACGAAGGCCGGACGCCCGTAGCGCTCGACGAGGCGGCTGGCGACGATGCCGATCACGCCGACGTGCCAGCCTTCGCTTTCGACCACGAGGGCCGCCGGCAAGCCTTTGCGTTCGGGCCCGTACAAGCCTTCGATGCGGGCGATCGCCTGGTCGAGGACGTCGCGCTCGATCGCCCGCCGCTCGGCGTTGAGCTCGTCGAGCCGCACCGCCAGGGCAGCGACCTCGTGCGGATCGTCGCTCGACAGCAGCCGCGCGCCGAGCGCGGCCTCGCCGACACGGCCGCCGGCATTGACCCGCGGCCCTAGCAGGAAGCCGAGGTGGTAGGCTCCCGGCGGCTCGCGCAGGCGAGCGATGTCCGCCAGCGCCGCCAGGCCCACATTGCCGCGCTGCGCCATGACGGCGAGGCCGTGGCGCACCAGGGCGCGATTGACGCCGGTCAACGGAACGACGTCGCACACCGTGCCCAGCGCCACGAGGTCGAGCCACTGCCGGAGGTCGGGCTCGCGCCGCCCGTTGGCGACGCCTGCCGCATCGTACCAGCCAGCCTGGCGCAGCGCCCGGTTGACGCCGACGGCGAGCAGGAAGGCGACGCCGACGGCGGCGAGCTGCTTGTGCGGGCTCGCGTCGTCGAGCCGGTTGGGGTCGACCACGGCCACCGCCTCGGGCAGCGCGAGCTCGGCCATGTGATGGTCGATGACGATCAGGTCGAGGCCGGCGCGGCGCGCCTCGGCGATCGGCTCGAAGGCGGTCACGCCGCAATCGACCGTGACCACCACGGACGCCCCGTCGGCCTTGAGCTTGAGCAGCGCCGGTGCGTTCGGCCCATAGCCTTCCCTGCGGCGGTCCGGGATGTAGACGTCGATGCTGGCGCCGACGCTGCGGAAAAAGCGCAGCAGCAGCGCAGCCGACGTCGCTCCGTCGACGTCATAGTCGCCGAACACGACGATGCGCTCGCCGGCGCGGACCGCCTGCACCAGACGCTCGACGGCGGCATCCATGTCGACGAGATGCGAGGGATCGGGCAGGAACTTGCGCAGCGTCGGCTCGAGGAAATCCGGCACCGCCTCCAGCTCGACATCGCGTGCGGCGAGCAGGCGGCAAATCGAATCGGGCAGCCCGTGGCGCTGGGACATCGCGAGGGCGATGCGCTCGTCGGCCAGCCGGGCAGCCCAGCGGCGGCCGGTCAGCGACCGCTCGACGCCGAGAAAGGCAGCCCGCTCCAGGCGGGTGTCCATGGTCATTCCCCACCATAGCCGAAGCCGCTGTGGACACCTCACGACGGGCCGCGACAAACCATGCTAGGTCTCGACGATGCGTACGCTCCGAATGCTGTCGGTCATGGCCATGTTGGCGACAATCGCGATGCCCGCCTTCGCCCAGACCACGCGCGACTGGATCACCGGCCTTCCGCGCGAGGCGATGCCGGTCAAGAGCTGGCCCGGCAACAAGAAGGTCGCGATCTGCTTCGTGCTCTATGTCGAGGTCTGGGGCATGGGCCACGGTCCGAACTTTCGCCCGGACATGGCCGGCCGCACGCCCGACGTGGTGGGCGAGGCGTTCCGCCAGTACGCCATCGAATGGGGGGTGCCCCGCGTCGGCCGCCTGTTCAAGGAGCAGGGCGTGCCGCTCAGCATCGCGCTCAATGCCCAGTTCCCCGAGCAGAAACCGGAAGTCTGGCGGGAGTTCCGCGCGCTGGCGCCGAACGCGCCGATCCTGGCGCACGGCATCAACAACTCGACCGACCAGCTGCCGCTGCAGGCCGGCATGGATGCCCAGAAGGCCTACGTCGCGCGCACGCTCGACATGATCGAGAAGAGCACCGGGCAGCGCCCGCGCGGCTGGTCGAGCCCGAGCGTCTTTCCAAATGCCGAGACCTACACGGCAACCGCCGCCGAAGGCATCACGCACTCGCTCGACGGCATGGATGCGGATGTCCTCTCCCGGCTCATGACGCCAGCCGGCCCGCTGGTGCTGATCCCCTATCCGCCGCAGACCGTCGACATGGGGCAATATCTCGCCCGCCTGAAGGAGCCCGCCGATCTCGAGCGGCAATGGATCGACTACGCGAGCGAGCTCGCCCGCGAGGCCGCCGCCGATCCCGACAGGCCAGCCACGGTGGTCGCCATCGGCATCCATCCCTTCGTGGTCGGCACACCCTCCGGCGCCGCGTCGTTCCGCCGGGTGCTCGAGGCGCTGAAGCAGCAGCCGCTGATCTGGCTGACGGATACGGAAGCCGTCATGGCAGCGAGCGGGCGGAAGCCCTAGGAATTCGTGCGCCTCCCCACGCAAAGCGTGGGAAGAAGAAAAAAATGACTACCTGTTCCGCAGCACGGCGATGTCGAGGCGCCGTTCGGTGGCGCCGCCGAACTGCAGCGTGAGCGGCGCGCTCTCGAAAATCTCGAGGAGGACGCTGAGGCGGACGCCGGGGCAATCGCGGCGGCGGGTCGAGGCGAGAATGGGCAGGCGGCGGTCGTACAGCACGGCATCGATCCAGGCGTCGCTCGACAAGGTCACCTGGTAACGGCCGGCCGAGACCCGTTCCAGGGTGACGATGCCGCCCAGCCCGTCGTCGCGGCCGCGCTCGGGCGGTACCAGGTAGACGACCTTGCTGACCGGCTTCAGGAGGAGCGTGAACACGCCTTCCTTGGGCAGCGCCAGCTCGCTTTCGAGCGTGGCCATGAAGCCGTCGCCGAACCATTGGCGCTCGCGCTCGACCGACCAGGCGAAGCGCCGGCAACCGTCCTCCGCCACGGCTCGACCGGCAAGGCCGCTCGCGGCGCCGACCAACAGGACGCCGGCAGTCAGGACAGCCCGCATCCCTCCATCATGATCAGGCCCAGCTGGGCAGGCCAGTCTTGATCGAGAAATTGTGATGGGCGGTAATCCAGCGCACGGTGCCGGTCTTCGAGCGCATCACGATCGAATGGGTCTCGGCGCCATTGTGGAAGCGGCGCACCCCCTTCAGCATCGACCCCGACGTGACGCCGGTGGCGGCGAACATCACGTCGCCCTTGGCCATCTCGGTCATCGAGTACTTGCGGTTGAGGTCGGTGATGCCGAGACGGCGCGCCCGGCCCCTCTCGTCGTCGTTGCGGAACAGCAGGCGGCCCTGGATCTGCCCGCCGATCGCGCGCAGCGCCGCCGCCGCCAGCACGCCCTCCGGCGCGCCGCCCGAGCCCATGTAGATGTCGATACCCGATTCGCCGGTCGAGGTGGCGATGACGCCCGACACGTCGCCGTCGCCGATTAGCATGATGCGGGCACCCGCCTCGCGCACCTTGGCGATCAGCTCGGCATGGCGCGGCCGGTCGAGGATGCAGACCACGAGATCGGCGATATCGACCTTCTTGGCTTTGGCAAGATCGCCGAGGTTCTGCTGCGGCGTCTTGTCGAGATCGACAATGCCTTCGGGCAGGCCGCCGCCAACCGCGATCTTGTCCATGTAAACATCAGGAGCGTTTAGAAAGCCGCCATGCTCGGCCATGGCGATGACGGCGAGCGCATTGGGCAGGCCCTTGGCCGTGATGGTCGTGCCCTCGAGCGGGTCGAGCGCGATGTCGATCCTGGGCATGCCGGCCTGCGCCAGCCCGACCTTCTCGCCGATATAGAGCATCGGCGCCTCGTCGCGCTCGCCCTCGCCGATCACGACGGTGCCGTCGATCGACAGCGAGTTGAGCGTCGTGCGCATGGCGTCGACCGCCGCCTGGTCGGCCTTCTTCTCGTCGCCGCGCCCCATCAGCTTGGACGCGGCGAGCGCTGCCGCCTCGGTCACCCGCACTACCTCGAGCGCGAGATTGCGGTCGAGCTTAACGTCGTTGGCCATCGTCTCCTCCGTCGGCGCCTCTTTAGCGTTGGCAGGACGCCGTGCAAAAAACTCAAAACGCCTCGATCCTGATGACGCAAGGCTCCTCGGCCACCGCCTTCAGCCTGGCGATCCGCGCCAGCGCCCGCCGCATGGCCGCCTCGCTGGTCTCGTGCGTGGTCAGCACGACGGGCACCTCGCCGGACTGCGACCGGCCGCGCTGCAGCATCGACTCCAGCGAGATGCGTTCCCTGGCCAGCGCACCGGACACGGCGGCGATCACGCCGGGCCGGTCCTGCACCATCAGGCGCATGTAGTAGGCGCCCTCGTGGCGCTCCATCGGCGAGACCTTCTTGTCGGCCAGCCGCGCCGCCGGCACGACGAAGGCCGGCATCTCGCGGCCGCGCGCGACATCGACCAGGTCGGCGACGACGGCGGAAGCGGTCGGCCCCTGCCCGGCGCCGCGTCCCTGGAACATCGTCGTGCCGACGAAATCGCCTTCGACGACGACGGCGTTGAACACGCCCTCGATATGCGCGATCGGCGCAGCCAGCGGCACCATGCAGGGATGCACGCGCTGCTCGATGCCGTGGCTGGTCTCGCGGGCGAGCCCCAGCAGCTTGATGCGAAAGCCGAGCTCCTCGGCGAACTGGATGTCGCTCGCGCTGACCCGGCGGATGCCCTCGACATGCACGCCGGCGAAATTGACCTTGGCGCCGAATGCAGCGCCGGTCAGCACGGCGAGCTTGTGGGCCGCATCGATGCCATCGACGTCGAAGCTCGGATCGGCCTCGGCGTAACCCGCCGCCTGCGCCTCGGCCAGCACCACGTCGAAGTCGCGACCGGTCTCGCGCATGGTGGTGAGGATGTAGTTGCAGGTGCCATTGAGGATGCCGTAGAGGCGCATGACGCGGTTGCCGACCAGCCCCTCGCGCAGCGCCTTGATGATCGGGATGCCGCCGGCCACCGCTGCCTCGAAAGCGAGAATGCGCCCTTTGGCCTCGGCCATCGCGGCGATCTCGGCGCCATGCATGGCAAGCAGCGCCTTGTTGGCGGTGACGACATGCTTGCCCGAGCCGAGCGCCTTCTGCACCAGCCGGCGCGCCACGCCGCCCGAGCCACCGATCAGCTCGACGACGACATCGATGTCGTCGGCCGTCGTGAGCGACAGAGGGTCGTTCTCCCAGCGCACGCCGGTCAGATCGATGTCGCGCTTCTTCGCCTTGCGGCGCGCGCTGACCGCGACGAGCTTGAGCGGACGGCCGCCGCGCACGGCAAGCAGCTTGCCATGCTCGGCCAGCAGCTTGACCACGCCGGAGCCCACGGTGCCGAGCCCGGCGATGCCGATTCTGAGAGGAGACTTCATGACCGCCTGATACGACAGGTTGCGGCTAAGCGCGAGCCTTGATCGGCGTGATGTTGTCCCCGACCCCGCGCAGGTAGAGATCGATGGCGCGCTCCGGATCGGCCATGACCTGGCGGATGCTGCGGATTGCCTGGCGGATCCGGTGCTTGTTCTCGACCAGGGCGATGCGGACATGGGCATCGCCATGCTCACCGAATCCGATGCCGGGCGAGACCGCGACGTTGGCCTGCGTGAGCAGCAGCTTGGAGAAGGCGAGCGAGCCCAGCTCGGAGAAGGCCTGCGGAATCGGCGCCCACGCGAACATGCTGGCCGACGGCGCCGGCAGCGTCCACCCGGCTGCCGCCAGGCCCTCGATCAGCACGTCGCGCCGTTCCCTGTAGGTGTTGCGCGCCTCGACGATGCAGTCCTGAGGGCCGTTCAGGGCGGCGGTCGCAGCGACCTGGATCGGCGTGAAGGCGCCGTAGTCGAGATACGACTTGATGCGCGTCAGGGCCTGGATCAGCGTCTTGTTGCCGGCGGCGAAGCCCATGCGCCAGCCGGCCATCGAGTAGGTCTTGCTCATGGACGTGAACTCGACGGCGATCTCGCGCGCGCCCGGCACCTGCAGCACCGACGGTGGCGGCACGCCGTCGAAATAGATCTCGGCATAGGCAAGATCGCTCAGGATCCAGATGCCCTGGCGTTTGCAGAAATCGACGATGGCGCCATAGAAGTCGAGGTCGACCACCTGCGCCGTCGGGTTCGACGGATAGTTGAGGACCAGCGCGATCGGCTTGGGGACGGTGTGGCGCACCGCCCGTTCGAGCGCCGGCAGGAACTCCTCGAGCGAGGTCCTGCCCGGCACCGGGATGTGGCGCACCGAGCCGCCGGCGATGATGAAGCCGTAAGGATGGATCGGGTAGCTGGGGTTGGGCACCAGCACGATGTCGCCCGGCGAGGTGATGGCCTGCGCGAGGTTGGCGAGCCCCTCCTTGGAGCCCAGCGTGACGATGATCTCGCTCTCGGGGTCCAGCTCGACGCCGAAGCGCCGGGCATAGTAGGCGGCCTGCGCCTTGCGCAGCCCGGGGATGCCGCGCGAGGCGGAGTAGCCGTGGGCGCGCGGGTTGCCGGCGGCCTCGGCGAGCTTGGCGACGATGTGCGGAGCGGTCGGCAGGTCGGGGTTGCCCATGCCGAGATCAATCACGTCCTGGCCGGCGCCGCGGGCGCGCGCCTTCATGGCGTTCACCTCGGCGAAGACGTAAGGCGGCAGGCGCTTGAGACGGTGAAACTCCGAATCGTCCATTGTTTGTTGTCCTTGTTGCGCTAGAGCTCGACAGTGATGTCGGCCCGTCGATTGGCAGCGACGCCGCGGGGGTTCGTGGGATCGTGGATCGGCTCGGCATCGGAAGCCGCCTCGGCGACGATGCGGTCGCGCGGGACGCCGAGACGGATCAGCTGGCTGGCGATCGCGAGCGCGCGCCGCCGCGACATGTCCATGTTGCCCTGCGCCAGTGCCGCAACCGACGAGCCGTAGGCATCCTCGGCGGCATGCGCCACGATGCGCACCCTTCCGCCGTTGCCACGCTGGATCTCGGCGACCTTCTGAAGGATCGCCATGTCGTTGGCCGTGAGATCCGATGACATCTGTGCAAACTGGATGACCGCCACCCGTCGTGCGCCGACGTAGGGCCGCGTCACAGCCGGTTGCGGAGAGGCGGCGGCGACCTCGACCGCCGGGCGCGCGCCGGGCGGCGTCCAGCCGGGCGGCGGCACGAAGGCGGCATTCGGATTGCTCGACACGCGCGGCGCCGCCGTGACGGGCGGGGGCGTAACGGCCGGCGCGGCGGCAACCTGCGGCACTGCAGGCGCCGCTTGTCCCGGCGGCGTCCAGCCGGTCGGCGGGACGAAAGCCTTGTTCGGATCGGCGCCGCGCGAAGCCGTCGCGACCCGGTGGGACGGCGGCGGTGTCTCGGGCGCTACAACGGCCGGAGGAGGCGGTGCCGGCGGTGGCGGTGCAGGCGCCGCAGCGACGGCCTGCTGACCCGGAGGACTCCAACCCGGTGGCGGCACGAAGGCCTTGTTGGCGTCGGCCTGTCGCGCGCGTGCTGGCGCCGGTGATGGTGCGGGCTCTGCGGCAACCGCCGGTGGCGGTGGCGGTGGCGGTGGCGGCGTCGCAGCCTGCGGAGCAGGCGTCGCAGCGGCCGGTTGCCCGGGCGGAGTCCAGCCTGGCGGCGGCACGAACGCCTTGTTGGCGTCGGCCTGCCGTGCGCGAGCAGGCGCCGGTGATGGTGCGGGCCCTGCGGCAACCGCCGGTGGTGGTGGTGGCAGCGTCGCCTGCGGTGCGGGCGCCGCAGCGGCTGGTTGCCCGGGCGGAGTCCAGCCTGGCGGCGGCACGAACGCCTTGTTGGCATCTTGCGATCGCGGGCTCGGCGGGGCAACCGCCTCCGGCGGCGGCGATGCGACTGCAGGCGGCGGCGGCGTGATCTGCATCCCTTGGCTCGGCGGCGCCGCCCCAGGAGCGGCAGCCGCAACCTCCGTGGTCGCCGCGGCCGACTGTCCCGGTGCCACCCAGCCGGGCGGCGGCACGAACGCCTTGTTGGGATCGGCTGCGCGCGACGGCCTGGCAGGCGCGCTGGAAGGCGCCGGCATGGAAGCGACCGGCGCCGCCGCAACGTCCGTGGCTGGCGGAGCAGCTTGCCCTGACGCCGTCCCTCCCGCGGGAGGCTCGAAGGCCTTGTCGGGATCGGCGGCGCGGGCTTGCCGTGCCACAGGCGGAGGCGGAGGCGGTGGTGCCGCCGTTGCGGGTGCTTCCGCCGTGGTGGCGGGTGCGGCTTGCCCGGGAGGTGCCCAGCCCGGCGGCGGCACGAACGCCTTGTTGACGTCGCCGCGCGGCGCGACCGGCGGAGCCGTTGCGGTGGCCTG
>JALHMO010000132.1:13806-20955 GCA_022844015.1 Reyranella sp. | reverse complement strand
CGCGGCTTGCCGGTCGAACGCGCGAAAGTTGCTCATTCTGCGATACTCTATTGTAGAATATTCTACTATTACGAGAGTAACGGGCTTTACCCTTCCGCTCAAGTCCGACAGGCTGCTAGAGGCAGAACGATCATTGACGCCCGGCGCAGTCATCGCTTCCATCGTGCCAAGCCGTCGGACGCCTCCGGAATGGAGGCGTTTGTCGGCCTATCCGGCACAAAAGTGCCCGCAATGCGGTACAATTCGCAAGCGCGTTCGTCGACAGCGGACGCGCTGGGATGGGAAATGGAACAGGAGATGCCGGCAAGTGTGGGCCCTGCGGCGCCGAGCGCCGCGGCCAGCGGTCAGCTGCGGGTCGACCGTCGGCAGTCAATTGTGCTCGCCAGCCTGGTTCTTCTGGTCATCTGGACAGTCGCCGGGCTGCTGATCTGGCAAAGCCGCCAGGCGGCGATCGAGGAATGGAAGCGCGCGGCAGGCCGCACCAGCCATATCGCGTCGGCCTATGTCGGCCAGGCGCTTGGCGCCGCCGACCTCGTGCTGAAGAGCATGCTCGACTGGCTGCGCGACGAGCAGGTCGGCACCGAGGCCCAGTTCGAGGCGGCCGTGAGCAGCCGCCGGTTCTACGACGAGATGCGTGAGCGCATTGCTGGCCTGCGCCAGGTCGGCATGGCCGGCGCCGTTGCCCGCGACGGCACGATCCTCAACACCACCTCCAGCTATCCGCCGCCCCAGGCTTCCATGGCGGGCCGCGAAGGCTTCATCGTCGCTGTCTCGCCGAACCCGCCCGAGGTGATCCTGACCAGCACGATCCCGGGCCGGGTCACCGGCCGCCCGACCTTCTTCCTGTTGCGTACCGTGGTCGGCCAGGCGGGCAATGTGCTGGGCGTCCTCGCGGTCGGCCTCGATGCTGCCTACCTGGGCGAGTTCTTCCGCCAGATCGCGGTCAGCGCCGACAGCACCATCTCGATCATGCGCGACGACGGCACGCTGCTGGCGTCGAGCCTGCGCGACGACGCGCTGCTCGGTCGACGTTTTCCCAACTCCCTCTCGCTTCGGCTGCTTCGCGAAGGCGGTCCGACGCCGGTTGTCTTCACCGACGTGCCCCTCGCGCGCGACCCGGCGCTGCACCTGCCGCGAATCATGGCGCCGCGCCGCGTCGACGGCTACCCGGCAATCGTCACGCTCTCGATCGGCCAGAGCGTCTTCCTGAAGCCGTGGCGCGAGACCAGCGGCGAGATCGTGGTTGCCGCCACGCTGCTCAGCTTCGTCACCCTGCTGGTTCTGTTGCGGATACTTCGGCTGATGCGACTTTCCGACGCCGCCCGCCGCGCCGCTTCCGAGCAGGCGCTGCTCGCCGCCATCGTCGACACGCCCTCGGCCTTGACCGCGGTGCTCGACCGCGCCGGCCGCGTGATGCGCGCCAACGCCCGCTTCAGCGAGCTATTCGGGAAGCACTTCGACCTCTCCCGCTCCGGGGACACGGCCGACGAATCGAGCGCGATTCGAGGATTGAACCTGCTCCGTGACTTCGTTGCCGGAGGCGAGCGTCAGGCCGAGATCGACCTCGAGGTGGCGCGACCGGGTCAACCGCCCCGCCGGCTGAATTTCGCGCTGGCTCGTCAAACGCACTCCGTGACCGGCGAGTGCATCATCCTGGTCGGTCAGGACGTCACGCTTCGCCATCAGGCGGAGCGGGCGATCGCCCAGACCGCCAAGCTCGCGACCCTGGGCGAGGTGACCACCGGCATCGCCCACGAGCTCAGCCAGCCGCTGAACGTGATCCGCATGGCCGCGCAGAACGCACTGGCCGAGATCGAGCCCGAGGACGGCTCGGAGGAGGACCTGCCGACCGACGGCGGACGGGCGGACGGCTCGGCCTGCCCGCCGCCGATCGATCCGGCCTTGAAGGCCTACCTCGCCGGCAAGCTTCAGCGCGTCATCGTCCAGGTCGACCGGGCCGCCGGTATCATCAACCGCATGCGCATCTTCAGCCGCACCTCGCGCGAGGGACCACAAGCTGTCGATGTGCGCGAAGCCTGCCGCGGCGCGCTCGCCCTGATGACGCCGTCGCTGCGCGGCGCCGGAATCGCCGTAAGCCTGCAGGTCGACGAGACGCCGGCGCTCGTCGTCGGCAACATGGTCGTCATGCAGCAGGTGATCGTGAGCCTGCTCGCAAACGCACGCGACGCGCTGCGCGACAGCCCGGGCGACGACAGGGCAATCGCCGTACACGCCCGGCGAACGCCGGAGGGCCGCGTCGTCGTCCGCGTCGCCGACAACGGCCCCGGCGTTCCGGCCGCGATCCGCGACCGCATCTTCGAGCCCTTCTTCACCACCAAGGCAGTGGGCGATGGCACCGGCCTCGGCCTCGCCACCTCCTATGGCCTGATCCGCGATGCCGGCGGCACGCTTTCTCTCGTCATGCCCGAAGCCGACGAGCTTCAGGGTGCGGTGTTCGAGATCGACATGCCGGCGGCGGCGGAAGCCGGCGCCGCCGGCGACCGCGCGCGCGCCCTTGCGCCGGACGCATCGCCACCGCCCAGCATGGCGGCGATGTAAGCTATGTCGCGCAAGGCGATCGACATGTCCCACGGGACTATCCCTTCCGACCTCAACGCACACCAGGGGCTCCATTCGCCATGACTGTCCGCGTCCTGTTCGTCTCGACCGGCGACGTCTGCCGCGCGCCGATGGCGGTCGGCTGCCTGCGGGCTCTGGTGCAACGCACCAGGCGCGCGGGCGACTTCGAGATCGATTCGGCCGGCACCTATGACGGCGCCAACGGCCAGCCGCCTAGCCTGCTCGCCCAGGAGGCGGCCGCCCGCCGCGGCTACCCGATCCGCGACCTGCGGGCGCGCCGCCTGGAGCCCGTCGATCTCGCCCGTTTCGATTACGCGATGGCGATGGACCGCCTCCAGCTCGCGGCGATGCGGATGATGGCGCCGGGGCCGCACACCGAGCGGCTGCAGATGCTGCTCAAGTACGTTCCGGTGCCGGGTCTCCGCGAAATCCGCGACCCCTTCGGCGGCACGACGCAGGACTACGAGCGGGCGCTCGACCTGATCGAGCGCGGCTGCACCGGGCTGCTGGAGCATATCGGCAAGGACGCGGCGCTTCACGGCGGCGACGGAACCGGCGACAGACGCGGCCGGACAACCCCGCTTCGCGTGGTCCACTCGCGGGATTGAGGAGCCCGACCTCTTACCTTGCACACAAGAGGATGGATCGATGGTCGTCAGGACACCTAGCGTCAAGACCAGCAAGGTCGGGTCGAGGCGCGACACGGCGAAGGGGAGACACGTCGCCGGGATTGCCAGGCTTGGGAGCGCCGCCCTCGCAATGGAAGAAGCACGACGCGCCGGGCTGCTGGACGGCGGCAGGACGGAACATGTCAGCTTCCGGGCGCCCAAGGCGCTGATCGATGCTGCCAAGCGGGAAAGTGGCGCGAGCAGGCTTACCGAGCTCGGGTTGCTGGCGCTGGCCGTGCTGGCACAGCCCGATCCGACAGCGAAATTCCTGAAAGCGTCGCGGGGCAAGCTGGGAGTGGACCACGCACTCGACTATTGATTTTCGCGCCGGCCTGCGTCGCATCAAGCCGGAAAAGCAGCGTGCACAGCTCCGTCCTCGACCGCTCGAGGCGCTGATTTCTGCAGCGGACATCGCCGACGAAGGTCGAGCGGCAATCGTCCTCGACACCAACGTCTACATCCGGTCTGCCGCCGGTTTGCTTTCGACGGCGGCGGCAAGCCTGGTCGATCGCGCACTGCTGTTCCATTGCACGGTGTGCGTCGCGGAGCTGACCACCGGTGTTGCCAACGCCGAGCCGTCACACAAGACGTGGGAAAAGCTTCGGAATCACTACGCGGCCCTGTTCGCAACCTTTCCCGCGGGTCGGCTGCTGACCCCTGACCCGGATGTCTGGGCCGAGGCGGGCCTGATCGCGGGAACACTGGCTAGGACCCAGGGCTTCCAACGGCATCAACGCAAGGAATGCCTGAACGACGCCCTCATCTTCCTGTCGGCGGCGAAGGCCGGGCTCCCGTTGCTGACCGCGAACAGGACCGAGTTCGATCTGATCCAGCAGCTCGCGCCGCACGGCCGATTCATCCATTTCTGAGCAGTGGCGGGCGAGCATCTGCGCGGTTGTACAGGATCTTCGATTGCTCGCCTGCCGATCGGTCAGCGTCACACCACGCAGCCCAAGTGTGCCGACGACACCAGCCGGACATATTTGTCGTGCACCGATCCCGGCCGCAGCCGACCGGCGGCCTCGGGCGCCTTCCACCCCGCCATGCGCCGCGCGATCTCCGTGTCCGGGATCTCGAGGGTCAGCGTCCGCTTGCCCGGATCGATGACGATCGTGTCGCCGTCACGCACCGCGGCGATCGGGCCGCCGCGCGCAGCTTCCGGAGAGATATGGCCGATCAGGATGCCGTGGCTGACGCCGGAGAAGCGGCCGTCGGTGATCAGGGCGACGTCCTCGGCAAGGCCGCGGCCCTGGAGCTGGATGGTGAGCATCACCATCTCGGGCATGCCGGGGCCGCCGACCGGCCCGACGTTGCGTACCACGATCACGGTGCCGGGCTTGATCTCGCCGGCGCGAATCGCCTTCATCGTGTCGGCTTCGGACTCGAAGACGCGCGCGGTGCCGCGGAACTCGCCCTTCTCCAGGGTCTTGCCGGAGAGCTTCAGCACGCAGCTCTCTGGTGCCAGGTTGCCCTTCAGCACGCTGATGTGATTGTTGGGCGGCGCGATCGGGTTGCCCACCGGGTGGACGATGTCCTGCCTACCGAGCTGGTCGAGGGTCGGCACCGCCTCGAGGTTCTCGGCCACGGTCCTGCCGGTGACGGTGGGCGCATCGCCGTGCAGGAAGCCGTGGCGCAGCAGCTCCTTCATCACGATCGGCACGCCGCCGATGCCGTGCAGGCTGGTCATCGCATAGGGGCCATGCGGCTGCAGGTTGCCGAGCAGCGGCACCCGTTCGCCGATCGCCTGGATGCGCTCGATGGTGAGGGGCACCTCGGCCTGGCGGGCGATCGCGAGCAGGTGCAGGTACATGTTGGTCGAGCCGCCCATGGCGTAGACGGTCGTGATGGCGTTCTCGAAGGCGCGCATCGTCATGATGTCGCGAGGGCGGGTGCCGGCCGCGATCAGACGGTAGAGCGCATCGACGCTGGCGCGCGCCTGGGCGCGGACGTCGGCGTGGATGTCGCTACCCGCATCATAATCGGCGGGATGCGAGGCGCCGCGCGGCAGCATCATACCGATCGACTCGGCGATGGTGCTCATGGTGTTGGCGGTGAACATGGCGCCGCAGGTGCCGCTGCCCGGCATGACGTTGCGCTCGAGCGCGCCGAGCTCCTCGGTCGAGATGCGGCCGGCCTCGTGCGCGGCACGGCCCTCGGCATAATCCATGATCGTGAGGTTGGTGCCCTTGGCCGCCCACGGCCCGAAATCGACGCGACCAGGCGAGCTGGTGCCGGGATAGAGCACCAGGCCGAAGGCGTTGGTGCGGGCGAGCGGCATCAGCGCGGCGGCGCCGGTCTTGTCGCAGCCGGAAATAACGATCATGGCGTCGCCATGATGAGCGTAGTGGCCGATCTCGAAGCAGTCGGCGACGACGTCGCGCGAGACCAGGCTGTAGCCGGCGGTAGGCGTGCCCTGGGTCAGCGCGTCGGAGACGGCGGGGGCGCCGACGATCAGCCCTTGCCCGCCGCGCTCCGCCACGATCTCGACCAGCAGATCGGCGATCGGGCGCACGCGATTGTTGCAACGATGCGCGTTGGTCCAGGCGGCAGCGATGGTGATGATGGCGCTGGCATCGGCCACGCGGTCGGGCTCGAAGCCGGCTGCGCGCAGCTCGACACGCGCTTTCTTCCAATAGGTGCTGCTGTCCTGGGTCATCCTGTTTCCGCTTGGTTGGGTGCCGGAGGTTAGCCGAACTCGCGCCTCAATTCCTCGGCAGCTGATGCTTCAGCACCTTGCCCGTCGCGTTGTGCGGCAGCTCGTCGAGGAAGCGGACCTCCTTGGGCACCTTGAAGCGGGCGAGCTGGGTGCCGCAATGGTCGATCACGGCACCCTCGTCGAGGTTGGCCCCGGGCTTCAGGACAACGAAGGCGCGGCCGATCTCGCCCCACTTCGCGTGCGGCACGCCGACCACGGCATTCTCCAGCACGCCATCGAGCTGGTAGATCACGTTCTCGACCTCGACCGGGTAGACGTTCTCACCGCCGGAGATGAACATGTCCTTCCAGCGATCGACGATATAGTAGTAGCCGTCCTCGTCCTGGCGCGCGGCATCGCCGGTATGGAACCAGCCGTCCGCCGTGAACGAGGTGCGGTTGGCCTCCGGCCGGTTCCAGTAACCCGGCGTCACGTTCGGCCCCTTGATCATCAGCTCGCCGGTCTCGCCCTGCTTGACCGGATTGCCGTCGGGGTCGCAGATCTTCAGGCGCACGTAGAGCGGCGGCAGGCCGGACGAGCCGATCTTCGCCATCGCTTTGTCGGCCGACAGGAAAAGGCCCATCGGGCCGGTCTCGGTCATGCCCCAGCCCTGGCGCAGGGCGATGCCCTTGCGGCCGTAGGTCTCGAGCAGCGACAGCGGCGAGGCGGCGCCGCCCACGCCCATAGACCTTATGTGCGAGAGGTCGGCCGCGGCGAAGCCCGGCTCCTGGGCCAGCATCAGGAAGTTGGTCGGCACGCCGAGCAGGTCGGTAAGGCCGAGCTCGCGGTCGGTCATCAGGGCGAGGAAGCGGCCGGGATCGAAGGTCCGCAGCACCACGTTGCAGCCGCCGGTGTGGAAGGTCGGGTTGGCATAGACGTTGAGCCCGCCGGTATGAAAGGTCGGCAGGAACACCAGGTTCTTCGTGCGCATCGTCAGCCCGACCGTCATGGCGCAATGGACGCTGTTGAAGACGCACATCTGGTAGGTGATGCGCGCGCCCTTGGGCCGCCCGGTCGTGCCGGAGGTGTACATCACGGTCCAGGTGTCGGCGAGATCGAGCGCCGGCGGGGCCAGGGTGCCGCTCGCCTTGGCGATGCCTGTCTCGTAAGCGCTCGGCTTGCCGTTGGCGAGGTTGGCGGTGTGCGGCACGGACGCGAGCTTCGCCACCTGCAGCGCCGCATCGGCGAACTCGTCGCCATGGACCA
>JALHMO010000132.1:0-13706 GCA_022844015.1 Reyranella sp. | reverse complement strand
CGGGATCACCTCGGCGGCGAAGCGTTGCAGGCGCTCGATGCTGCCGGCGATCGAGTCGCCGCGGCAATCGAAGATCAGCTCGTGCACGCCGATCGCGGCGAACGATCGGATGTCGCCGGCGATGTCGTCGGGGCTGCCCGAGAAGCTGCGCCGCATGCCGTCGCGGTCGGGAATGCCGGCATCGTAGAGCGGCGCCTTGTAGGAGATGAGGAGCTTGGAAAAATCACGCTGCTCGCCGTCGCACAGCCGCTTCAGCGTGTCGATATGCGCGCGCATCTCCTGCGGCGGCAGCGGCGAGGCGGCAATTGCCCCGACCGGATGCCAGCCGTCGCCGTGGCGCGCGGTGCGGCGGAGCGCGGCGCGCGAATGGCCGCCGACCCAGATCGGCGGATGCGGCTTCTGCAGCGGGAACGGCTCGCATCGGATGTCGGCGTAGCCGTAGAACTTGCCCTCGAAGGTCGCGGGCGAGGTCGTCCAGAGCTGCTTGAAGATCGCCAGCCACTCGTCGGTCACGGCGCCGCGATGCTCGAAGTCGGGGCTGTCGAGCGCCTCGAACTCCTCCTTCAGCCAGCCGACGCCGACGCCCAGCGTGACCCGGCCGCCCGACAGCACGTCGAGCGTCGCCACCATCTTGGCGGTCAGCACCGGGTTGCGATAGGGCAGCACCAGCACCGAGGTGACCAGCCGCAGGCGCTCGGTGGCCCCCGCCACGACGCCCAGGATGGAGAACGTCTCGAGCGCGTCGCCGCCGCCGGGATGCTTCCCGTCGACCGTATAGGGATACTCGGACTTGCTTTCCACGGGGAAGACGATGTGGTCGGCGATCATCGCCGAATGGAAGCCCAGCCGCTCGCCCTCGCGGGCCAGCGCCAGGATGCCGTCGCGTGTCGCCGTCGGCCCGCGCGTCGGCAGATAGAAGCCGTAGCGCATGGCCTAATGCCGGCTCATCTCGGCGCGGCCGACCACCATGTGATGGACCTCGTCCGGCCCGTCGGCGAAGCGCAGGTGACGCTGGTTGACGTACATCTCCGCGAGCGGCGTCCATTGCGAGATGCCGGTGGCGCCGTGGATCTGGATCGCCTGGTCGATGATGGTGCAGACCTTCTCCGGCACCATCGCCTTCACCATGCTGACCCACACGCGCGCCTCGCGGTTGCCCAGCACGTCCATCGCCTTGGCGGCCTTCAGCACCATGAGCCGCATGGCCTCGATCTCGATGCGGGCGCGCGACACCGTCTCGAGGTTCTTGCCGAGCTGGATCAGCGGCTTGCCGAAGGCGACGCGCTTGGAGCCGCGCTTGACCAGCAGGTCGAGCGCCTTCTCGGCCTGGCCGATCGAGCGCATGCAGTGATGGATACGGCCCGGCCCAAGGCGCATCTGCGAGATCTCGAAGCCGCGCCCCTCGCCCAGCAGGATGTTCTCGGCCGGCACGCGCACGTTGTCGAACTTGATGTGCATGTGGCCGCGCGGCGCGTGGTCGTGGCCGAACACGTGCATGGGGCCGAGGATGTGGACGCCGGGCGTGTCCTTGGGAACGAGGATCTGCGACTGCTGGAACTGCGGCGAGGCCTCGGGGCTGGTCTTGACCATGGTGATCATGATCTTGCAGCG
This sequence comes from Reyranella sp., assembly GCA_022844015.1. Classification (GTDB taxonomy): domain Bacteria; phylum Pseudomonadota; class Alphaproteobacteria; order Reyranellales; family Reyranellaceae; genus Reyranella. The sequence goes on along the minus strand of JALHMO010000132.1, from coordinate 12,095 downwards.
CGGGTCGCCGGCACCGGAGATGTAATACTTCTCGCCGTTGATCACCCATTCGTTGCCGACAAGCTCGGCGCGCGTCGCGATGTTCTTGGCATCGGACGAAGCGACCCCAGGCTCGGTCATGGCGAAGGCCGAGCGGATCTCGCCCTCGAGCAGCGGCTTCAGCCACTTCTCCTTCTGCTCGGGCGTGCCGACGCGCTCCAGCACCTCCATGTTGCCGGTGTCGGGCGCCGAGCAGTTCAGCGTCTCCGAGGCGAGCGGCTGCTTGCCGAGCTCGGCGGCGATGTAGGCGTAGTCGAGGTTGGTGAGGCCACGGCCGATGTCGTTGTGGCTGGGCAGGAAGAAGTTCCACAGGCCCGACGCCTTGGCCTTGTTCTTGGCGACCTCGAGCAGCTCGAGCTGACCCGGCGCCCAGCTCCACGGATCCTTTCGGCTCTCGCCGAGCCGAAAAAACTCGTCGGCCATCGGCGCCACATTCTCGTCGATGTGCTTCTTCACCGCGTCGAACAGCGGCTGGGCGGCCTTCGACATGGCGAGGTTGTTGAGCTCGGCGTCGAGGTCGGGCCGCGGCGCGGCGGGGACGGTGGCGGCTTTCTGTCTCATCGGGCTTTCCTCGTTTTTCCCGATCCATCCCTACAGACCCGGCGGACCGGGTCAATCGGGCAATGCCGGCTGGCGGCCGATTGACAAGCGAGCGGCCGACCGGGAAAGGTCGCGCCCCATGCGATTCAAGAGGCTGACCACCCTCGCCAGGGAGGCGCCTGATCACTGGCGCGACTGGGTGCTGGCCGGGTTGACCCCTCTGCTGCTGCTCGACCTGTTCGTCGTGGCGCCGATGGGCGCTGCCCACGTGGTCAACGTTCGACCCTTCAGCGTCGCCCTGCTCACCCTGCTGTCGATCGGCCTGCTCTTCCTCTCGCGCAGCATCCTGCCGGTGATCTGCATCGTGGCGGCGATCGGTCTCAACGTCGTGGCCTTCGTCCTGCACATGCGCGGCGGTTCGGCAGCCATCGACATCTCTCTCGAGGGGCTGGGCCGGCTCCTGATCGGTGCCGTGATCATCTGGGTGGTCGGCCGTGCCGTGATCTCGCCGGGACGCGTCACCTATCACCGGGTGATCGGCGCCGTGCTGCTCTATCTCGCCATCGGCCTGCTGTTCGTCGGGCTGTACACCCTGAACGACGTCATCCATCCCGGATCGTTCAACGGCATGGCAGCGACCGACGAGCTGCCGCTGCCGAGCGACTTCATCTATTTCAGCTTCACCATCCTGACCACCGTCGGGTTCGGCGATGTCGTGCCCGTCCATCCGATCGCCCGCAGCCTCAGCAACATCGAGGCGATCATCGGCCAGCTCTACCCGGCCACCCTTCTGGCCTACCTGATCTCCCTCGACGTCGCGTCGCGGCGCTGATCCTCCTCCACCCAGGGCATTCGCATACTTCCATTTTTCCCCGTCATCCCGAGCGGAGCCGGCCGAAGGCCGGCGCAGCCGAGGGATCTTTCTTGCTGGCATTGCAACAAGAGAGGTCCCTCCACTCCGCCTCGCTATGCTCGGCTCCGGTCGGGATGACGGAGGTTCCAGGTAAAATGCGAATGCCCTGCCCCGCCAGGGGTGGCGTCGTATGCGTCGGGGGCAATTGCCTGCCCTGACCCGGCTCTGTAGCGTCGCTTGGCAGCATGCAGCGGAGCGCAGCGATGCAGACTCGCGCGGTAAGGGACGTCGGACCAACCGAGACGGCACGCAAGCGCTCTGGCGCCGGCCAGCCCCGTCGTGTGATCGCTTACGAGGGATTGCTGCCGGGCGCGAGCCTCTCCGACATCCCGATCCTGCCCGATGGCCGCAGCGGCGCGGCGTCCGCCTTGCACCGCCACGCCGCCGGGACCGGTCCGTCATCCGTGCCGGCGAACGTGCGCGAGGCGCTGCGCAGGCCCGGCCGACCCCTGCCGGCCGGCCTGCGCGGCGAGATGGAGACGCATCTCGGCTGCGATTTCAGCGACGTCCAGCTGCACACCGACGAGGACGCCGGCAAGTCGGCCGCTGCCGTGGCGGCCGAGGCTTACACGGTCGGCAGGCACATCGTGTTCGCGCCCGGCCGCTTCGATCCAGGGTCGACGACCGGCCGGCGCCTTCTGGTGCACGAGCTCGCGCATGCGGCCGGTCAACCACGCGGCGCCGCGCTGCCGACGGGCGAACTGCGTATCACCTCGCCGGCAGAGACGGCGGAACGTCAGGCGGTTGCCGTCGCGGAGGGTGTGCTGGCGCCGGCGCCCATGACGGCCGGCATGCCGCCCGCGCTCTACCGGCAGCCGGCGCAACCGGTCGCGTTGAAGGGCGTGAGCGTGAACCACGATCGCGTGACGGTGCCGCCGCCGGCCGGCCACGGCCTCATGGCGACCATCGATCCTCCCAATGCCACCGGCGTGACGCTTGCCCTCGCCGCCGGCACCGCGACCCTCGCCGCCGGCACCAAGGTCGACACCGCGACCGGCGCGATCAAGATCGACGGCAAGCAGACCGGCGGCAGCGCCGACGTCGAGGCGTCGCAGACCCTGGGCACGACCACGACGACGCATCCGGCCACCTTCAACTTCACCGCCATCCCGGGCAAGATCACCGCCACCGCCCCCTCGACGCTCGGCATCGCCGGCTTCTACGGCGGCGGCTTCGTGCATACCTTCGCGCCGCCCAAGGGCAGCAGCGCATCGGCCCTCGAGTTCGCTCACATCAACGAGAAGTTCGCCGCGGGGAGCGGCACGAACCTCACGATCAAGGGCAAGCTCGGGACGTTCAACATCACCATCAACGATCCCGACCTGGCGAGCGAAGGCTGGGATCTCGATTCCTCCGGCACGATGCCGGCCACCGACGATGTCACCTTCGATCACGTCACGGCCGACGCGCGGCCGTTCGTCGCCAACGCCTCCAACAAGTCCCCGGCCAACCGCCTGCCGCAAGCCATCGCGGTGACCCAAAGCCTGCGCAATCTCGACTTTCCTGCCCAGACATACGGTGCGACGGTGGCGACGACGACGCATCGCCGCGCGATCGAGGATCGCAGCGGAAAGTTGAAGGCCGTGACGAGCGCCAATGCCACCGGCATCAACGTCGAGGTCGAGGAAGCCTATGCCGGGCCGACCGTGTTCCGAAATGCAAAAGCAACACCCGCTTCCGTCCCGGCGACCACCCCGGCGCCGCCCGGCGGCACCGCAGCCGCCGCTACGACCTCGACGATCACGGTCGATGCCGAGGGCGGCGGGACGCCGACGTTCGGCATCAACCCGCCCGATCTCGGCTGCACGATCGACGCGGCCACCGGGGTGCTGACCCCGGGCGCGACCAAGGGCACGGTCATCGTGCAGGCAGGCGACGGCACGAACTTCGACGAGACAAAGGTGACGATCGCCTAGGTGGCCCCTTGGCCGTGCCGCCACACCTTGGCGGCCGATATCAGCAGGACGGCCGACAGTGCCGGCAGCAACACCGCGACCGGCACGACTCCCAGCAGCACGGCGCCGAGAAAGCTGCCGGCGATCGAGCCCGCGGCCATCACGACGACGAACGTCCAGTTGGCCGCCAGCACCGCGAAGGCCCGGTCACGGCTGTAGCGCGCGAAGCCGGCCAGCATGGTCGGCAGGCTGATGCAGAGCGACAGGCTGCCGGCGAGCTTCAAGTCGAGACCGAACAGCAGAACCAGGGTCGGGATCAGGAGCTCGCCTCCTGCCACCCCCATCAACGAGGCAACGACGCCGATGGCAAAGCCGGCGGCGACCCCGGCGATCAGCTGCGTCGCGCCAGCCGGCATGGCGCCGTCCCGCGCATCGACGCCATGGCCCGCCAGCAGGGCGGCCGCCATCGCAACCAGCAGGACGGCGATCACGCGATGGAGAGTTTGCGAGGCAAGACGCGTCGCCCAGCCCGCGCCGACCCAGGCGCCGAGCAGGCTGCCGGCCAGCAGGTCGAGCAGGATCGGCCAGTGCGCGGCGAGGGTTTCGGCCGGCACCGTCCCGGTACGCATCGGCAGTGCCGCAGCGACAACGACGAGGCTCATCGCCTTGTTGACGATCACCGCTTCGAGCGCGCCGAAACGGAAGGCGCCGATCAAAAGCGGCAGGCGGAATTCGGCGCCGCCGAGACCGATCAGCCCGCCCAGCACGCCGATCGCAAGGCCGCCTCCGAAAGCTCCCGCTCCTGCCTTGCGCGAGATACGGACGGACGATGCAGGGCTCATTGCTGTACGCTATGGCAATTACACCATAACGATAGCAGCGCTATGGTCAACTAGCCATAGCGATCTCGATCATCGATGCGTCAGACCTTGGGGCCGGGATCGGCGACGGCATGTCGCTCGATCTCCGCGAGATCGGCAGCGGCCTCAGCATCGGCTGCCCGGGCTTCGAGCCGGCGATATCGCGCCAGAAGGTCCCTTCCGAGCGGCGTGAGCACGGCGCCGCCGCCGCCGGTTCCGCCGGTCACGCGCTCGACCACCGGCGTCGTGAAGGCGCGGTTGAGGCTGTCTATCAGGAGCCAGGCGCGCTTGTAGTCCATGCCCATGGCGCGTGCCGCCGCCGAGATCGAGCCGGTCGACCGCACGCTCTCGAGCAGCGCCGCCTTGCCCGGCCCTATGCGGGCGCCCGAGCCGAGCGCGATGGTGAGCTTAAGGCGGGCCATGACGCACGGCCTGCAAAATGGAGGGAAAGGTTTGGCCGTGGCGGATCACGTCCCACCGTACGCCGGGAGGAGGCATGTCATCGAGCCTGGAATCATCGATCTCGCAGCCGGAAAGCAGCGCGACGACGGATGCGCGGCGATCAGGGCCTCGGCATTACGAACGCCCGTGAGCACGTGTGCAGGATCGGGGTCGACGGGGCCGATCAGCCCGGTCGCCGCGGCGACGTCGCTCGCACTCAGCCAGGTCGTGTTGTGCCGTGCGTGCGCCTGCGAGGCATTGGGTCGTTCTTCAGCCGTGTTGCCCCATCATCTGCGCGAGAGACTGCGCACCGCGCGACGTACCACTCGAGCGCTACCAGAAGCGACGCGAGCCGAAGAAGGTGACGAGCGTGCCCTCGTCACGGTGTCGGCCGCCGACCGAGGCTCCGATGCAGGCTGCCGCGCAGGCAACGACCAGGATCGCGGAAGCGGCGAAGGCGGCGATCAACGCGCCCCTGCGCGCGGCTTCGGCGGCATCGCGGGCCTTCTGTTCCGCCGCCTTGAAACTGGCGAAAGCGTCGTCCACGCGCTTCTCGGCCTCGGCCTGGGGCAGGCCCGTCTGACGAACGACGATGCGCGTGAGCATGGTGCGGTCGTTCACGTCGAGCTGCGGGTTCGCGAGGTTGGCGACGAGCGCGCGGGCCACCACCGGCCCCATTTCGCCTCTGGCGAGGCCAGCTGCGGCGGGAGCGCCATCCGCCGGCGCCAGAATCCTGTCCACGGCGTAGTCCGAAGGGCTGCTGGAAAGCTGGGCCGCCAAGGGTCCGACGGCCGGATTGGCGCTGGCGCCAGCCGCGCCAGCCGCGACAACGGCCGTGGTCGACTGCAGCGCCGTCTTGAAAACACCGGTGGCGCCCGATACCGCGAGCACACTGCCCAGGACGACGCTCAGCGCCCAGACCCCGAAGCCATGGGCGCCGTCGCGAAAATGCGACTCGGCTCCACTCACCCCCGACCAGGCGCCGCGCGCACGGCCGGCCAGATAGCCGCCCAGCGCGAAGCTGACGACGACGACGATGGCCGCGAAGGTCGCCGACAGGATGCCGAGCGCCTTGGCAGACAGCCCGGCATAGGGGTACGGCGAGACACCCGCAAGACCGAGGGCGGCCCCGAACGTCAGCAGCACGATCGAGATGGCGCTGGCGCCCAGCGTGCCCAGGATCACCGGTCCCCATTCGAAGTATCGACCTTCCGCAGGTGCGGCGACCACCCCCGCGACAGGGACAGCTTCCACCGTTCGCGCAACAGCCATCCGACCCTCCTACCGCAAGCCGAGGAAGGACAGGATGAACATCACGATGACGACCAGCCCGACCAGATAAACAATGCCGTCCATTGGCTATTCTCCCTTCCGCCAGCGAACGGCGCGGGCAATGCAAGGTTCCGGAAACGTCGCGCCTCGCCTCGACAGTTCCCGGCACCGGCCAATCACGACAGCACCCCGGCATCGTCACGATCGCCGGGATACCCGGCAACGAATGAGCGCATGCGTCGTTGGGGCAGAACAATAGCCACCAAGAGAGGTTTTCCGATGTTCAAGAAGCTCCTGATCGTGACGTTGCTGAGCAGCGGCGCAGCCGTGGCCTACGCACAGACCCCGCCGCAGCAGGCCGCGTCGCCTCCGTCCGCCAAGACGACCATGCCCTACGACGCGACCGCGTCGGCGGATACGCGCAAGCTGATCGGCCGCAACATCAAGAATGCCGACGGCGACACCATTGGCGAGATCAAGTCGATCCACATCGGGCCCAACGGCAAGGTCGACAGCGTCATGGTCGGCGTGGGCGGCTTCCTCGGCGTGGGCGAGCGCGAGGTCAGCCTGAAGTGGTCCGACCTGGCGATCTCGGACAACGGCGAGACCGTGAAGGTCAACATGACCAAGGATCAGCTCGCCGCCATGCCACCCTACAAGTACAAGGACGAGAAGTGGCGCGGTCAGGTCTTCACGGACAAGGGGCCGTGGACCGCGGAGCCGACGCGCACCACGGCCGCCGATCGCGTTCCGCCGCCGGCAGCAGCCGACACCCGTGCACCGGCCCGCGATCTGGCGGCCGCCGTGAAGGGCGACTTCAATGCCGACGGCAACATGTCGGGCGACGCCCTCATCGGCGCATCGGTCCGCAACCAGGCCAAGGAAAAGATCGGCGAGGTCGAGGACGTGTTCGTCGACACCAGCGGCGCCATCAAGACCGTCGTGGTTTCGGTCGGAGGCTTCCTGGGCGTCGGCACGAAGGACGTCGCCGTGAAGTGGGAGGACATCCAGTTCCAGCGCGACGGCAATTCCGTGGTGCTGGTGACGAGCTGGACCAAGGACTCCCTGAAGGCGATGCCGGAGTACAAGAAGGAGAGCCGCCTGGCCCGCTGATCGAGGCCATGTCGAACGGAAAAGGCCCACCCGAAAGGGTGGGCCTTCTTCGTTGCGCCGGTCGACCCGGCCTACCAGAAGGTCGGCGCGCCGTAGTACCGGTCGACGCTGCGGCCATATTCCGGCGTCCAACGGAAATCGTCGTCCATGGCGTAGGTCGGCGCGCTCTCGAGCTTCCTCTTGTCGAGATTGACGACGTAGCCGCCCCTGCTCTCGTCGTACTGCAACGTCGACCAGGGCAATGGATGGTATTTCTCGCCGATGCCCAGGAAGCCGCCGAACGACATCACGGCATAGATCGCCTTGCCGCTCACCTTGTCGAGCATGATGTCCTCGACGGTTCCGAGCTTCTCGCCGGCCAGATTGTAGACGCTGGTGCCTTCCACCTTCTCGGCGGCGATCAGGCTGCCAGACGTGATCTTGGTCGTTTCAGGGGTCAAGATCTTCTCCTCTGCTTGCGATGATGGACGTTGGAAGTGGAAGCGACCGAAGCGGCAACGCCCGAGCCGGTCCGGGATTTCGTCCGACCGCCGATCTACCTGCTGCGCGAGCCGCGGCTCGGGACTTTCTTGCCCTTCTTGCGGGCTTCCGAGAGGCCGATGGCGATAGCCTGCTTGCGGCTCGTCACCCTGCCGCCGCGGCCGGCCTTGCCGCGTTTCAATGTTCCCTTCTTGCGCCGCGCCATCGCGCCCTCGACGTCCTTGCTCGCGCTTGGCGAATACCTGGCCATGGGCAACCTCCTCGTTTCGTGGGATCTCGTTGCACCTCCATACGCATCTCATGCGCACGGACATCGACTCGCTAACAGCGCGGCCCTGTGTGGGTTTCACGGACCGCCGGCTTTTGTCGAGCTCGACTGCTCGATGGCCAGGGCGGCTCTCAGGCCTTCACTGCTCATGGCGAGGGATCGAGCGTCCACCGCGCAACGCCCCGCCCGCCGCACCGTTAGCGCGACACCCAGCCCAAAAGGAGGTTGAACTTGGCAGCCGCAAGCAAGCCTGACGCGATCGCGCTCCTCAAAGCCGATCACCGAAAGGTCGAGGAACTGTTCGAGAAGTTCGAGCGCGCCCGAGGCGATGACCGCAAGGAATCTCTCGTTCGCGAAATCTGCACCGAGCTGATGGTGCACGCCACCATCGAGGAGGAAATCTTCTACCCGGCCTGCAAGGAGAAGATCGAGGACGAGGACCTTCTCGACGAGGCTTATGTCGAGCACGACGGCGCCAAGGTCCTGATCGCCGAGCTGCAGGCCAGCGAGCCGGACGCGGCGTTCTACGATGCCAAGGTCAAGGTCCTCTCGGAACTGATCAAGCATCATGTCAAGGAAGAGGAGAAGCGCTCCGAAGGCCTGTTCGCCGAGGCCAGGGAGGCGGGCCTCGACGTCGACGCACTGGGCGCCCGGCTTGCCGCGCGAAAGCAGGCGCTCCTCGAAAGCTACCAATCCGGCGATGCCCTGCCGGCGCCGGAAACACGCTCCTACACCGGTCACCGCTTGAAGCAGGGACATCCGGTGGAAGTGCCGATCTCATAGCGGCCAGCCTCGCCGGCGAGGGAGTCGCCGGCTCGGGGCACATGCACTGGCAACTAACCCCATCGTCCCGACCGAGGCCGGGCGGAGCGCCTGCCCTGAGCTTGGCCGAAGGGAGGCGTAGTGGAGGGACCTTCCTTGTTGCTCCAACAGCAAGAAAGGTCCCTCGCCTGCGTCGCCAATGGCACTGTAAACAGCGCCTGATCGAGAGGCTTCCGCTCCGGATGACGAAGAATATTCCGCCGGCTGCCTCCGCTGCGAACCAATCGCCGGGCTGCCCTATCGTCTGGATGCAGGTGCAGCGGAAAAGGAGTATGGTCCGGCCAGCGTAGTTTGCCGGGGTGGCCTTTCCGGCCATCCATGCGGCCACGAGCCCCGGGCAGCGGTCCCCAGTTCGAGACGCAATAGCCCGCTTCGAGGCCCTGTAGTCCAGTCGAGACGCTTTGTGGCGTTCAGCCTCCCGGCACGCCAAGCCGCGTGACCGGAATGCGTAGCTCCAAGCATTGGAAATCGATCAGCGGACAAGCATGACGGGAGGAACCTCATGACTCGAATTGCGCGGCGTCGTCTTCTGAAACTGTCTGGATCCGGCGCCGTCGCGGCGCATGTCGGCGGCATGGCGGCCATCCTGGCCAGCGGGCGGGCGCCTGCCCTGGCGCAGGAGCAGACGGTGCATTGGCTGAGATGGACGGATTTCGTGCCGGCCTCCGACACGTTGCTCAAGGGCAAGATCACCCAGGATTGCAAGAAAGCAACGGGCATCACGCTCAAGCTCGAGACGGTCAACGCCAACGACCTGCAATCGCGCATCACCTCGGCGATCCAATCCAGAACCGGCGCCGACATCATCATGGGCTTCAGCAACTGGCCGCAGCTCTACGCCGAGAGCCTGGCCGATTCCGGCGACGTGGCCGAGGAGATCGGCAAGGCGCAGGGCGGCTACTACGAGGTCAACAAGCAGGTCGCCATGGCCGGCGGCAAGTGGATCGGCGTGCCGTGGTCGGCTGGCGGCGGGCTGATCGCCTATCGCAAGTCGTGGCTCGAGGAAGCCGGGGCGCCAACGTTTCCCGGCGACTGGGACAGCTACCGCGCGCTCGGCAAGAAGCTCAAGGCCAAGGGCCGGCCTTACGGCCAGACTGCCGGCCACACGTTCGGCGACGCGCCGGGCTGGTGGTACTGCTACCTGTGGTCGTGGGGCGGCAAGGAGGTCGAGGCCGACGGCAAGACCGTCGTGCTGAACAGCAAGGAAACCGTCGAGTCGATCAAGTACGCCGTCGCCTTGTGGAAGGAGACCATGGACGAAGGCGGCCTGGCCTGGGACGATACCAACAACAACCGCGCCTTCCTGTCGCAAACCATCAGCGCCACGCTGAACGGCGCCTCGATCTACATCGAGGCCAAGCGCAAGCCCGACACCTACAAGACGGAGAAGGGCGCGCCGATGTTCCAGGACATCCAGCACGCCCACATCCCGAAGGGGCCGGGCGGCCAGTACAACAATCCGGGTGTCTTCACCGACATGCTGATGGGCTACTCGAAGAACCAGAAGGCGGCCAAGGACTTCCTGCGCTGGATTCATTCGAAGCCGGTGTACGACGAGTGGTTCACGTCGCAGCAGGGCTATACGTGCGGCGCCACGCTGGATTGGGAGAAGCACAAGGTGTGGGACGTCGATCCCGTGATGCGGCCGTTCCACAACCTGCCGCGGGTCGGCCGGCTGGTCGGCTATGCCGGGCCGCCGAACCGCAAGGCCGCCGAGGTGGTGACCAAGTACATCATCGTCGACATGTACGCCAAGGCGATCCAGGGCATGCCTGCCGAGGAAGCCGCAAAGTGGGCACACGGCGAGGTCATCAAGTCGTACGCGTCCTGAGGGACGGGCACGGCCGATCGATCGGACGTCGGCTGCTTCACTCACCTCCCCGGCTTCGCTCCAAGGGGTCGACACATCTTTCGAATCCCTCCCCCGTCATCGGGGGAGGTGGCCCGAACAGGCGCTGTTTACAGGGCCGCTGGTCGGAAGGGGGAAGGCCCCAGCCCGGATCCCTCCGATCCTGACGTCGGAATCTGAAGCGCCTCGTCAGAGGCCTTCCCCGTCCGCTCCGTATGACGGGGCACCTCCCCCGACTACGGAGGAGGAATGGAAACCGCGCGCTGAATCAACTTGCAGTCGACGCAAAGCGGCGCTGCAAGAATACTGGCCATCGCGCCGCGAGCCGCTACGATGCCTTCCAAGCAACCGAAGGAATCGTCGCGATGGCCGAACCGCTGCCTGCTCTCTGTCTGATCGCCGTGCCGGGGCGCCGCCGCCGTACCATGGAGCTCAGCCAGGAGACCGAGCGGCGCGGCTTCGCCGGCATCTACGTGCCGAGCCCGTTCGGTAACATGTCGATGTGCGAGGCCCTGTCGTGGACCACGTCGAAGGTCACCTTCGGCACCGCGATCGCGCCGATCTACCAGCGCACCATCATCGATTTCGCCCAGAGCGCGGCGATGATGCACGAGGTGTCGGGGGGACGCTTCCAGTTCGGCATCGGCATCGCGCACGGGCCCTCGCACGTGCGCATGGGCGTGACGCCCGGCAAGCCGCTCGCCGATACCCGTGCCTTCATCGAGAAGTTCCGCGCCCAGGACGCGTTCGGCCCGCTGCCGCCGATCATCGTCGCGGCGCTGCGCAAGCGCATGGTGGCGCTGTCAGGCGAGCTCGCCCAGGGCGTGGTGTTCGCCAACGCCGCGCGCTCGCACATGGCCGAGTCCCTGAGCGCGCTGCCGGCCGCCAAGCGCAACGATCCGGCTTTCTTCATCGGCAACATGATCCCGACCTGCATCAACGACGACGTCGACACGGCCCGGGCAGTCAACCGCCGCACGCTCACCAACTACGCCTTGCTGCCCAACTACCGGAACTATTGGAAAGAGGCGGGCTACGTCGAGGAGATGGAGGCGATCGAGAAGGCGCTCGACGAAGGGCGCCGCGACGACGTGCCCAAGTATCTCACCGACAAGTGGCTGGCCGACAACACGCTGTTCGGGCCTGCCGCCAGGGTGCGCGACGGTGTCGCCGCCTGGCGCGACGCCGGCGTTCACACGCCGATCCTCGTGCCGTCATCGGCTGCCGGCAACCAGATGACGGCGATCGACGAAGTATTCGCCGCCTTCGGCTGACCGCCCCGGGTCGCGCGTCCGAGCCAGAACGTCGTGCCACTGCAGTGGACCATCGACCACGACCGCAAGCGCATTCTTGCGATCGCCGAAGGCGACGTGACGCGCGCGCAGTTCGACGCCTATCTCGACGCCATGGCGGCCGCAAAGGCGCTGGCTTATCCCAAGCTGTTCGACGGGTTGGCCGGCGACACGAGCATGGGTCCCTATGAGCTTCTCGCCGTTGCCGCCCGCATCAGGTCCTACCACAGCGAGCCCGTGGGACCGGTCGCCCTCGTCCTTCCGGAAGACAAGACTCACCTGGTCCTTCGGGTGCTCGGGGCATTGGCTGC
>JALHMO010000131.1 GCA_022844015.1 Reyranella sp. | reverse complement strand
AGCGTCGGCTGCCAGGACCAGATCGCCAGCGCCTATGGCGGCATGAACGTCATCAGCTTCGAGCGCGACGATTCGTTCTCGGTCACGCCACTCGGCCTCGGCGAGGAGCGCCGGGCCGAGTTCGAGCGCTGGCTGATGCTGTTCTATACCGGCAGCAGCCGTCTCTCCTCCGACTTCGCCAAGCGGCTGATCGGGCGGCTCGAGGCCAACGCAGGGCATCTGGAGCGCATGCGCGAGATGGTGGGGATCGCCGTCGAGCTGCTGCATGCCGGCGAGATGGAGGCATTTGGCCATCTCCTGCACGAAAGCTGGCTGCTCAAGCGCCAGCTCGCCAACGGCACCAGCTCCAAGACCATCGACCGCATCTACGACGACGCCCAGCGCGCGGGCGCGCTGGGTGGCAAGCTGCTGGGCGCCGGCGGCACCGGCTTCATGGTGTTCGTGGTGCCGCCCGACCGCCAGCCGGCGGTGCGCGAGGCGCTGTCGCATCTCATCACGGTTCCGGTTTCCGCCGACTTTACCGGGTCGACGCTCGTCTACCGGAGCGACAAGCTCGGCGGTGCGTCGCGGCCAGCGACCTGATCGGGAGGGGTTGCCATGGAAGTCTTCACGACCAAGCTCGAATCGGTGCTGCTGATCAAGCCGCCTACCGTGTTCGAGGATTTTCGCGGGCACTACATCGAGACCTACAATCGCAATGCCTACTTCACCGCCGGCATTCCGATCGATTTCATCCAGGACGACGTCTCGATCTCGCACCGCCACGTGCTGCGCGGCATCCACGGCGACGCCACCACCTGGAAGCTGGTCTCCTGCCTGCAGGGCAGCTTCTACCTGGTGGTGGTGAACAACGACCCGAACTCCTCGCAGTACCGCGAATGGGCTGCCTTCACGCTGTCCGACAGCAATCGCCTGCAGGTCCTGGTGCCGCCCAATTTCGGCAACGGCCATCTGGTGATGAGCGAGCGCGCCATCTTCCACTACAAGCAGAGCACCGAATACAATCGCGCCGGCCAGTTCACCCTGTTGTGGAACGATCCCGCCCTGAAGATCTGGTGGCCGATCCGCGATCCCATCCTGTCGGAACGCGATCAGGGCCAGCACTAGGCAGACGCGCTCGGGCAGGATCAGGCCGGGGACAGGGTCTCGGCCACGCGCTCCTGCGGGATCGCCACGATGTTGGGCGACAGCGGGTCGCTGTCCTTGGGCCGCTCGACCAAGCCGGTGATCGGCGAGAACACGAAGATCTCGTAGCGCAGATCGACCTGCAGGGTCGATACCAATCCGGCGGCGCAATTGCCCTGGGCACGAAGCGCCTTGTCGTTGATCTCGATCAGCATGATGGGCCGCATGGCGGTGAGCACCGTGGTGGCCCCGGTGACGACGTTCGCCTCGGCGCCCTCGACATCGACCTTGATGAAGTCGACCCGGGCAAGCCCGAGCCGGGCAACCACGGCATCGAGCGTCTCCACGGGCACGCGCTCGAGGCTCGCCCGCACGACATCGTCGTGGGCGAAATCGCCCAGCGTGTTGTGGCCGGCGTGGACGCCGTGCGCGAGGTGGAGGTCGGCGAGGCCCGGCGCGGCACCAATCGCCGCAGGGATCACGGTGACGTTGTCGAGGCCATTGCGCCCGAGATTGCGCTGCAGATGGGCACGCTCGCGCGAGCTGGGCTCGGCGGCGACCACACGGCCCGAGGCGCCGACGCGGCGGGCCGCGAACAGCGTGTAGTAGCCGTCATTGGCGCCGACATCGACGAACACCATGCCGGCCCGCAGCACGCGGTCGAGGAAGGCGAACTCGTTCGGCTCGAACGATCCACAGACGTAGAGGCACAGGCTGTTGTCGTTGCCGAGGGTGAGGTCGACCGTGGTGCCGCCGTGCCATCGCACGGTCAGCGGCACGGCGAGTTCCTTCTCGCGCGCCGCCTCCCACAGCGCCCCCCGCCGGCAGGCCAGCCAGTGGCGATGGTCGTAGTATTCCTCGGCGAAGACCCAGCCCGGCCGCGGCCTGAGGCGGGGCATGCCCGGCGCCAGCAGGGCCGCATAGGTGGAGCCGATCGCCGGAGCGTTGACGATCAGCCAGCGGCCCAGGTTGTCGAGATGATAGCCCACCCCTGAACAAATCCGGGCCCAAGTGCCGGGGGTGCTGATCGAGCGGCGGATGGTGGTCATTCGGCGGATCGCTCGCCTTCTCGGGCCATGACACGTTGAAACCGCGACGCACCTCACGTCGCAAACCTGCCGTGTCCGGCTAAACCACCCGCCGGCAAGCGTCAAGCTTGCCCGCACTCTTGCCACAGTCTCTACCTACGACAGCCGCGATGCGTTGCGGCGAATCGGTCGCAGCCTATAATGTCACTCCCTCTGTCGACAGCCAGTGCAATGTCCGCGTCGCTCCTCCGCCCTATCGTCGCCTTGATGGTCATCCTGCTGCCGCTCGTTGCGGCCGCCCAAGGCCTGCGCGTCGTGGCGCGGGTGAATGACGACGCGATCACCGATTTCGACCTGTCGCAGCGGGTCCTCTTCGCCATCCGGACGACCGGCCTGACGGACAGCCCTGACCTTCGCCAGCGCATGGCCTCGCAGATGCTGCGCCAGATGATCGACGAGAAGCTGCAGCTGCAGGATGCCCGGCGGCTCGGTCTCAAGACCAGCTCGGCCGAGCTGGACCAGCGCTTCAACGACATCGAGCGCGCCGCCGGCCTGGGACGCGGGCAGTTCCGGCAGTACCTTCAGAGCGTCGGCGTGCCGTTCGACATCGCCGTTCAGCAGATCGACGCGCAGATCGCATGGTCGAAGATCATTCGCCGGCGCGTGCGGCCTCAGGTCGACGTCTCGGAGGGCGAGATCGACGACGCGTTGAACCGTATGAAGTCGAACGTCGGCAAGACCGAGGCGCGGGTTGCCGAGATCTTCGTGCCCGTCGACCGACCCGATCTTGCCGACGAGGCCAAGCGCAGTGCCGACCGCATCATCGGCCAGTTGCGGGCGGGCGCCCCGTTCGGCGCCGTGGCCCAGCAGTTCTCCCAGGGTGCGACGGCACAGGCCGGCGGCGAGCTGGGCTGGGTCCTGCCCGGCTCGCTCGATTCCGCTCTGGACGCTGCCGTCGAGAAGCTCCCGATTCGCCAGTACTCCGAGCCGATCCGGACGCCCGCCGGCTATCACATCATCTACGTCATCGACCGTCGGCAGTTCGCCACCGCCAGGCCCGACGACATCCGGCTCAATCTCGTGCAGATGACCCTGCCGCTTCCGGCCGATGCCTCCCCCGACGAGACCAACCGGGTCACGGGCATCGCCCAGAAGACAATGAGCTCGGTGCGTCAGTGCCGCGACCTGTTCGCCTTGGCGCAGCAGACCAAGGGCGCCACGGCCGGCGACCTGCAGGGCATCCGGGTCGGCGATCTCGCCGCCAACCGCCAGATGTACGAGGAGCTGCCGCGCCTCAACCCGGGTGGCACGGCAGGCCCGTTTCGCGTCGCCGAGGGGGTGCAGATCGTGGCGCTGTGCGGCAAGAGCGGCAGCGACGGCCTGCCCGCCCGCGACGCCATCTCGCAGCAGATTCTTCTGCAGAAGCTCGAGGCTGCCGGACGCCGCTACATGCGCGACCTGCGGCGCCAGGCGACCATCGACGTCAAGCAGCCATGACGGACGGAGGCCCGGCGCTCGCCGTCACGATGGGCGAGCCGGCCGGGATCGGCGGGGAACTGACGCTCAAGGCCTGGCTGGCGCACCGGCAGCAGGGTGGCAGACCATTTCTCGCCCTCGACGATCCGCAGCGCCTGGCCGCCATCGCCTGCTCTCTCGGCCTCGCCGTGCCGATCACGGAAGTCGCCCGTCCAGCCGATGCCCAGACGGTTTTCCGTTCGGCACTGCCCGTCCTGCCGATACGCCTGCGCGGACCCTCGCGCGCCGGTCACCCCGACCCCGCCAATGCGCCGGCGACCCTCGAGGCGATCGAGCGCGGCGCCCGTCTGGCGCTCGCCGGCGAGATCGCCGGCCTGGTCACCAACCCGCTCCAGAAGAAGACGCTGCAGGATGCCGGCTTCAAGCATCCCGGCCATACGGAGTTCCTGGCCGAGCTGGCGGGCGGCGTCGACGTCGCCATGATGCTGGCCTGCCCAGAGCTCAGGGTCGTGCCGGTGACCATCCACCTGTCGCTCGCCGCCGCCGTGCGCGCCCTCGATGTGGACAAGATCGTGCGCGCAGGTCACCTGACAGCGAAGGGCTTGAGCACGCTGTTCGGCATTGCACATCCCCGTCTCGCCGTGGCCGGCCTCAATCCGCATGCCGGCGAGCAGGGCTCGATGGGAGACGAGGAAATCCGGGTGATCGCGCCCGCGATCGAGGCCCTGAGGCGCGACGGCATCGCCGTCAGCGGACCGGCGCCGGCCGATACGCTTTTCCACGCGGCGGCGCGGCGGGGCTACGATGCGGCAATCTGCATGTACCACGATCAGGCGCTCATCCCGATCAAGACGGTCGACTTCGCGGGCGGCGTCAACGTGACGATCGGCCTGCCCTTTGTGCGCACCTCGCCCGACCATGGCACGGCGCTCGATATCGCCGGCAGCGGCCGCGCCGATCCGACCAGCCTGCTCGCCGCGATTGCCATGGCCGACGACATGGCGCGCCGGCGCGCCCGCTAGCTGGAGAGCGCGGCCCCATGGACGCTCTCGCCCGGCTGCCGCCGCTGCGCGAGACCATAAGCGCCCATGGCCTCGATGCCAGGAAGCAGCTCGGCCAGCACTTCCTGCTCGACCTCAACCTGACGCGCCGCATCGCGCGCAGTGCCGCTCCCCTGCACGACGGCACGACCATCGAGATCGGCCCGGGCCCGGGCGGCCTGACACGCGCCCTGCTGATGGAAGGCGCCGGCCGCGTGGTCGCCATCGAGGTCGACCGCCGCGCCATCGCGGCCCTTGCCGAACTGCAGCGAGCGGCCGGTGGCCGACTCGAGGTCATCGAAGCCGATGCCCTGGCCATCGATGTCGCCACCCTCGGCCCGCCGCCCCGCCGCATCGTCGCCAACCTGCCCTACAACGTATCCACGCCCCTTCTCTTGCACTGGCTGCACCGTGCCGACGCGATCGCCGACATGGTGTTGATGTTCCAGAAGGAGGTCGTCGACCGCCTGGTCGCCCGTCCGCGCAGCAAGGCCTACGGCCGCCTGTCGGTGATCGCCCAGCACGTCTGCCGCGTACGGCCCCTGTTCGACATCGCCCCGTCGGCCTTCGTGCCCCCGCCCAAGGTGACGTCCTCGGTCGTCCACCTGACCCCGCTGCCCGCCGAGCAACGCCTGGCCAACCTCTTGCCCCTGGAACGGATCACCGCCGCCGCCTTCGGCCAGCGCCGCAAGATGCTGCGCGGCTCGCTGGCGAGCCTGTTCGACGATCCCGTTTCGGTGCTGCAGAGCCTCGACCTTTCGCCGACCGCGCGCGCCGAGGAGCTGACTGTCGGTGATTTCGTGCGCCTGGCCGGGGCCTGACGACCGGCGCGCGCCCCACGGACGCCACGGGCCAACGGGCCAAGGGGCCAAGGGGCCAAGGGGCCAAGGGGCCAAGAGAAGACAGGCGTGGTAATCTTGGCCAGCCATGGAGGCGCGCCATGAGAGCGCTCTTGATTCTTGGTGCAGTTGTCGTCGTCACGGTCGGCCTGCCGGCCCTCGGATATCTGGTCCGGGCGCTCCTCCGCCGGCCCCTCTCCCCCGAGCAAGCAGAACGAGACAGGCTGCTCGAAGAGAGTCGACGGGACGGCCGCTATTTCTGGCGGTAGGCACCAGTTGACAAGTGAGTACTCACTCACTAATCTGATCGGCCATGATCCGCTCACTCGCCTTCAACCTCTTCTTTTATGGCTTCACCATCGTCACGGCGATCGTGGGCATCATTCTGGTGCCGATCCCGACGCCGGTGATCCTGCGCGGGTTGCTGCACTACTGGGCCAAAGGCGTCGTGTGGGCGGCGCGGGCGATCGGCGGCATGAAGGTCGAGTTTCGCGGGCGGCAGAACCTGCCGGTCGACGGGCCGGCGCTCCTCGCCAACAAGCATCATAGCGAGAGCGACGGCATCTTCCTGGCGGCGATCATTCCCGGCATCGCCTTCGTCGCCATGAAGGAACTGTTCCACTATCCGCTGATCGGCACGATCCTCTATCGGCTGCAGATGATTCGCGTCGATACGTGCGGCGGCGGGCGCGAGCGCGAGAATTTGTCGGAGTTCGCCAGGCGCGCCTACGACAGCGGACGTCACATCGCGATCTATCCCGAGGGCAACCTGATGGCGCCCGGCGAGCGTGAGCGCTATCGCTCTGGCATCTACTATCTCTATCGCGACCTCGGCCTGCCGGTGACGCCGGTGGCGACGTCGCTCGGGCTGCTGTGGAACCGGCGAGACTGGCGCAAGCACCCGGGCCGCGCGGCGATCGAGTTCCTGCCGCCGATCGAGACCGGGCTCGACAAGCAGACCTTCATGCGTCGGCTGGAGGAGACGATAGAGACCAACAGCGACCGGCTGATCGCGGAGCTATCAGGCCGCCCCTGTACGCCCTCGCAGCTCGTGCTGCGCTCGCAAGGGCAGACCGGCATCGGCCAGCCGATCACCGCCCCTCGCGCAGCGCCGTGACGAAGTCGGCGAGGCCGTACTGGCGCTCGCGCTTCAGCCGCTCGGCGGTCAGGATCGACTTCAGCTGGATCAGGCTGGTGGCGATGTCGCGATTGATGATGACGTAGTCGTACTCCGCCCAATGGCTCATCTCGTCCGCCGCCTTGGCCATGCGGCGGGCGACGATGTCGGGTGAATCCTGGGCGCGCGTGATCAACCGCTTCTCCAGGTCGTGCGTCGAGGGCGGCAGGATGAACACCGTCACCAGGTCGTCTCGCCCCTTCTCCTTGAGCTGCTGCGTGCCCTGCCAGTCGATGTCGAACAGCATGTCGCCGCCGGCATCGAGCGCCTCGGCGACCGGCGGCCCCGGCGTGCCGTAGTAGTGATCGAACACGCGCGCATGCTCCAGGAACTCGCCGCGCTCCAGCATGCCGCGGAAGGTGGCGGTATCGACGAAACGGTAGTCGACGCCGTCGACCTCGCCCGGCCGGCGCTCTCGCGTGGTGCACGAGATGCTGAGCCTTATGTGCGAATCGTTCTCCAGAAGCTGCCGGGACAAGGTCGTCTTTCCCGCCCCCGACGGCGAGGACAGAACGAGCATCAGGCCGCGCCGATGGGGAGACGGAACCTCTGCGTCACTCGACATTCTGGACCTGCTCGCGCATGCGCTCGATGGCACCCTTCAGGTCGATGCCGACGCGCGTGAGCTCGATATCGGACGACTTCGAGCACAGCGTGTTGGCCTCGCGGTTGAACTCCTGGCACAGGAAATCGAACTTGCGGCCGACCGGATTGTCGGGTCGGGCCTCGCCCAGCAGCTCGCGCGCCTGGGCGATGTGGGCGTCGAGCCGGTCGAGCTCCTCGCGCACGTCGGCCTTGCCGACCAGAATCGCCACCTCCTGGGCGAAGCGTTCCTCGGAGAGCGGCGGCGCCCGCTCGAGCAGCTCGACGAGCTGACCCTCGAAGCGCGTCCTCAGAGTGCCGGTCTGCGCCGTGGCCCGCTCGGCCGCGCGCCGGCACAATCCCTCGATCTCGTCGATGTGGCCCCCGATGACGCGGGCCAGCGCCTGGCCTTCGGCCGCACGCGCCGCCACCAGCGCCTTCAGCACCTCGTCGAGCGTGGCCGAGAGAGCCTTGTCGAGCCGGGCCAACGCTTCGTCGGTCTCCTCGCCCTCGTCCTCTTCCTCGATCACCCCGCGCACGCGCAGCAGGCCGTCCGCGGCCGGCGCCGCGGCGCCGGTGTCGCGCCGAACCTCCTCGACCAGGGTGCAGAGCTCGGCGAGAAGGGCGCGGTTGATGCGCAGGGGCTTGGCTTGTCGCTCGCTGGTGATGGTGAGGGTGAGCGAGACGTTGCCGCGCCGCAATTTCGCGCCGACTGCATTGCGTGCCGGGTTCTCCAGGCGATCGAAGCCCTGCGGCACGCGGCAGCGGATGTCGAGGTTGCGTCCGTTCACGCTGCGCGCCTCCCAGGCCCAGCGCCGCCGATCATCCGCGCCCTGGGCGCGGGCGTATCCCGTCATGCTTGCGATCAACCGTCCAACTCCACTGCCCCGCCCACTGGTCGCCGCGCGGCGCGGCACTCTAGTATCGGCCCGACGTGCAGACAACGCGCCGGGCCAGAAGGTTATCCCATGAAGGAATTCTCCAGCATCGTCATCACCGGCGCCTCGAGCGGCATCGGCGAGGCCCTGGCGCTCGATTATGCGCGGCCCGGCGCCGCCCTTGCTCTCACCGGCCGCGACGCGGGGCGGCTGGAGGCGGTAGCCCAGGCCTGCCGCGCCAAGGGCGCCACCGTCGTCGCCGATACCGTCGACGTCGTCGATCGCGATCGGTTCGCCGCCTGGCTGACGGCGTTCGACGACAGCCACCCGGTCGACCTCGTCGTGGCCAATGCCGGCATCTCGATCGACAAGGACAATTCCTCGCTCGACGATTTCGCCCGCGTCCGCAAGACCTTCGATGTCAATGTCGACGGCGTCTTCAACACCGTAGAGCCGCTGATGGCGCGCATGATGGCGCGCCGGCGCGGACAGATCGCCATCGTGTCCTCCCTGGCGAGCTTCATCGGCCTGCCCTACTCGGCGTCCTACAATGCCAGCAAGGCCGCGGTCCGCGTGTGGGGCGAGAGCATCCGCTTCGTGCTGAAGAAGAGCGGCATCGGGGTCAGCGTCGTCTGCCCGGGCTTCGTCGTTTCCCGCATAACTGCCAGCGCACCCTTCCCGATGCCCTTCCTGATGTCGGCCGAGAGGGCTTCCGCGATCATTCGTCGAGGCCTGGCGAGGAACCACGCCCGCATCGCCTTCCCGATCGGCACCAAGGCCGCCGTGTGGCTCGGCCTCTGCCTGCCCGGTCGCTGGACGTCGCGTTTGATGGGGGCCTGAGATTGCTTCAAGTGGAACCGTCACCTGAAGTGCGGGTGTGGTGTGTCGACCAGCGCCGGCCTACCGGCATCCGTCCGGCCTCAGCTCCGGGTTCTTCCTCAAGCAGGCGGCCAGCACGTTGAACACCGCATCGCCGATCAGGCGTTGGCCGGTGACGTTGGGATGGGCGTCGATCGGGTAGTGCACCCACTCGCCGCGACGGCTCGTGACGTGGCCGCGCATCGCCGGATAGACATCGACATAGAGCAGGCCGTACCGCGCGGCGATGCCGCCCAGCCGCTTGCCGGCAAGGTCGCGATCGTAACCCGGCATCGAGCCGAAGGAACTCTGCCACACCGGATCGTAGACCTGCGCGAGGTAAGGGATATGCACCAGCATGGGCACGGCGCCGATCTCACGCGACTCCTCGGCGATGCGGCCGATCAGCTTGCTGGCAAGCTCGAAGCGCCGGCGGTCCTCGCCTGCCAGCTCGACCTTCAGCGCCGTATCGAGGCCGGGCCACAGCGCCTCGTCGGCCGTGCTGAGCCGCATCGCCAGCCACATCGCGAGCTCGCTGCGCTTGAACAGGCGATGGAGAGCCAGGTGATCGAGCACACGGCGCAGCGTCGTGAGGCTGAGGATCGGCGTCGCGCCGTCCTCGCTGCCCAGCGTCTTGCCGACCAGCTCACGGTGCTCGACCAGCTCGCCCTCGTCGCCAAGCGCGAAATAGACCCGCCCGATGTCGCTGCCGTAGACGAAGTCGCCGGCCCTGGTGCGGCCGACGTCGTAGAAGTCGGTCGCCGCCGAGAAGCCGATGATCACCACGCGCGGCTTCACGACCGGCGCCAGGCGGCGCAGTCGCACCAGGTACTGATCGAGGCTGTAACCGTGGACGCCACCATTGTGGACCCAGGTCGGCACGCCGCTCCGCTCGAGGTCGGCTTGCAGTACCTTGGGCCAGGTCTGCCCGGTCGAGACACCGGACGCCGCAGTATGCGAGTCGCCCAGCGCCAGGATCGACAGCCGCGTGCCGTCCGGATCCGGCGACACCCGGAAATCGTAGTTGCCGAGCTCGTTGCTCACCGTCTCGATGTCGAACTCCGAGCTCAAGCCGCGCGAACGGGCGTTGGGATGAGGCACCCAGGCCAACTCGGCATCGGGCAGGGTGATCGGGTTGGAACTGTCGGAGAGCTTCGGCTCTAGCAGGCGCGCAACGCCCTCGCCGAGCGCCAGCGCGACGACGATGCCGAGCAGATTGAACAGGACGACGCGAACCCATCGCACGGCGGCAGTCCTGTCTACCCGGCGAACCGAGACGTGGAGATCGCGGCGACGGCAGGCACGTCTCGAGCGGCCGGCATCATTTCATCTGGTTGGTGAGCAGCGTCGCGGCACCACCCTGCTCGCGGCCATACTTCAGGAGGGCCTGGCGTCCGCCGGCGGCATAGGCGGCAACGGCGCCCAGCAGGCGCTTGAGCTGGTCGGGGCTCGTGCGGTCGAACCGGCAGTAGGCGCCGCGGGTCAGCCTGGCGATCTGGGGGAACAAGCGCGCGGCGACGCGGTCCTCGCCTTCCTGGAACACGAAGACCGGCAGGCCCAGCAGCCCGAGCTGGCCAGCCTCGTGGCCAACCGCATCGACATCCTCCTCGCAGCAGTCGCCGACGAAGACCACGGCATCGAGCCGGCTCTCGCGGCGTTGCGCCCCGGCATAGGCGAGCAGCCGGCTGATCTGGGTGCGTCCTGCCAGACAGCGCACGCCGCTCATCAGCCGTGCCAGCTCGTGGCCGTCGGCGGTCCAGCGGCTCACCTTGAACTCGTCGAAGCCACGATAAAAGGCGAGGCGTACGTCGAGCCCGCCCAGCGACTCCGTCGCCACGAACATCTCGCCCTGGATGGCGCAGGCATGATCCCATGTCGGCTCACGGCTCGCCGTCGCGTCCATGGCAAACAGCAGCCGTCCCCGGCCGCCGCCGGGGCGGTTGGCCGGCAATCGCTCGACCTCGCGCACGAAGTCGTCAATCGCAGACGATCCCTCGACCTTGCGCACGCCGCGAGGGTTCTGGTTCCGGGGCGGGTTGCTCATGGGACGCTGTTTGCCTCAAGCCGGGCCCAGCTGTCGACCGGGGCGGATCGCCAACGGTACCTCACTCGATCTGCAATGCCTTCAGGATCGCAAGCCGCTCGTCGAGGAAGGCTGACGCCTGCGACGTCAACAAGCCGAGGTTGGCCTCGCGCGTCTCGAGGGTCTGGCCCTGGCTCATGAGCTTCCGCCCTTGCGCATCCAGGTTCTGCCAAACGAACTCGGCCAGCTCCGCCGCCGTCCTGCAACCTCGGCGATGGCCGAGCAGGAAATTCTGCACCAGCTGTGGCGCCGCAACTCCTCCGCCCGTCACCGGGCTGGCAAGGAATGTCGTATCGCCGACGCTGCGAGCGCGCTCGAGAATGGCGTCGTTCAGCCGCCCGGCCGCCGGGCGAACCCGGGCGATCGTGGCGTCGTCGTGGGCAGGCGCAAGGTGGCCGGCCCCGGCCAGCACCATGACCACCTCCATCACCTGCTTGAGGGTGACGTTGCGAGGCTGCATGGCCTTGGCAATCTCGCCAATCGACCGGGGCCGGTGATCACCGAGCAGATCCAGGATCGGATCGTACACCGGTGCGTGCAAGGAGACCTCGCCGAGCGGCGCCTTGACCTTCAGCTCGACCTGCGGTCGCTGCGAGACCAAGACCACGCGCTCGGCAGCGAGCCCCTCGACCTGCTGCAGGTGCGTCAGCCGGGCGGCGCCCTTGGCCCAGTAGTCGCGACGGAACTGCTGGTTGATCATGAAATCGCGCAGCGACTGACGAAACGGGCCATCGGGCACGCTCTGCAGCAGCGCCCATTGCTCCCCGGTGACGTTCAGGGCGTCGTAGTGATCGAGGTAGCTCGCCGAGCAGGCAAACGAGATGCGCGCCGGCGACAACGCCTCGACCATGGTCGTGAAGTAGGACGGCCGCCAATGACCGTTGAGGAACTCGTGGACGAGGTAGCTCGGGTCCTTGCCCTTGATGCCATCGAACCGGTCGACGACCATCGGGTTGGCGCGGCGGTAGACGGGATTGGTCGCCAGGAACCTCTCGACGAACTCGAGCGTGCCCTTGAGGACGTTGAGCTTGCCGCCTCCCGCGGCACCCGAAAGAGCGGCGTGCTCGGCCATCAGGTGGCGGATCGGCGCGAACGATGCCCAGCCCGGAACCACATTGTAGCCGATGTAGAGGATGCCGCGGACCTTGAGCTTGCGGCGGATGAAGTCGGTGAGCAGCCCCTGGTTCTCGGGCGATATCCAGCTCCAGACGCCGTGCATGCCGATGAAGTCGAAATCCGGCAGGTCGGGCCGGTGGACGAAGTCGGCAAAGGCGTCGTCCAGGAGCTTCACATCGACGCCAGACGATGCGCCGAGCTCGCGGGCATAGCCAACCTGCGCGGGGTTGAAGTCCGTGCCCCACCATTCGGTGGTCGATGCCGCGGCATGGAGGTTTATGCTGAGGCCCTGCCCGAAGCCGAGCTCGCAGGCCGTGTCGAACCGGGGCGACGATAGGCCGGCCTCCAGAAGCGCCAGCCGCGCCGCCAGGGGATTGAGCTCCCTGTTGTACGCATGCGAGTACTCCACGTCGGTGAGGTAGCCATCAGTCCAGTCGCTCATTGATCCGTCCCGCAGGAGCCTGGGCCCTCATAGCGGATGCACGCAGCATGGTCATGGCCTCATCGGCGGCAAACTCGGCGATCGAGCGCCACAACCACTCGACAGGCGAGGGAGGAGGCATCGCCCACCGGGGCACGTGCGCGGCGCATGACCGGCTCCCCGGGGCAAAGCTGGCGCCTGTGTGGTCATGGGTCCCCGCTGTCGGCGCGCCATGGGCGCGAGCAAGGTGAGGGACCGGCGCACGTTCCAGCGGCCCGGCGCCCCCAAGTGCCGGTCATCACGATTCCGTGTGACGGGGCAGGATGAGGACGTTTGCGCGGGATCAAGGCGCACCGCGACCAAAATACCCCTATTGGCGGCGTGTGTTCCGACTAAGATCGCGTCCCGGGAGCAATCGAATGGACTACCAGGGATTCTTCTCGCAGCACCTGGATCGGCTGCGTGCCGAAGGCCGCTACCGGGTGTTCGCCGAGCTGGAGCGGATCGTCGGGGCCTTTCCGCGCGCCAGGCTGCATCGCCAGGGCCTGGCGCCGCGCGACGTCACGGTGTGGTGCAGCAACGACTATCTCGCCATGGGCCAGCATCCCGTGGTGATCGAGGCGATGCGCGAAGTCATCGACGCCCAGGGCTCCGGCGCCGGCGGCACGCGCAACATCTCCGGCACCAACCGGCTTCATGCCGCGCTCGAGCGCGAGTTGGCGGCACTGCACGGCAAGGACGCGGCTCTGGTCTTCACCTCGGGATACGTGGCCAACGAGACGACGCTGCAGACCCTGGGCGCCATGCTGCCGCGCTGCGAGATCTACTCGGATGCCTTCAACCACGCCTCGATGATCGCCGGCATCCGCCATTCCGGCGCCACGCGGCACATCTTCCGCCACAACGACATCGCCCATCTCGAGGCGCTGCTGGCCGCCGCCGATCCGGCGACGCCCAAGATCGTGGCGTTCGAATCGGTCTACTCGATGGATGGCGATGTCTCGCCGATCGGCGGGATCTGCGACGTCGCCCGACGCCACGGCGCCCTGACTTACCTGGACGAGGTCCACGCGGTCGGCATGTACGGGGCCAACGGTGCGGGCGTGGCCGAACGCGATGGCGTGCTGGACAAGGTCGACATCGTGCAAGGCACGCTCGCCAAGGCGTTCGGCGTGATCGGCGGATACATCGCCGCTTCGGCGGCCATCGTCGATTTCGTGCGCTCCTGCGGATCGGGCTTCATCTTCACGACCTCGCTGCCGCCCGCCATCGCCGCCGCCGCGCTCGCCAGCGTCCGCCACGTGAGGAGCCGTCCGGAGCTGCGCGTGCGTCACCAGGAGCGTGCCGCGACGCTGAAGCGCAAGCTCGTGGCGGCCAACCTGCCATCGATGCCCTCGGAGACCCATATCGTGCCGGTGCTCGTGGGCGATGCCGCGCTCTGCAAGCAGGCGAGCGACCTGCTGCTCGACCGCCACGATATCTACGTCCAGCCGATCAACTATCCCACCGTTCCGCGCGGCACCGAGCGGCTGCGCCTGACGCCGACGCCGCTGCACGGCGACGACGAGATGGACCGCCTGGTGGCTGCCTTGCAGGACGTCTGGCGCAGGCTGGGTCTGGGCCAGCGCGCCGCCGCCGAGTAGACCGGGCGCGGCCTACTCGACTGTCCGCATGCTCCACAGGCGAGAGCGGGCCAGCACCGCCAGCACCAGCAGCGCCATCCCGGCGGCCGGCAGGAACATGGCCGCCTGCAGCCCCCACAAGGCGCAGATCGCGCCGGTCAGCACGGCGCCGATCGGCCCGCCGCCACTGATGCCGAGCTGGAACAGCGACATCAGGCGGGCGCGATGGCTGGCCGGCGCCACGATCTGCACCACCGTGCGGCTTTGGGTCATGGTCACGCCGGCGCCGACGCCCCAGACGAAGATCAGGCCGAGGAACACTGGGAACGGCGGCAGGGTCGAGAGGGCAAGCAGGATGACGAATCCTGCCGAGACGGCGGCCGCGATCAGCCGGCCGCGCAGGGTCAGCCGGCGCGCCAGGGCGACCAGCGCCATGCTGGCAAGGATGGTGGCCGCCCAGAAGGCCAGGTTGACGTAGGACAGCTCCAGCGCGCCGCCGGCATAGACGTCGCGGACGGCGAGCGGCAGCACCGCCATGAACGGGCCGACGTAAAACACGCCGACGCCGAGATTGATCAGCAGCACGGGCCAGATCTGCTCGGATCGGGCGGCGACGACGACGCCCTCGGCAATGCTGCGCCAGAACCCGGTCGACGCTGCAGCCGCCTGCGGCGGCGGCTCGGGCAAGGCGCGCACGGCCAGGCAACCCACGAGCAGCAAGCCGGCCTGCAGCAGCAGCAAAGGCTCGGCGCCGAGGCGATCGGCCGACGAGGCGAAAGCGATGCCGATGAGCTGGCCGAGGAACTGCACCGACGTCGCCAGGGCCACCGCGCGCGGCAGGCCGCGCTTGTCGGCGACGACCGACAACAGCGCATCGCGCGTCGGCACCGCGAAGGCGCCGATCGCGCCGGCGATGATTCCATAGCCGATCAGCAGCGGATAGGAGAGCCCGCCGCGGGCCAGCACGACCGCCAGCACCAGCGGCGGGATGGCGTACAGCACATGATAGGCGAGCAGCAGGCGACGGGCGTTGCCACGATCGGCGACCAAACCGCCCAGTGGCAAGAACAGGAGCGATGGCGCCATCATCGCCGCTTGGGCCAGCCCGACCGCGAAGGCGTCCATATGCAGCACCACGGCGACCAGCCAGGGAAACAGCACCATCTGGATGCCGAGCGGCATGAACCATGTCGCCAGGCCGAGCAGATAGAGGTTGAAGACGCTGCGCGAGGAAGCCAAGGCACGACCTTGATCGAGGGTTGCACTATCTATATTTTGTAAGCGCTTGATGCCGCTTCCTCATACAGCAGTCAAAGAAGCAGAAGCAGGCCGATGACGACGCTCAACCGTACCACCCTGGTCAAGGTGCTCGAGATCCTGGGCAGCAGCCACGCCGACGAGGCGCTGGCAGCGGCCAAGCTTGCCTCGACCATGGTGCGGGAGGCCGGGCTCAGCTGGGACGAGGTGCTCGCGCCGACGATCGGAGAGGCACCCGCCCGGTCGCGGCCCGATCATCTGGACAGCCGCCCCCCGGGCGCCGGAGGCGCCGGCCCGTTCGGCTACCGCCGCGACCGCGAGCCGACCGCGCACGAGCAGTTCTTCATGCTCCTGCTGAGCCCCCGCACCCCGCCCGAGATCAAGAACCGCCTGCGCGGCTGGGAAGCCCGCGTGCTCGACGGCGAGATCACGCCGCAGGACACAGCGGATCTGCAGTCGCTGTACAGGAGCTTCGTGGCCGGCTGAGCCCCCGCGTCCTCGTTGTCGTCCCTGGCCCCCCTCCTCTTGCCAGCCCGAGCGGCGAAGGACCTCGCCGCCGGAGGCCATGACTGGTGCCAGGAGCGACCGGGACGAGATGAGGCTTTTTCGATCGGCGCTGCCAATCGAGCGAATGCATGAAAGAAGGGTCCCTCGCTGGCGCTCGGGATGACAGCTTCATTGTCGTCCCGAGCGCAGTGAGGGATCTTTACCCTTCACCATCGCACAGTCGAGCTCGATGGCGCGGAAATGGTGACAGGCTCCCAGGACGTCGCAGGGCGGTGTCCGGGATGGGGAGGGCCGTGGTCGGCCTCAGGCTGCCGCGACCAGCACGTTGTTCTCGCGCTCGAGCACGCGGCGCACGGCGGGCCGGGCCAGCATCCGGTCCTTCCAGGCCGTGTAGCTCTTCAGCTCCTCGACCGGCAGGCCAATTCGCTTGCCCCAGCCGTAGAACACCAGCGCGTAGCAATCGACGACGCTGAACTGGTCGCCCAGGATCCATTGCTTGCTGCCGATGATACCGTCGATCTCCTTCAGCGCGTTGTGGAAGTTCTCGCGGCCGACCGCCTTCAGGTGATCGAACACGCCGGTGTCGGTGGCGAAGCGCTCGGGCCGGGAGATGTGGGTGAAGGACGGATGCACGTTGTTGGAGAACCACGCCATCAGCGAGATCGCCCGCGCACGCTGAACCGGGTCGGTTGGCATCAGGTGCGGCGCGTACCTCGAGGCGATGAAATCGAGGATCGCGGTGTTCTCCACGATCGTGCCCTCGTCGATCACCAGCGCCGGCACGCGGCCGCGCGGGTTGATCTTCAGGTACTCCGGCGTCCTTTGCTCGCTCTTGGCGAAGGCCAGGGCCTGCGAGTCGAACTTGGCGCCGCTTTCCTCCAGCCCGAGATGCGACGCTGTCGAGCAGGCGCCGGGGGCGTAATAGAGCTTGAGCACTTCGTTTCCTCCTTCAACCGGTTGCCTCACCCTGAGGAGCATCGCGCAGTGATGCGTCTCGATGGGTCGGATACACCGTCATCGTAGCCATCCTTCTAGACGCGCGCCTCCGGCGCGCTCCTCAGGATGAGGATTTCACAGCGGCCGTGCCGCGCCGTTGGGTCGGACGCGGTGCAGGAACTCGCGGCCGATCTTGACCCGCTTCTCTCCGTCGTACTCGACGATGTCGGCGGTGGCATAGGTCTCGGTCCAGCTCGCGGGCAGGAACGAGCCCGATCCCACGACGTCGATCGGCGCCTTGCACGAGGCCATGACCCGGCACTTGGCCGGCCCGAAGCCGGACGAGGCGACGATCTTCACCTTGTCGAAGCCCGCGCCATCGAGCGCCGTGCGCAGGTGGAAGATCGCCGCCGCCGAAACGCCAGTGCCGACGAGGTAGCGCAACTCCTCCTCGCTGCGGTAGCCGCGGATCGATTCGGGCGAGAACCGTTCGAGGACGGCGTACGAGGAGGCCGGGTCGAGGCCTTCGATGTAGCGGCCGCCAGTGGTGTCGAGTCGCAGCGACAGGTTGCCGGCCGCGGCCAGCTCGGGAAAGCGCCGGCAGACTTCCAGAGAATCGGAGATCTCGCGGGCGAAGTAATCGACCAGCACGGTCATCGGCTCGCCGACGAAGGTCTCGTGATACATCTCGGCGGCCCGCACGGTGGAGCCGGCGTAGCCGATCAGCGCATGCGGCATGGTGCCGAGCCCGTGGTCGCGGCCGAAGAAATGCGCCGTCGCGTGCGTGGCGTTGCCGATGAAACCGACCGCGCCGACCTTGCGCTTGGCGCGCGCCGATCCGACCGATGCGGCATAGGCCATCATCTCGGCCATCTCCTGGCCGGCGCAGTGCCGCGCGTCCATGGCCAGGAAGGCGGTCTTGGGCATGTCGGCGCACATCGTCCAGGCATTGTAGGCAGCGACGCAGGCCGGCCCGAGCTTCTGCAGGAAAATCGTCTCGAGATCGACCAGATGGAAGAACGAGCCGGTGATGTACATCATCGGCTCGCCGGCGCCGACCCACTTGCCTTCGCCGTAGCGCAGATCGAGGTCGACCGAATTGTTGCGCGAGCGGCCGAGTTCGGCGAGCCATTCCAGCGCCAGCCGCGGCGCGAACACGACCGGCCGGCGCATGAAGATGGCATAGGTCACGCGGCAGTCGCCGAAGCGGCCGATCACCTGCTTGGTACGATTGAAATAGTGATCGGTGTAGCGCTCGATCTCGCCGCTGCTCGGGTGCGTGTTGGTCTGCGTTTGCGTCATCGGCCCTCCCCCGGCCTTCCCAACGCCGATCGCCTCCGGCTCATGCCGTGAGGCGGGATCGGGCAACCGACAGGCGCTCGGCCTTGAGCTGCTCGGCGAGCAGGAAGGCGAGCTCGAGCGCCTGGCTGGCGTTGAGCCTGGGGTCGCACTGCGTCTCGTAGCGCTCGCCGAGGCCGTCGACCGTGATGTCGACGGCGCCGCCGACGCACTCGGTCACTTCCTGGCCGGTCATCTCGAAATGGACGCCGCCCGGGTGGGTTCCCTCGGCGCGATGCACGGCGAAGAAATCCTTCACCTCGCTCAGGATGGCGTCGAAGTGGCGGGTCTTCCTGCCGTTCGCCGCGGTCACGGTGTTGCCGTGCATGGGATCGCACGACCACACCACCGAGCGGCCGGCACGCTTCACCGCGCGCACCAGGGGCGCCAGCTTGTCGCCCACCTTGTCGGCGCCCATGCGGGCGATGATGACGATACGGCCGGCCTCGTTGTCCGGGTTCAGCGCATCGATCAGGCGCAGGAGGTCGTCGGTCGAGAGCGAGGGCCCGGCCTTGAAGCCCAGCGGATTGCGCACGCCGCGCAGGAACTCGACATGCGCCCCGTCGGGCTGGCGCGTGCGATCGCCGATCCACACCATGTGGGCCGAGCAGTCGTACCAGTCGCCGGAGGTCGAATCGACGCGGGTCAGCGCCTCCTCGTACTGCAGCAGCAGCGCCTCGTGGCTGGTGAAGAAGTCGGTCTCGGCGATCTGCGGCGTGGTCGCCGAGGTGAGCCCGCAGGCGGCCATGAAGTTCAGCGTCTCGTCGAGCCGCGCCGCGAGGTCGTGGTAGCGCTCGGACGCCGGCGAGTTGCGCACGAAGTCGAGGTTCCAGCGATTGACCTCGTGCAGGTCAGCGTAGCCGCCCTGGGCGAATGCGCGCAGCAGGTTCAATGTCGCGGCTGACTGGTTGTAAGCCTGCACCATGCGCTCGGGATCGGGCCGGCGCGACTCGGCGGAGAACTCGAAGCCGTTGACGTTGTCGCCACGGTAGGACGGCAACTCGACCTCGCCCACCTTCTCCACGTTGGACGAGCGCGGCTTGGCGAACTGGCCGGCCATGCGGCCGACCTTCACCACAGGCACGCCGGCGCCGTATGTCAGCACGACGGCCATCTGCAGCAGGACGCGGAACGTGTCGCGGATATTGTTGGCGGTGAAGTCGGCGAAGCTCTCGGCGCAGTCGCCGCCCTGCAGCAGGAAGGCCTCGCCGTTGGCGACCT
Organism: Reyranella sp.; assembly: GCA_022844015.1. Taxonomy (GTDB): domain Bacteria; phylum Pseudomonadota; class Alphaproteobacteria; order Reyranellales; family Reyranellaceae; genus Reyranella. The sequence goes on along the minus strand of JALHMO010000131.1, from coordinate 1,705 downwards.
TGGCCAGCGCCGACTTGAGCTTGCGCGCCTCGCCGGCAAACACCAGCGGCGGGTAGCGCCGCAACCGCGTCTCGGCGCCCGCCAGCACCGTCGCGTCGGGATAGACCGGCATCTGCAGGGCCGGCCGGCCGCGCCAGCTCGTCGGCGTCCAGTCGGCGGCGCTCGCGCTGTGCGAGGCCTGCACGGCAACCTGGGATGAGCCCGCAATCGCAGTCATTGTCTTCCTCCAACGCCCGCGACCGCCGCCCCGTGAGCCAGCAGGCAGAGCGACCCGGTCGTCGGGGACGGTGAACCTATACGCGCTGTGGATAAAAGGCCAGTGGCGGCGCCCTGCCTACTCCGCCGCGCGCCGGGTCGGCGTGGGCTCCGCGCGGGCCGTGCGCATGGTGACGAATTCCTCGCCGGCGGTCGGATGGATGCCCACCGTCGCGTCGAACTGGGCCTTGGTGGCGCCGGCCTTGACCGCGACGGCAAGACCCTGGATCAGCTCGGCGGCATCGTCGCCGACCATGTGGACGCCGACCACCCTGTCGGTCGCCGCCTCGACGATCAGCTTCATGAAGGTGCGCTGCTGGCGGCCCGACAGGGTGTATTTCATGGGTCGGAAAGCAGTGACGAACACGCGCAGCTCGCCCAGCGTACGGCGCGCCTCCTCCTCGCTCAGGCCGACGTTGGCGAGCTCGGGCTGGCAGAACACCGCCGACGGCACGTTGCGATGGTCCGCCTTGCGCGGCTTCTTGCCGAACTCGGTATCGGCAAAGCAATGACCCTCGAGGATGGCCACCGGCGTCAGGTTGATGCGATCGGTGACGTCGCCCACCGCCCACACGTTGTCGGCCGTGGTCCTCGACCACTCGTCGACGGCGATGGCGCCCACCTTGTCGACCTGCACGCCCACCTTCTCGAGGCCGATGCCCTTGGTGTTGGGCGCGCGGCCGGTCGCATACATCACCAGGTCGGTCTCGAACATGCCGCCATGCTGGGTGTGCACGCGATAGGGCGCCGCGCCGTCGGTCGCCTCGATACGCGCGATCTGGGTCTCGGTACGCATCCTGATGCCGTTGTGGACCAGCGCCTCGTGCACGGCCGTGCGGCATTCCTCGTCGAAGCCGCGCAGCACACGGTCGCGCCGCAGCACCAAGTCGACGTGCGCACCGAGCCCGTTGAAGATGCCGGCGAACTCGACGGCAATGTAGCCTGCGCCGACGATGGCCACCCTCTTGGGCAGCTCGGCCAGGTGAAACGCCTCGTTGGAGGTGATGGCGAGCTCGCGACCGGCAATCTCGGGAATCACCGGCGCGCCGCCAGTGGCGATCAGGATCTTGTCTGCCGTCACGGTCTCCTCGCCCACGGCAATCGTATGGCGATCCATCAGCCGGCCGCGGCCCTTGTGCAGCTTCACGCCGGCACCCTCGAGCAGGCGGATGTACACGCCATTCAGGCGATCCACTTCCTTTTGCACGTTGTCGCGCAGGGTCGCCCAGGAATGCGCCGGCTGCGGCACCGTCCAGCCGTAGGCCGCAGCGTCCTCGAGCTCGTGCGCGAACTTCGATCCGTAGACGAGCAGCTTCTTGGGAACGCAGCCCCGGATCACGCACGTACCACCGACTCGGTAGTCCTCGCAGATGCCGACCCGGGCGCCATGGCCGGCGGCAATCCGCGAGGCCCGTACCCCGCCGGACCCGGCGCCGATCACGAACAGGTC
>JALHMO010000130.1 GCA_022844015.1 Reyranella sp. | reverse complement strand
AAACTCCGCCAAAGTGGCGCTCTTCATGTGATTACACATCCCATGAGCGCCACTTTGGCGGAGTTTACTCCGCCACCAGTGGCGCGCTCCCAGCGCATTCTCATAGGTGCCCCCGCAAGGGGGCGGAGGGGTCGAGAGCCCCAGTCGAAGCGCCCTCACCGAACCTCGGGTGACATGACGCACATCCCGTCGGCAGGTCTGTCGCTCATGACCCCTCCGTCGGCGAGGACGCCGACACCTCCCCAGCTCCGCTGGGGAGTAGGATTAGAGCCGGTACGGCGCGAGCGTAGGAGAAATAGCGCTCGCACGGTTCCCTCGCCTTGCACAGGTGGCGACGCGCCAGTACTTTCGCGCGCTTTTCGACACGCCTGAAAGGAGGCGCCGCGTTATGGCCTTCATTGCCGATCGTCTCAGCCGCATCAAGCCCTCCCCGACCAATGCCGCGCAAGGCAAGTTCCTGGAGATGAAAGCGGCGGGCAAGGACGTCATCGGCCTGGCCGCCGGCGAGCCCGACTTCCCGACGCCGGACCACATCAAGGAAGCGGCAATCAAGGCGATCCGCGAGAACGATACCAGGTACACGGCGGTGCCGGGCACGCCGGCGCTTCGCCAGGCGATCTGCGCCAAGATGAAGCGCGACCACGGTCTGGACTACAAGCCGTCGCAGACGGTCGTCACCTCGGGCGGCAAGCAGATCATCTTCAACGCCATGCTGGCGACGCTCAATCCGGGCGACGAGGTGATCGTGCCCGCGCCCTACTGGGTGTCCTACCCGGAGATGGTTCTGTTCGGCGACGGCACGCCGGTTATCGTCGACTGCCCCGAAGCCAAGGGCTTCAAGCTGCAGCCCGAGGATCTCGAGCGGGCGATCACGCCGAAGACCAAGTGGATCATCCTCAATTCGCCCAGCAACCCGACCGGCGCCGCCTACACGCGCGCCGACCTGCGGGCGCTGTGCGACGTGCTGCTGCGCCATCCGCACGTGTGGGTGCTGACCGACGACATGTACGAGAAGCTGGTCTACGACGACTTCGTCTTCACGACGCCGGCCGAGGTCGAGCCCAGGCTGTACGACCGCACCCTGACCATGAACGGCGTGTCCAAGGCTTACAACATGACCGGCTGGCGCATCGGTTATGCCGCCGGCCCGCAAAAGCTCATCGAAGCGATGACCACCGTGCAGTCGCAGAGCACGTCCAACGCCAGCTCGATCAGCCAGGCGGCCTCAGTGGCGGCGCTCAATGGGCCGATCGACTTCATCCCCAGGAACGTCGCCGTCTTCAAGCAGCGCCGCGACCTCATCGTCTCCATGCTGAACCAGGCCCGCGGCCTGCGCTGCGCCCGTCCGGAAGGTGCCTTCTACGTCTATCCGTCGTGCGCCGGCGTGATCGGCAAGACGACGCCCGGTGGCAAGAAGATCGAGAACGACACGGATTTCGTGAACTACCTGCTGGAGTCCGAAGGCCTGTCCGTCGTCCAGGGCTCGGCTTTCGGCATGGGCCCGGCCTTTCGCATCTCCTATGCCACCGCGACCGACCTTCTCGAGGAGGCCGGCCGCCGCATCCAGCGCGCCTGCGGCGCCCTGACCTGAACCGACCCCGCTCCGGGTCGAGCGAAGGCTCGCGCGGCGCTCGCGACGACGGCCTCGATCGTCGTCTCGTGCGCCCACGCGGGACCTTGTCCCAACTCCCGTTTCCAGGTTGACAGCGTTCCCGGCCCGCGACCACGATCTCAGCGGGGAAATCAGCCAGGACGGCGCAGATCGAGTCGGCGAGGCAGCGATGGTGAGCGTGGTCGCCGTTGCCCGGCGTGCGGGCGTGTCTCCGGCCACGGTATCGCGGGTGCTGGGCGGCCGGGTGCCGGTCACTGCCGACACGCGAGCCCGCGTGCTCGAGGCTATCGAGGAACTGGGGTATCGGCCCAACGAAGTGGCCCGCACGCTGCGGGCGGGACGTGGTCGCTCGCTCGCGCTGGTGATCGGCGACATCCAGCAGGGCGTCAACGGTACGCTCGCCAAGAACATGCAGCGCGAGCTCGAGCGGCAAGGCCTCGATTTGCTGCTGTTCGATCTCGATCATCGCCAGGACCGGTTGCGTCACATACTGGAGCGAGCCCCCTCGCTCGGCCTGCGCGGATTGCTGTTGTCCTCGCCGCACATCATGGACATGAACGCGCTGGTTCCGGCCTTTCGCGCAGCCGTCGAGCGCGGCATCGAGATCATCTCCGTCAGCCAGGATCTCAGCGCCCTCGGCATCACCTCGGTGGTGCACGACGATTTGGGCGGCGCACGCACCGCGATCGACCATCTGCTGGCACGGCAAAGCGCTCCGATCGCCTTCGTCGGACGCGTCTCGACATCGGCGATCGGACGCGCCCGCTTCGATGGCTATCGCGATGCCCTGCGGGCACACGGTCAGCCGTTCGATCCGTCGCTGGTGTGGGACATCTCGGAAGGGTTCCGCGCTGACGCGGGATACCGCGCGACGTCCGAGGCGCTCGACCGCGGGCTGCGATTTCGATCGGTATTGGCGGCGAGCGACGAGCTGGCGCTGGGCTGCATGGCGGCGGCGGCCGATCGCGGGCTGTCGATCCCGGCCGACATCGCCTTCGTCGGCTTCGGCGGGCTGGGCCTCGCCGCATTCGCGCGGCCGCCGATGACCACGGTGGCCCTCGATGTCGACGCGCAAGCGCGAGCCGTCTGCTCCCTTCTCGGCACACAGCAGAATGGCAGCGCCGGGTCGACACGGTGCCACCTCGTTCCGACGCAGCTCGTCCTACGCCAGTCGGCATAAATACGTGACGGAAGCCTGGCCGACATCAATTGGATGACCGCTACGCGCGAAGCACTCCGAGCAGCCGGGGATCGGACACTCACCCTTCCGTCCCCGAGCGAGAACGCGACGGTCGCCGCAGCGCAGCAATCGAGCGCCGCCGCATTGACTCGCCGTAACGGGAATGAAACGATTTCGGCGACAAGGCTTCGCTCCGGCCGACATTTCCGTAGCGACCACCGTCCGGAGCTTTCAGGCGCGGGGACACGCGCGCGAAGGAGGACGCTGTCATGAACGATATCAAATCCGACCCGATCACCGGAGGCAGACCAGGCAGCGGCGCGCACCGCGTCGTGGCGCTGTGCGGGCCGTATCTCTCGGGCAAGACCAGCCTCCTCGAAAGCATCCTCTATGCCACGGGCGCCATCGGCCGGCGCGGCTCGACGCGCGCTGGCACCTCGATCGGCGACGGCGCGGCCGAGTCGCGCAAGCGCGGCATGGGCACCGAGATCAACGTCGCCTCGGTCGAGTATCTGGGCGATCAGTGGACCTTCCTCGATGTCCCGGGATCGATCGAGTTCCAGCACGACGCTTTTGCGGCGCTCGCAGTGTGCGACGCGGCGGTGCTGGTCTGTGAGCCTGCTCCCGATCGGCTCGTGGCGCTGACGCCGCTGCTGAAGAACATCGAGGATCGCCGCATCCCGCACGTGATTTTCGTGAACAAGATCGACTCGGCGGAAGTCCGCGTACGCGACATGCTGGCGGCGCTGCAGGCGGTGTCGGCGCGCAAGCTCGTGCTGCGGCAGGTCCCGATCCGGCGCCCGACCAACGACGGCGGCGACGAGACGGTCGGCTACGTCGACCTGGTGAGCGAGCGCGCCTACCGCTACAAGTCGAGCGGAGCCTCGGACCTGATCGAGATGCCGGCCGAGGTCCTGCCGCGCGAGACCGAAGCGCGGCGCGACATGCTCGAGGCGCTTTCGGAATTCGACGACACCCTGCTCGAGCAGCTGATCGAGGATATCGCGCCGGAGAAGTCGCTGATCTACCGCGACCTGCACGACGAGTTCGGCGCCGATCAGATCGCGCCCGTGCTGCTGGGCGCCGGGGATCGCGAGAACGGCGTGCGCCGGCTGCTGAAGGCGCTGCGCCACGACACGCCCTTCGTCGACGTCACGGCGCAGCGCCGTCTTCTTCCGTCGGATGGACCGATCGTCGAGTGCTTCAAGGTCCTGCACCAGGCCCACACCGGCAAGCTGTCCCTCTGCCGCGTCTGGTCGGGCAACCTGAACGAAGGCCAGACCGTCGGTGGGCAGCGCGTCGGCACCCTGCTTCGGCCTTTCGGCCAGCGCCTCGACAAGATTCCGACCGCCCGTGCCGGCGAGATCGTGGCACTCGCCAAGCTCGATGCCCTTGCCTCGGGTCAGACCCTGTCGAGCGCCGGCATGGCCGCGACCGAGGACTTCCCGGCTGCCGACGCCCCGGTGTTCGCGCTGTCCATGGTCGCCAAGAACCGCAATGACGAAGTCAAGATGTCGGGCGCCTTGCACAAGATCGTCGAGGAAGATCCGTCGCTTTCCTTCGAGCCACGCGCCGAGACGCACGAGCTTCTGATCAAGGGCCAGGGCGAGATGCATCTCAAGGTGGCGATCGACAAGCTGGCTGGCCGCTACAATGTCGCGGTCGACACGACGACGCCGCGGGTCGCCTACCGCGAGACGATCCAGGGCGGCACCCAGCAGCATGCCCGCTACAAGCGCCAGACCGGCGGGCACGGCCAGTTCGCCGATATCAAGGTCGAGGTCAAGCCGCTCCCGCGCGGCTCGGGATTCCGCTTCGTCGACAAGATCGTGGGCGGCGTCGTGCCCCGCAACTTCATCCCGGCGGTCGAGGAAGGCTTGATCGACTACCTCAAGGAAGGCCCGCTGGGCCAGCCGGTGGTCGACCTCGAGGTCACGCTGTTCGACGGCCAGTTCCACGCCGTCGACAGCTCGGAGATGTCGTTCAAGATGGCGGCACGCATCGCCATGACCGAGGCGATGCCGAAGTGCCGGCCCGTCCTGCTCGAGCCGATACTCAAGGTCACGGTCTCCGCCCCCAGCGAGGCGACGCCGCGCATCCAGCGCCTGATTTCCGGCCGGCGCGGCCAGCTCCTGGGCTTCGACGCACGGCCTGGCTGGACCGGCTGGGACGAGGTCACGGCCTTGATGCCGGAATCCGAGATCGCCGACATGATCGTCGAGATCCGCTCGGTCACCCAGGGCGTCGGCACCTACCGCACGGAGTTCGACCATCTGCAGGAGCTCGTCGGGCGAACGGCCGAACGCATCGTCGAGGAGGCCAAGAAGCGCGCCGCCGCATAGCCGGTCACAAGGCGGTGAGGCTGGTCTTCCCGCCTTCACCGCCCTCCCTCCGGCCGACATACTCGGCCCGTGGAATGTGTCCACGGGAGTACATCGGAATGTTCAAGAGACGGTCCGTGATGATGGGTGGCCTGGCGATGGCTGCCGCATCATCATCGACTGGCGCCGCGCTGGCCCAGGCAGGCAAGCCGACGCTGGTTTTCGTCGGTCATGAGCTTTGAGGCGGCTGCAAGATCTGGCGTGCCCAGTCCGAGCCTGACCTCCTGAAGTCCGACGCGATCAAGAAGCTCGATTACAAGGTCGTCTATCCGGCCAACCATTCGCTGGTCATGAAGCAAGAGTCGTGGCCCGCCGACGCGAGATGGGTGATGGCTGCCTTCCTCGCCAGCGACGAAGGCAAGTCGCGCCCCGATGCGACGCCGCGCTTCATCCTCGCCCGGGACGACAAGGTCATCCTCGCCGTCACCGGCAATGCCGGCTGGAAGGAGAAAATGTGGCCGAAGATCCTGGAGGTCACCGGAACCAGCGCGTGATGGGTCTCAAGCTCTCCTCCCCAACTCTGCTGGGGAGGTGCCGCGGTAATCCGCGACGGAGGGGTCATGAGCCATGGGCCCCGTCTTCTCTCGTGACTCATGACCGCTCCGTCGCCTGGGCATTTTGGCCGCAGAGCGGCCAAAAGCCTTTAGACGGCGACACCTCCCCAGCTGCGCTGGGGAGGAGATTGAGCGCAGCTTTTCCCGGTCGCCTGCCTGCTTCATAGTGAGCGGGTGGAGCGTTGCTCGGTCAGGAGGCTGGAATGGCCAACGAGCTTTTTCGACGCCAGCTCGCGAGCTACGCGGCAGTTCATCGAGACTGGCGCAACAAGGCGACCCACTTCGTGGGAATCCCCCTCATCGTCTTCTCGCTGATGCTGGCGCTGTCGCTGTGGCGCTTCGAGGTCCTCGGACGCGAATGGACCGGCTCGCTCCTGGTCTCCATGTTCCTGGTTGCCGAGACCATGGTGATGATGGGCCGGCGCGGCGACCTCGCCGAGGCGATGGGCGAAGGCCCGTCGATGAACAGGACGTAACGGCCGAGTGAGCAAGGTTGATTTGCGATGGCCACCCCATCGACCCTATGTCGGAGCAAAGGAGTCATTCGATGCTGATCAAGCGCAGGCGAGGCTGGGAACTTGGCGAAAATCAGGCGACGCCGGAAGGGCACTACCTGAAGCGCCGCGCGCTGGTGAGCGCCATGGGCCTCGGCGCCGCGGCGTTCGCCTTGCCCACCGTCACATCGGCCCAGGACAAGGATCCGTCGGCCCGCCTCTATCCGGCGAAGCGCAACGACAAGTATGGCGTGCCGACGCCGATGACCGACGAGAAGCGCGCCACCACCTACAACAACTTCTACGAGTTCGGCACCGACAAGAGCATCTGGCGCGACGCCCAGAAGCTCGAGGTTCGCCCGTGGTCCATCAAGGTCGGCGGCATGGTCGAGAAGCCGTTCGAGATCGGCATCGACGACCTGCTGGCCAGGATGCCTCTCGAGGAGCGGGTCTACCGCCATCGCTGCGTCGAGACATGGTCGATGATCGTGCCATGGAGCGGCTTTGCGATGCGCTCGCTGGTCGAGCTGTGCAAGCCGACCGGCAGTGCCAGGTTCGTCGTGATGAAGACGCTGTCCAAGCCGTCGGTCATGCGCGAGCAGCGCGACACGCTTTATCCCTGGCCCTATACCGAGGGCCTGGCGATGGACGAGGCGATGCACGACCTGACATTCATCGCCACCGGCCTCTACGGCAAGCCGATCCCCAAGCAGAACGGCGCCCCGCTGCGCCTCGTCGCGCCCTGGAAGTACGGTTTCAAGAACGTGAAGTCGATCGTCAGCATCGACTTCACGGACAAGAAGCCGGTGTCTTTCTGGGAGAAGCTGCAGCCGAGCGAGTACGGCTTCTGGGCCAACGTGAACCCGCAGGTGGCCCATCCGCGCTGGAGCCAGGCGACCGAGAAGCCGCTGGGCAGCGACGAGCGCATCCCGACCCTGCTGTACAACGGCTACGCCGAGTTCGTTGCCGGGCTGTACGCAGACCGCAAAGCGGAAAAGCTCTTCATGTAGCGTCTTTGCCTCCCCGAGCCGGGCCGCGCTACAACAGGCGCCGCTTACGCGACTAAGGGAGGACTTTTGGTGAGGATCAATCGCCGCACGACGCTGGCGGGCATCGCCGGGCTGACGGCCGCGCCGTTCATCAGGCCGCTTTCGGCTGCGGCCCAGGCTTATCCGAGCAAGCCGATCAAGATCGTCGTGCCCTTCGCTGCCGGCAGCGCCACGGACCTGACGGCACGCGGCCTCGGTGCCAAGCTGCAGGACATCCTGAAGCAGCCCGTCGTCATCGAGGACAAGCCGGGTGCCAGCGGCCAGCTCGGCGCCTCGGCGGTCGCGACGGCGCCGGCCGACGGCTATACCCTGCTGATGGGCACCAATACGACCAATGCCGCCAACCCGGCCTTGTTCAAGAAGCTCAGCTACGATCCGGAGAAGGACTTCGCGCCAATCGCGCGCTGCGTCACCGGCGTCAATGCGCTGGTGGTCAACAACGACGTGCCGGCAAAGACGGTCGCCGAGCTGATCGACTATGCCAAGAAGAACCCGGGCAAGCTCAACTACGCCGAGGCGAGCGCCTCGCAGCGCCTGTCGGCCGAGATGTTCAACCAGATGGCGGGCGTGAAGATCGAGCGGGTGCCCTACAAGGCAAGCCCGCAGGCGCTGGGCGACGTTGTCACGGGGCAGGTCCAGGTGATGTTCCCCGACCTGCCGCAGGCGCTGACCCAGGTCGCGGCCGGCAAGGTGCGCGGGCTGGGAACCACGGGCCCGAAGCGAACCACGGTCGCACCGGACCTGCCGGCCATAGCGGAGACGGTACCGGGCTACGCGCTGGTCTATTGGCTCGCTGTGTTTGCGCCGGCGGCCACGCCCAAGCCGATCCAGCAGGCCCTCTATGAGGCGATCGCCGAGGCGCTCAAGGACCCGGCGACCGGCAAGGCAATGACCCAGGGGCGCATGGAGATCTCGCCGCTCGGCCTCGACGCCTTCGCCGCCTACGTCAAGAGCGAGACCGAATGGTGGGGTAAGGCGATCAAGGCGGCCGGCATCGAGCCGGAATAGCGGCATCGAGCGTCATCAGCGTGGGGGGAAACGCCATGAGCAAAGTCATCATCGAGAAGAACGGCCCGATCAGGACCGTCTGGATGAACCGGCCGGAGAAGCGCAACGCGCTCGACAGCGAGCTGCTGAAGGAGATGATCGCCGCCTTGCAGGCTCCCGTCGCGGCCGACGACCGGGTCGTGGTGATCCGCGGCAAGGGCAACGTGTTCTGCGCCGGCCTCGACATGGCCGAGCGCAGCAGGTCGGCTGGCGCCGGCGAGGCGAGCGGCATCGAGGTCATGCTGCGCGCCATCGAGCTCTGCCCGCTGCCGGTCGTGGGCGTGGTGCAAGGCGATGCGATCGCCGGCGGCAACGAGCTGGCGCTGCATTGCGACCTCGTGATCGCCAGCGACAAGGCTCGTTTCGGCATGTCGCTGGCCCAGGTCGGCCTCGCGCCCAACTGGTTCCTCGCCAAGAAGCTGATGGAGGTCCTGGGCCCGGTGACGACGCGCGAGATGCTGCTGCTCGGCGATCCCCTGCCTTCGACCAAGCTGCACGCGCTCGGCCTGATCGCGCGCTGCGTGCCGGCCGAGGCGCTCGAGGCCGAGGCGAGGAAGGTGATCGACCGGCTGGCGGCCAATGCGCCGCTGTCGCTCAAGGCGATGAAGGCGCTGACGGTGCGTCAGCTCGAGTTCCGCGACGCCATCGAGCACGACGACGTGGATGCGCTGGTGCGGGCAGCGATGCAGAGCCAGGACGCCCAGGAAGGCATGAAGGCCCGCCTGGAGAAGCGCACGGCCAGGTTCCAGGGCAAGTAGCGTGGCTATCCGGCTCCGCCTCGACAAACCGTGGCGCCCCTTGACGGCCGAGGAGGCCAGGCGCCTGCCCGGCCAGCTCGGCGTCTACCAGGTGGCCGACGCCCACGGCACGATCGTCTTCATTGGCCAGGCCGGCGCCCGCTCGGCCTTCGGCCTGCGCAGCGAGCTGCAGCGCGAGCTCGGCGAGCGCGGCGACGGCTACCAGTTCCGCGTCGAGGTGAACATGCAGTACCGCACGCGCTGGTTCGAGCTCCTGATGGTGCACAAGGCCGATCACGGCAGCCTGCCCGCCGACAACGCCAAGAACCCGCCGCCCCTCGGGCGGCTCAGCCCGGCCTGAGGAAAGACCAATGGATTTCGAACCCAGCTCAGAGCAGCAGATGCTGATCGATCAGGTCCGCCGCTACGTGCGCGATGAGATCATCCCGCTCGAGGCCAAGCTGGATCCCGATGCCTCCGAGCTGCCGTCCGACGATCACGCCCGCCTGGTCGAGAAGACCAAGGCGATGGGCCTGTTCGGCATCGACATCCCCAAGGAGTTCGGCGGCCCCGATATCGACATCGTGACCCGCGTGCTGCTGGCGATCGAGATGGCCCAGCATCGCGCCGGTCTCTACGTGCCGTGCTACGGCACGTTCGGCGGCGCCGGCCTCGCCCAGATCTTCGAGGCCAACGACGACCAGAAGGAACGCTACCTCTATCCGACCCTGCGCGGCGAGAAGAAGCCGTTCTTCGGCCTCACCGAGCCCTCGGGCGGCAGCGACCCGGCGCGGGCGATCCAGACACGGGCCGAGCGCAAGGACAATGGCTGGGTGCTTAACGGCGCCAAGATCTTCATCTCCGGTGCCGACCGCGCTCAGTACGGCATCGTGTTCGCGCGCACCGACGCCTCGAAGGGCCGCGCCGGCATCACCTGCTTCATCGTCGACGCCGACACGCCGGGCTTCCACGTGCGTCGCGTCGTCCACACCTTGCGCTCGTCGAGCTACGCCACCGAGCTCGAGTTCAAGGATTGCTGGGTATCGGACCACCAGATACTGGGCGAGGTCAACAAGGGCTTCGCCGTCGCCAACGACCGCCTGACCCGTCAGCGCATCCCCTATGCCGCGGGCTGTATCGGCGTCGCCATCGCCGCCCACGAGATGGCGATCGAATGGGCCAAGATGCGCTCGACTTTCGGCGAGAAGCTCGCTAACCGCCAGGCCATCCAGTGGATGCTGGTCGACAACGAGATCGACATCCGCACGGCCCGGCACTTCACGTTGGAAGCCGCCGAGAAGGCGCGGCGCGGCCTGCCGTTCCGCACCGAGGCGGCGATCGCCAAGCTCACCGCCTCGGAAGGCGGCGGCCGCGTCGTCGACCGCGCCATGCAGATCCACGGCGGCATGGGCATGACCAAGGACCTGCCGCTCGAGCGGTGGTACCGCGAGATGCGCATCCGCCGCGTCGGCGAAGGGCCGAGCGAGGTGCAGCGCATGGTCATCGCGCGCGAGATCCTGGGCAGCAACCTGCGATGACCCGGCCGCCCTCTTCCCGCCCATTGGAGGGCATCAAGGTCGTCGAGTTCGGCCAGAACCTGGCCGGCCCCTACTGCGGACAGATTCTCGCTTTTCTCGGCGCCGAGGTCGTCAAGGTCGAGCGGCCGGAGGGCGACGACGCCCGCAAATGGGGCCCTCCTTTCCTGGAGGGCGACGCGCTGGGTTTCATTGCGCTCAATCGCGGCAAGAAATCCATCACCTGCGATCTCGCCGACTCGGCCGAGCGCGCGGCGCTGATCGAGCGCATCGGCGCGGCCGACGTGTTCGTCCACAACCTCAGGGCCGACGTGCCGGCCAAGTTCGGCATCGACGGGCCGACGCTCACAGAGCGCTTTCCCCGCCTGATCTACGCCGATCTCGGCGCGTTCGGCCATGCCGGCCCGTGGAAGGAGCGGCCGGGCTATGAGCCGATCATCCAGGCCGTCGCCGGCCTGATTTCGCTGAACGGCGACCCGTCGGGGCCGGAGGCGCGCATCGGCGTCTCGATCATCGACCTCTCCACCGGCATGTGGACGGCGATCGGCGTGCTCGCCGCCATCACCCGGCGCGCCTCGACGGGTCTAGGCAGCCTGGTCAATACCTCGCTGTTCGAGAGCGGGCTGATGTGGGCGTCCAACCATGTCGCCTCCTATTCCGTGACCGGCAAGATGGCGCCGCGCCAGGGCACCGGCCATCCTTCGCTGACGCCCTACCAGGCGTTCGACTGCAGCGACGGGCCGCTCATGATCTGCCCGGGCAATGACCGGCTGTGGCGCAAGTTCGCCGAGGCGCTCGGCCATCCGGAGTGGCCTGACGAGCCACGCTTCAGGACCAATGTCGAGCGCATGCAGCATCGCGACCTCCTGCTCGGCATGATCGCCGACATCATGAAATCCGAAACACGCGCCCACTGGTCGGCACGGCTCGATGCGCTGGGCGTGCCCAACGGCCCGCTCAACACCGTGCCGCAGGTGCTCGACCTCGCCCAGGTGGCCGCCCTCGGCATGTTCGCCCGGCCCTATGCCGGCAGCCCGGCGCTGTTCCACGGCCTGCCCATCAGCTTCGACGGCGAGCGCGCCGGCGGAACCGAGGTCGCCCCGAAGATCGGCCAGGACAACGGGAAAGCTTGAGAGCTCGTGGCGCGCTCCCAGCGATGAGTCTTTTCAGCGTGAGCTCAGCCGGCGAAGCTCAGGCAGTACTCGCGCACGCGCTCCAGGGGAATGCGTGCGTGGCTCTGGACGATGATGAACTTGCCGCCGGGGTCGCTTCCGTTGGGCAGCTTGACCAGTCGCTCGAAATCGTCGGCGCCCCAGACACAGGACTGCTCCGAGAACAGGTGCACGTCGGCAGCGTAGCAGGTGTTCCATTCGACGTGATAGTCGAACAGGTTGCCCTTCAGCTCGGCGACGCTGGTGTAGAGCGAGTACTCGGTCCACGGCACGCCGACGGGCCGCCGCACCTTCCACGACATGAGGGGCACCAGGGTCCCCCACGTCCCGCGGCGCATGTGCTGGAGCGCCTGCTCGGCGAGATCGGCATGCAGCAGGTTTGGCGTCACCGAAAGGCCATGTCCCTTGGCATCGTAGGTGGTGCCGACCACGTCGGTCACGTTGCGCCACCATTCGTGGTGACGCTTGGGCTCCCAACGCGACAGACCTCTGCCATCCCGGACGAACGTCCTGGCATCGAAATCGCCGACGCAACAGACATCGGAGTCGAGCGTCAGATAGCCCTTGAAGCCCATCAGCACGGGCACGCGCAGCTTGACGATCTGCTGGCGGTACCAGCCGGTCATCAGGTGAAAGCCGCTGAGCGGCGAGAAGAAATCCCCTTCGGGTCGCACCGACACATCGATGTTCGGAAAGCGCGGCAGGCTCGTACGCAGCAGGTCGGCATCCCAGCCGGGCGAGACGATCAGGAGCTCGAACGGCTTGCTGTCTCGCCAATGCTTGGCGAGCGATTCGATCAGGAGACCCGCGCGCTCAAGATCGCCCCGGCGCGTGATCTTGCGCAGAGCCAGGGGCAGAATGGCTTGGCGAACCTCGGAAAACATCGAACCTTTGTCTTAGGGTAGACGATACATATGGCTACCGGGACCTGCCACATCAATTGCTGGCGGCAATCCGCCGCTCGGCATACCAGCGGCAGAACGTCCCAAGCGTTCCGCCACACCCCGGCCAGGCGAGACGGGCTGAAAGGCGAACGGCCCCCGGTTCGGATAACTCGTTGAAAAGACAGGCATCGCTCGACAACCACGGGCGGCGCGCATCCGGCCATCCTGGCTATCACAATACGCGGCGGCAGGTCGCGGATACCGCCGCGTGGTCCGAGTGACCAAGTGATGTCGGCCTGAAGCAAAGGCTTTCAGAGCAGACGTCGCGAGCCGAGCACCCGCTATTGAAGTGCACCGGAAACACAGGTGAAGTCACCGTCGATGAGGGAACGGGTGTGATCGACATGCAAAAGCGCCAGCAACCCCCAGTCGACCTCGCGCGAGGGTCGGCGCCGAAAACGCACGATCGCAGTTGGACCAATAAAGCGATCGACCTGCTGCAGGGAGACCGCCGACGGTCGGCCGACACCCATCTGCTCAAGCCGGTCTTCAAAGGGTTGACCGGGCTGTCGATCTATCTCAAGGACGAATCGACCCATCCGACCGGCAGCCTGAAGCACAGGCTGGCCCACTCGCTCTTCCTCTACGGCATTTGCAACGGGTACATCGGCGCCGGCACGACCGTGGTCGAGGCGTCTTCCGGCTCGACGGCCGTGAGCGAGGCCTATTTCGCCCAGCTCCTCGGCCTGCCCTTCGTCGCCGTGATGACGCGCTCGACCAGCCGGGCCAAGGTCGAGGCCATCGAGCGGTTCGGCGGGCGCTGTCATTTCGTCGAGGCACCTGGCGAGGTGTACGAAGCCGCATCGCGAATAGCCCGCGAGACCGGCGGCCACTACCTCGACCAGTTCACGAATGCCGAGCGGGCGACCGACTGGCGCGGCAACAACAACATCGCCGAGAGCATCTTCAACCAGATGGCGGCCGAGGTGAATCCGGTGCCGGACTGGATCGTCATGAGCGCCGGGACCGGCGGCACGTCGGCCACGATCGGCCGCTACATCCGGTATCACAACCTGACGACCCGGCTGTGCGTCGCCGACGTCGAGCATTCCGCCTTCTATGAAGCCTATGTCAGCGGGGACCGCTCGGTCACCTGCCCCACGCCGTCGCGCATCGAGGGCGTCGGCCGGCCGCGGGTCGAGCCGTCCTTCATTCCTGGCGCGATTGATCACATGATGCGCGTTCCCGATTCGGCGTCCATTGCCGCCGCGCATGTGCTGTCGGAGCGGCTGTTCCGTCGTGTAGGAGGCTCGACGGGCACGAACTTCTACGGTTTGTGCTGTCTTGCAGCCGGCATGCTACGCGAAGGCCGCCCAGGATCGCTGGTGACCTTGATCTGCGACAGCGGCGAGCGCTATGCGTCGACCTATTTCGATCCCAATTGGCTGCGAGAGCAAAAGATCGACATCTCGCCCGACAGGGCCAAGATCGAGCACTTTCTGGACACTGGGAATGCCATTTAGCTGCGACGCCGCTCGTCCAGCCGGGTCCTGATGTCGACCAATTGCCGGGTCGATGAAGGGCCGCGGCGCGTCGAGGGCAAGCGTGCAGTTGCAGGGGCATTGATACGATTGACAAAAAAATGCCGGGCCCGAAGGCCCGGCGAAGTCAAACAGGGAGGCTTCACGTCTGGGAGACGTGGGATCATGAGGATCCCGAGTTTCGAAGCGATCGGCCAAGGCCACCCGCGTCGAAAACCTGTCCTAAACCTAGTCCTCTGCAGCGCCATTGGTAGGGGCGGATTTCTGAAGACTGGCATGCGGTTGCTGCATGTCTCTCACCGACTATGCAATCCCGCACATCTCGCCGTCAAAAGCGTGTCTCGGCGACTTTCCGCAGCAGGAAATCGCGGAAGACGGCAATGCGCTTGGAATGGCGAAGCTCTTCCGGATAGGTGAAGTAGACGTCGGTCGTCCGCACGTTGAGGTCGGGCAGCAGCATCTCGATCTTGGTCGACTCGCGGGCCAGGTAGTCTGGCAGGGAAGCGATGCCGAGGCCCGACTCCACGGCGCGGAAGATGCCGTAGACATTGTTGACGCGCAGCACGACCATTCGGGTCGACTGATCGAGCTGCCCCTCCTTCAACAGCCAGTTCACGTCCTGAACCGGGGCGCGGGCATCCTCGCCGAAGATGATCAGCCGGTGCCGGTCGAGTTCCTCGATGCTCGAGGGCTTGCCGTACTTCTGAATGTAACCGTGCGAGGCATAGACATGGCTGCGAACCGTGAGCAGGTGGCGCTGCACCAGGCCCGGCTGGCGCGGCATCACCATTCGGATGGCAACGTCGGCTTCCCGCATCCCGAGATCGAGCTCGTTGTCCGACAGCACCAAGCTGACGTCGATCTCGGGGTACATGGTGATGAATTCGTGCATCTGCGCGGTCAGCCAGGTCGAGCCGAAGCCGACCGTTGTCGTAACCTTGAGACGCCCGGCCGGCTTGTCCTGGTTGGCGCGCAGCAACGCCTCCGCCGTATTGACCTTGGAGGCCATGTCGCGCGCCGTGCGATACAGCAGCTCGCCCTGCTCGGTCAGGATCAGGCCGCGCGCGTGGCGGTGGAAGAGCATGACGCCCAGTTGCTCCTCCAGGGCGCCGATCTGCCGCGAGATCGCCGACTGGCTGAGCTTCAGCGTCTCTCCGGCGTGGGTGAAACTTCCGGCATCGGCTACAGCCTGGAAGATCCGGAGCTTGTCCCAATCCATGACGTTCGCCTCCCGTGCACGGCCGTCTACTCCGCGGCCTGCGCCAGACGCGCCTCCTGGCGCGCCAACCACTTTTCCGCCTCCAGGGCGGCCATGCAGCCCGTCCCAGCTGCCGTCACGGCCTGGCGGAATATCTTGTCCTGCACGTCGCCCGCTGCGAAGACGCCGTCGACATCCGTTGCCGTCGAATCTGGCTTGGTGATCAGGTATCCCTCGCTGTCCATGGCCAGCTTGCCCTTGAACAGCTCGGTGTTGGGCGAATGGCCGATGGCGATGAACACGCCGTCGACCTTCAGCTCCGCGTCGACGCCCGTCTTGACGTTGCGCACGCACACGCCCTGCACCAGAGGCGCCGGCTTGGTCTCCCCGACGATCTCCTGCAGCGTGTGATCCCACATCACGGTGACCTTGGGATTGCGGAACAGCCGCTCCTGCAGGATCTTCTCCGCACGAAACGAATCGCGGCGGTGGATGACCGTCACCTTCGACGCATGATGCGTGAGGTAGAGCGCCTCCTCGACCGCGGTGTTGCCGCCGCCGACCACGACGACCTCCTTGCCGCGAAAGAAGAAGCCGTCGCAGGTCGCACAGGCCGAGACGCCACCGCCCCGAAAGGCCTCCTCGCTGGGCAGGCCGAGCCACTTCGCCGTTGCGCCAGTCGAGATGATCAAGGCATCCGATTCGTAGCGATCTCCTGAATCGCCCAGGCAAACGAACGGCATGCCGCTCAGGTCGACGTCGACGATCGTGTCGAAGAACAGCTCGCATCCGACATGCTCGGCCTGCTTCTGCATCTGCTCCATCAGCCACGGGCCCTGGATCACGTCGGCGAAGCCCGGATAGTTCTCGACGTCCGTGGTGATGGTTAGCTGGCCGCCCGGCTGGATGCCTTGGACCAGCATGGGCTTGAGGCTCGCCCGTGCCGCGTAGATGGCCGCGGTGTATCCCGCCGGACCCGAACCCAGGATGAGCACCTTGCCCCGATGAGTTGCCGCCATGTCCTATCCGCATCCCGTAAACCGCATATCTTTCACATATATGCAAACCTCGATCGGTGTGCACGACCCTTCTGGAGGCGTCGGCGCAATTGTTCACAGGTGCTTGCCTTCGTGCCGCAACTTTATTGCGCAAATGGCATGGTTCTGGCATACGACCGCGGCTCAGGGAGGAAATCGAATGGCTCGCGCAAAGCTCGATCGTGTCGACCGGCGCATACTCAACGACCTGCAATCGAATGGCCGCATGACCAACGTCGAGCTGGCCGAGCGCGCCGGCATATCGGCGCCGCCCTGCCTGCGTCGCGTGCGCGCGCTCGAGCGCGCCTCGGTCATCAAGGGCTACCACGCCGAGCTGAGCGCCGAGGCCCTGGGCTACAGCGTGGCGGTCTTCGCTCTGGTCGGCCTCAACAGCCAGGCGGAGACCGACCTCAAGGCGTTCGAGGAGCTGATGGCAACCTGGGATGAGGTTCGCGAATGCCACATGCTGGCGGGCGAGGCCGACTTCCTGCTGAAGATCGTCGCCGAGACCTGGGACGAGTATCAGAAATTCCTGACCACCCGACTGACCTCGGCACCCAACGTGAGCCACGTGAAGTCGATGATGGTCTTCCGCACCGCCAAGCAGCTGCCAGGCGTCCCCATCTCGATCGAATAGGAGCATTCACATGGACGGAAGCGCCGCGCCGGACGTCACGCTGGAACGCCTGCACGAGATCGCTGACGCCTTTGCCCGGCGCGACGTCGATGCGATCGTGAGCTGCTTTGCCGACGACGGCGAGTTTCGCAATGCACGCGGCCCCCACCATTGGGGCGAGAGCTTCAAGGGCAAGGCGGCCATTCGCGGCTACTTCGAGCCGCTTTTCTCGGCCAGCAGCGACGTGAGCTGGCGGCACACCTGCGAATTCATCTGCGGCAACCGAGCCGTAACCGAGTGGCACCGCACTGCCACGCTGGCTTCCGGCGAGCACCAGGAGTGGCTGGGCTGCGACCTCTACACCTTCCGCCGCGGTCTCATCGTCATGAAGGACACGTTCATCAAGGTGGTGGTGAAATAGGCCCACATGGCCCCTTCCTGATCGAGAGCGTCCCTCTCGTGGCCAGGAAGAGCAGGAATTCCTCTTGCGGGGAACGCTGTGTATCGATAAAGTGACGATAGATACACGGCGTTACCGTTAACGTGGGGACCTCCATGGCAAACCTCCTTCGATCGGCGCGACTGCTGGTATCGGATCTCGCCTCGACCTTCCTGTTCCTGGTGGTCCTGCTTGCCACCAAGGACCTGATCCTGGCCGTCGCCCTCGGTGTCGGCCTCGGCGTGCTGCAGATTGGCTGGCTACTGGTGCGGCGCCAGAGGATCGACGCCATGCAGTGGTTGAGCATCGGCCTGGTCGCCGTCTCCGGCATCGCGACCATGCTCACCAGCGACGCCCGCTTCGTCATGCTGAAGCCGAGCGTGATCTACTGCATCGTCGGCGCCTACATGCTGCGCCCCGGCTGGATGAACCGCTACCTGCCGCCGGCCGCCGTCCAGACCGTCCCGGACATCGGCTACATCTATGGCTTCGTCTGGGCCGGCCTCATGTTCGGGTCGGCCGCTCTCAACATCGTGCTGGCCTTGACGCTCGATCCCGTCACGTGGTCGGCCGCGATGTCGGTCTGGGGCCTCGCAAGCAAAGTCGCCCTCTTCCTGATCCAGTACGTCACGATGACCATGATCGGGCGCCGGCGTGCCGCAACAGCGATGGCCTCCACTTGAATGCCCTGCGCCGGGGAGGCGTGCCACCGCATGCGCGCGTCACGCGCCGAGATCGCGCCACATTGTTGGCGCCTGTGATTGGGGCGTGCCGAGCGATGCCTACTTGAACTGGACGCCGACCACCTCGTAGGAGCGCGCGCCGCGCGGGGTCTGCACCTCGACGGTGTCGCCCACCGACTTGCCGATCAGGGCCCGCCCGATCGGAGAGGTCACCGAGATCCGCCCCTTGGCCAGATCGGCCTCGTAGGGGCCGACGATCTGATACTTGACCTTCTCGTCGGTGTCCTCGTCCGCCAGCTTCACGGTGGCGCCGAACTTGACGGTCTTGCCCGACAGCTTGCTGAAGTCGATCACGTCGGCGCGCGATATGATGTCCTCGACCTCGGCGATGCGACCTTCGATGAAGCCCTGGCGTTCGCGCGCAGAGGTATATTCGGCGTTCTCCGAAAGATCGCCGTGCTCGCGCGCCGCCGCGATCGCCTTGATGATCGCCGGGCGCTCGACACTCTTCAGCTGCTTCAGTTCGTCCTCGAGACCCTTCAGCCCCTCGGCCGTCATCGGAACCCGTTCCATTAGGCAATCGTCCTCAATCAGTCGCGCGCCGTCAACGGCGAACGCAGGCCCTGGCGAGCCGAAGTCTGGGGGAATGGGAAGCTAGAAAGCCGTCTTGAAGTAGGCTTGCAGGGGCGTCACGTCCAGTGGGCCGGCCTTGAGCGCGGCGATGCCCTCGACCGAAGCCTTGGCGCCTGCAACTGTCGTATAATACGCGATCTTGTGCATCAGGGCGGTGCGCCGCAGCAGGAAGCTGTCGGTCAGCGCGCCGGCACCGTCGACGGTGTTGAACACGAGCTGGACCCGGCCGTCCTTCATCTGGTCGACGATGTGCGGCCGCCCTTCCAGGACCTTGTTGACCCGCTGCGCCTCGATGCCTTGCCGCCGCAGATACTCGGCAGTGCCGCCGGTGGCGATCACGCGGAAGCCGAGCTCGACCAGGCGTTTCACCGGCCGCACCATGGCAGACTTGTCGGCGTCCTTGACCGACACGAACACCACGCCGTCGACCGGCACCTTGCTGCCGGCGCCGAGCTGCGACTTGGCGAAGGCCCGCCCGAAGCTCGAATCGAGGCCCATCACCTCGCCGGTCGAGCGCATCTCGGGACCGAGAATGATGTCGACGCCGGGGAAGCGGGCGAACGGGAACACGGCTTCCTTGACCGCGATGTGCTTGCCGCGCGCCTTGCGGATGGCGAGCGCCTTGAGCGGCTCCCCGACCATCAGGCGGGCGGCGAACTTGGCGATCGGCTGGCCCGTCGCCTTGGCCACGAACGGCACGGTCCGGCTGGCCCGCGGATTGACCTCGAGAATGTAGACGTGCCCGTCCTTCACCGCGTATTGCACGTTCATCAGGCCGACGACCTTGAGCGCCCTGGCGAGCGCCTCGGTCTGCCGCTCGATCTCGCCCAGGATCTTTGCCGGCAGCGAATAGGGTGGCAGCGAGCACGCCGAGTCGCCGGAATGGATGCCGGCCTCCTCGATGTGCTCCATGATGCCGGCGACGAACACGTTCTGCTCGCCGTCGGCCAGCGCATCGACATCGACCTCGATGGCGTCGCGCAGGTAGGAATCGATCAGCACCGGGTTGGCGCCCGACACCTTCACCGCATCGCGCGTATATCGCTCCAGCCCCTCGCGGTCGTACACGATCTGCATTGCCCGGCCGCCCAGCACGTAGGACGGGCGAATGACTACCGGGTAGCCGATCCTCTCGGCGACGGCGACCGCCTCGTCCTGCGATGTCGCCGTGCCGTTGTCGGGCTGGCTGAGCTTCAGCTGATGGATCAGCTTCTGGAAGCGCTCGCGGTCCTCGGCAAGGTCGATGGCATCGGGCGACGTGCCCAGAATCGGGATGCCGGCGGCCTCCAGCGGCTTGGCGAGCTTGAGCGGAGTCTGGCCGCCGAACTGCACGATCAGGCCCACGAGCTCGCCGCGCCGGCGCTCGACCTCGACCAGCTCGATCACGTCCTCGGCCGTCAGCGGCTCGAAGTAGAGCCGATCGGCGGTGTCGTAGTCGGTCGACACGGTCTCCGGGTTGCAGTTGACCATGATGGTCTCGTAGCCCGCCTCGCGCAGCGCGTAGACGGCATGGACACAGCAATAGTCGAACTCGATGCCCTGGCCGATGCGGTTGGGTCCGCCGCCCAGGATGATCACCTTGCGCCGGTCGGTCGGCTCGGACTCGCACTCGGCGGGACGAACCCCGTCGCCCTCGTAACAGGAATAGAGATAGGGCGTGCGCGAGGCGAACTCGGCGGCACAGGTGTCGATGCGCTTGAACACCGGCCGGACACCCAGCGCGCGCCGCCTCCTGGCGACCTCGGCCGCCGGCAGACCCGTCAGCTCGCCCAGCCGTTCGTCGGAGAAGCCCTTCTTCTTGAGGTCGATCAGGGCCTTGGCGTCGTCGGGCAGGCCGCTCGCCCGGATGGCGGCCTCGACCTTCACCAGCTCCTCGATCTGGCGCAGGAACCACGGCTCGTACTTCGAGGCGTGCGCGATCTCCTCGACCGACAGGCCGAAGCGGAACGCCTGGGCGATCACCAGAACGCGATCGGGCGTCGGCCGTGCCAGGGCACCGACGATCGCCGACTTGTCGGGCGCGCCCTTGATCTCGATCTCGTCGAGCCCGGTCAGGCCGGTCTCCATCGAGCGCAGCGCCTTCTGCAGCGATTCCTGGAAGGTCCGGCCGATCGACATCGCCTCGCCGACACTCTTCATCGAGGTGGTGAGCAGGGCCTCGGCGCCGGGGAATTTCTCGAAGGCGAAGCGCGGCATCTTGGTGACGACGTAGTCGATCGTCGGCTCGAACGAGGCCGGCGTGGTGCCGGTGATGTCGTTCAACAGCTCGTCGAGGGTGTAGCCGACGGCGAGCCGAGCGGCGACCTTGGCAATCGGGAAGCCGGTCGCCTTCGACGCCAGCGCCGAGGAGCGCGACACGCGCGGGTTCATCTCGATCACCACCATGCGGCCGCTCGCCGGATCGACGGCGAACTGCACGTTCGAGCCGCCGGTATCGACGCCGATCTCGCGCAGGCACGCGATCGAGGCGTCGCGCATGATCTGGTATTCCTTGTCGGTGAGCGTCAGCGCC
>JALHMO010000129.1 GCA_022844015.1 Reyranella sp. | reverse complement strand
AGCATAGCACAGCCGCCCGCCTTCACGGATAATCACGCTATGGCGATCCGTGCCCTGTTCCCGACGCTGGTCGGCAAGCAAAAGCTCGCAGGTTCCGATCCGGACCGGTTCAACCTGGCGCTCGCTGACGAGTGCCGCTCGCTCGCCGCGTCCGACGCGGCCGGCCGGCGCTGGTCGGCGAGGCACTATCTCGGCGGCTATACCTCGTACGGCTCGCTCGACCGTTTGCATCTCGTCTCGTCGCCGTTCGCGCAGCTGCGCCGGCGCATTGATCCCTGCGTCAAGGCCTTCGCCCGCACATTGCACTACGACATGGCGGGGCGCGCCCTCGTCATGACCGACTGCTGGGCCAACGTGATGAGCACGGGAACCGTCCACTCGCTGCACCTCCACCCGTCGTCGTTCATCAGCGGCACCTACTACGTCGTGGTGCCCAAAGGCGCCGGCGCCCTCAAGTTCGAGGACCCCCGTCTGTCGCGCCACATGGCGACCCCGCCGCGGCGCGCCGACGCGCCGGAACGCTTCCGCGCCTTCGTCAGCGTGGCGGCGCGGGCCGGAGACCTCGTGCTGTTCGAGAGCTGGTTGCGCCATGAAGTGCCACCGGCGCGCTTCTCCGGGGAGCGTATCTCGATTAGCTTCAACTACGCTTGGACTGCAAAGGACCGCCGTTGATGCGCCTCTCTCGCTGTTTGCTCTACCTGGCTGCGGCCGCTGGCATGGGCTGGACCGGCCCGGCCGGCGCCGACCAGGAGCTGCCCATCTTCGATGCCCACATGCATTACAGCCACGACGCCTGGGAGGTGGTGCCGCCCAGGCAGGTGGTCGAGATCCTGAAGAAGGCCGGCGTCAAGCGCGCGATGGTCTCGAGCTCCAACAACGAAGGCACGAAGATGCTCCAGGACGTCGCGCCCGAGATCATCGTTCCGGAGCTGAGGCCTTACCGCTCGCGCGGCGAGATCTCGACCTGGGCCAAGGATCCGACCCTGATCCCGTTCCTCGAGGATCTGCTGGCCAGGCGGCGCTACGTGGCGATCGGCGAGTTCCACATCTTCGGCGCCGATGCCGACCTGCCCAACATGCGCAAGGTCGTGGAGCTGGCCAAAAAGCATGGTCTTTACCTGCACTCGCACTCCGACGCCGACGCGGTCGACCGCCATTTCCAGCAGGATCCCGAGGCCAGGGTGCTGTGGGCCCACTCCGGCTTCGAACGGCCGGAGAAGGTGCGGGCGATGCTGCGGCGCTACGCGAACCTGTGGTGCGATCTCGCCTTCCTCACCTCGCACGCGTCCAACGGCAAGGTGGCCCCGGGCTGGCGCGAGGCGTTCCTCGAGTTCCCCGACCGCTTCGTGGTCGGCACCGACACCTTCACGCCGGAGCGCTGGCATTACGTGGTCGAGCATGCCCGGTGGTCGCGCCAATGGCTGGCCGACCTGCCGGCCGACGTTGCGCGTAAGATCGCCTACGAGAACGGCGAGCGGTTGTTCGGGCAGGGGCGGTGAGGCGAGCGCTCGCCGCGCTGCTTGTCGCGACGTCGGCGTCAGGCTGGCCGCTGCCAGCGGCGGCCGACTGCCCGCTCGATCTCGGACGCGGCACCGGCTGGGTGATGTTCTCGGAGCGTGCCATTGTCGCCTTCCGGCCCGAGCCCTTGCGCATCGAGGTCGGCCAGCCCTTCTCGCTGCTGCTCAACGTGTGCACCCGAAGGAACGATCCGGCCGAGCTTGTCGCTGTCGATGCGCAAATGCCAGATCATCGTCACGGCATGAACTACCGGCCGACCATCGTGCCGGCCGGTCAGGGCCGTTTCCGCGCCGACGGTCTCGTTTTCCACATGCCCGGTCGCTGGGAGCTCGACATCGACGTGCGTGCCGGTTCGGAGGTCGAGCGGCTGAGCCACGAGATCATCGTCAAGTGAGCCGTTGGCGCGCCTTGCTTCTGGTCGTGACGCTGCTCGTGGGGGCGGGCGCGGAAGGATGGGCGCACCTTCAGTGGCCGGAGGACGAGGTCCGCGCGATTCGCGCGCACGGGCCCTGGCCTCCGCCGGCGCCTGTCGATCCGTCGAACCGGGTATCCGGCGATCCGGCCGCAATCGCGCTCGGCGAGCGCCTGTTCAACGACGCCAGGCTGTCGGGCGCCGGAACGATGAGCTGCGCCAGCTGCCACCAGGCAGAGCGCAACTGGAGCGACGGCCGCGCCCGTGCGCGAGGCCGGGCCGGGCTCGACCGCCGCACGCCGTCCCTGTGGAATGTCGGCCAGGGCCACTGGTTCGGCTGGGACGGCGCCGCCGACTCGCTATGGGCACAGTCGCTGCGGCCGATCATCGATCCGCTCGAGATGGCCGGCAGCACCGGCCACGTCGCCGCCCTGCTGCGTGGCGATCCGACCCTCGGCTGCTTCTATCGCCGTGCCTTCGGCACGGCGCCCGGCAGCGACGACGAGGCGCTTCTGGTCGATGCGGCCAAGGCGTTGGCGGCGTTTCAGGAAACCCTGGTCAGCCCGCGCACCGCATTCGACGATTTTCGTGATGCCCTGGTGGCTGGCGATCTCGCGGCGGCCGCCCGCTATCCGGCCGCCGCGCAGCGCGGCCTGAAGATCTTCATGGGCGCCGGCAACTGCAACGCCTGCCACTTCGGGCCGCGCTTCACCAACGGCGAGTTTGGCGATGTCGGCATCCCGTTCTTCGTGCGGCCGGGCGAGGTCGATTCAGGTCGCCTGGGTGGCCTCGCAAAACTGATGGCGAGCCCGTTCAACCGGCTGGGGCCGTACAGTGACGACAAGTCGGGTGCGAGCGCCCTGCGCACCCGCCACGTGCAGCGCCTGCACGCCAATTTCGGCGAGTTCCGCGTGCCCGGCCTACGCCAGCTCGGCGACACCGGCCCTTACATGCACAACGGCCATCTGGCGACCCTGCAGGATGTCGTGCGCCACTATTCCAAGGTCAGTCCCGATCGCCTGCACAGCGACGGCGTTCCGCTCGTCCGTCCGCTCGGCCTGTCGGCCGACGATCAGGCCGACCTTGTCGCCTTCCTGCGCTCGCTCGCGGCCGACCCGCCGCCGCGCCCGCCGCCGCTGACGGAGTGTGGTGCGGGGTGAGGCGCTCATCCTCATTCTCCTCCCCAGCTTCGCTGGGGAGGTGTCGGCGTCTTCGCCGACGGAGGGGTCAAGGGCGCAGGAGGGGTTGCTCATGACCCCTCCGTCCGCGATTACGCGGACACCTATGAAAATGCGCAGGGAGCGCGCCACTGGTGGCGGAGTAAACTCCGCCAAAGTGGCGCTCATGGGATGTGTAATCACAAGAAGAGCGCCACTGGAGTGGCGCGCTCCCAGCCATGAGCTTCCCTCTCGCAGCGCCACCATTTTCTCAGCATCGTGGTGCGCGCCGGCGTGCTGGGGGTCTCCCCAGCGAAGCTGGGGAGGAGAATGAGGATGAGCGCCACGTCGGCAGAAATTACCCCGCCTTAAGTGGTGAGTTCCCCGGCGGATGAGAAATTTCCTCCTTCAATCGCCCGCACCACGCAGCCTTGCCAGGGCCGATTCGAGGATCCAGGCGGCCGCCGCAGCGTCGACCCGTTCGGCGCGCTTGGCTCGGCTCATGTCGTAGTCGTCGATCATGCCGCGCGTCACGGCGGCGGTGCTGAGCCGTTCGTCCTGGAACACGACAGGCAGGCCGGCCAGAGGGGCGGGCCCATGATTGGCGATGTTGGCCGCGAACTGCCGTACGGACTGGCAACGCGGCCCCTCCGTGCCGTCCATGTTGAGAGGCAGCCCGACGATCAGCGCGGCAACCCGGTTCTTGCGCACGAGTGCATCCAACTCGGCGAGATCGGTGACGAGCTTGCCGCGCTTCAGCGTCCTGAGCGGCGTGGCGAGCATCCTCAGGACGTCGGACAGGGCGATGCCGATCGTCTTGCTCCCGACATCGAGCGCCATCAGCCGGCCGTCGCCTGCGAGAGACCCGAGCTGTGCGATTTCGACGACCGGCATGAGGCACCCTAGCGCCCACGCCGCTTGTATGGGAACTCTGCGGTGCAGGGCGGCGTCGCTTTTCCGCCGTCGAACCGTCGCGAGGTCGGGTCTATAAGCGGAGCGACCGCGGCCCCAACAGGAGCAGTTTCGTCAGGTGACCGATACGATCTATGCCATTCTGGCAATCGCGATGGTGCTGACGGTGGTGAGCCTGCTGGTGCCGATGGCCGAGCGCTTCCGGCTGCCGCATACGGTCCTGCTGGCGATTGCCGGCATGGCCCTGGGATTTTTCGGAACCTGGCTGATTTCCACCGACATCAAGCTGGGGGCGCTGGGCGATGCCTTTGTCGGGCTCGACAAGCTCGAGGTCGGCACGGATGTCTTCCTGCCGTTGTTCCTGCCGCCATTGCTCTTCACCGCCGGCCTGACAATCGACGTTCGCCGGCTGTTCGACGAGGTCTCGGCCGTCCTTCTGCTGGCCGTCGTCGCCGTGCTGGTCTGCATCGCCTGCGTGGCGGGCGTCGTGCGCCTGGCGACGGGCATGGACATCGTCGTCTGCCTGCTGCTCGGGGCGGTAGTCTCGACCACGGATCCGGCGGCTGTCATCGGCATATTCCGCGATGTCGGGGCGCCCAAGCGCCTGTCGATCCTGGCCGAGGGCGAGTCGCTCCTGAACGACGCCGTGGCCATCGCGGCTTTCGGGCTGTTCACGAGCATCCTGGTCGGCCAGGCGTCGGGGGGCGCGGCCTCGACAAGCATCGCGGCGGATCCGACAGGGGCGGTCGCCACGTTCCTGCGCGAGTTCCTGGGCGGGCTGCTGTTCGGCTTCCTCATGGCGAGGGCCGCCATGGTGATGTTGCCGCGGCTCGGCGATTCGGACGCGGCCATCGCCTCGGTGACCGTCAGCCTGAGCTACCTGAGCTTCATCCTGGCCGATCGTTATCTCCACGTCTCGGGCGTGGTCTCGGTGGTCATGGCGGCCCTCACGGTGGCGGCCTACGGGCCAACCCACCTGCACCCGCAACAATGGACCACGCTGCGTCAGACCTGGGCGCAGCTCGAGTTCTGGGCCAACTGCCTGATCTTCATCCTGGCCTCGATGGTCGCGGCCAATGTCCTCGTCAACATGAGCTGGCTGGATGCCTGGGGCGTCGTTGCCGTGGCGGTCGGCGCCTTCGTGGCCCGTGCCCTGGTGGTCTTCGGCATGCTGCCGATCCTGGAGAAGGTGCGCCTCGTCCAGCCGGTCAACCTCCGCTACAAGACGATCCTCGTGTGGGGCGGCCTGCGCGGCGCCGTCACGATCGTTCTCGCCATGGTGGTCTTCGGCAACAACGCGCTGCCCGAGAAGACCCGCGAGTTCGTGGCCCTGCTGGCCGTCCTGTTCGTGCTGTTCACCCTGTTCGTGAACGCCCCGACCCTGGGTCTCGGGATGCGCCTGCTCGGCCTCGACAAGCTGAGCCGTCTCGAGCTCGCCCTGCGCGATCGCGTCCTTGCGCTGTCGCGCGCCAACGTCGATCGCCGTCTGCAGCAGATCATTCGCACGCACAATGCCCGCGTGGATGGAATCGATGTCGATCCCAGCTCGGCGGGCGGGCAGGAGATCGAGGCGGTGCCGCCCGACCTCGCGCTCGATCTCGACGAGCGGGTCAAGGTCGGCCTGATCACCCTGTGCACGCGCGAGAAGGAACTCTACCTCGACCTGTTCGAGCAGCAGACCCTGTCGCGGCGCATGGTGGCCGTGCTGGCTGCCCGGGCCGACCGGCTGATCGACGCCGTGCGCGACAACGGCGTCGCGGGCTACGAGAAGTGGCTGCTTCAGATCTCGCGGCCCGACCGGGGATTCCGCGTCGCCCTGTGGCTGCACCGGCGGCTGGGCTGGCAAAGCTTGCTGACAGAGCGGCTCGCCGATCGCTTCGAGATCCTCATGGTCTCGCAAAGCGTCCTGGCCGAGCTCGACCACTTCAACTCCGAGTCGATTGCCGACCTGCTCGGCGCCGATGCCGAGGCCGAGCTGGCATCGGTCATCGAAGGTCGTCAGCAGGCAGTCGACAGCGCGCTGAGGGCCCTGTCGCTGCAGTACTCGGGCTACGCCGAGTCGATCGCGGCCCGTCAGCTCGAGCGTGCGGCCATCCGCTTCGAGGCGTTGGAGTACGCCCGGCGCCTGCGCGAGGGCATCATCGGCCGCGAGGTCTACGACGATCTCATTCACCAGCTCGGCGAGCGCCGCAGCGCCATCGCTGAACGTCCACCGCTCGATCTCGGCCTCGAGCTCGCCAAGATGATCGAGCGGGTGCCGATCTTCGCCTCGCTCGACCACGACGCGGTGGTCGAGGTGAGCAAGCGGCTGCGCGCCGTCGTGGCCTTCCCGGGCGAGAGGTTCATCCGCATCGGCGGCCCCTCCGATTCGATGTTTTTCATCGCCGCCGGCCAGGTGACGGTGAAAGGGGCGGGTTTCCAGGTGACGCTGAAGGAGGGCGATTTCGTCGGCGAGATGGGCCTGGTCAGCGACCGCCCGCGCAGCGCCGACGTCATCGCCGACGGCTACTGCCACCTGCTCGTCCTCTATCGCAAGGACTTCCGATCGCTGCTCGACAAGCGCCCCTCCGTCCGTTCCGAGATCGAGGCCGTGGCCGCCCGCCGGGTCGCCGAGAACGAAGGCAAGGCGGCGTCGTAGGCGGGATGACAGGGGCCGGCAAACCGGCTACCAACCGCGCCGTTCAAGGAACCTGGAGCAGGAGCCATGTCGCTCGACAAGGATACGGTGGCGCGCATCGCACGGCTCGCCCGCCTGAAGGTGCCCGAGGAGGAGCTGGCGCCGCTGGCCGGCGAGCTGTCGGGGATTTTCGCCTGGATCGAGCAGCTGAACGAGGTCGACACGCGCGACGTGGCGCCGCTGGCCTCGGTGTCCGACGTGACCCTGCCGATGCGCGAGGACAAGGTGACCGACGGCGGAATCGCCGAGCGTGTGCTAGCCAATGCGCCGGGAGACGCGGTCTACATCGATCCGTCCGACAGGAACGCCGGCGGTTTCTTCACCGTGCCGAAGGTCGTGGAGTAGGCGATGGCGGCCCTGACCGATCTCACGCTCAGCGGGCTGGTGGCGGCGCTCGCGCGCAAGGAGGCGAGCGCGCTCGAGGTCGCCGAGGCGCACCTCAGGAAGCTCGACGAGCATCGCGCCCTCAATGCCTTCATCACCGAGACGCCCGACCGGGCGCGCGCGATGGCGAAGGCATCCGATGCCCGCCGGGCGAAGGGCGAGGCCGGCCTGCTCGAGGGCGTGCCGCTCGCCATCAAGGACCTGTTCTGCACCGACGGCGTGCCGACGACGGCGGCCTCGCACATCCTGGAAGGGTTCGTCCCGCGATACGAGAGCACGGTGACGGCCAACCTGTGGAAGGCCGGCGCCGTCATGGTCGGCAAGACCAACCTCGACGAGTTCGCCATGGGCTCGTCGAACATGACGAGCTTCTTCGGCGGCGTCGAGAACCCATGGAAGCGGCGCGGCGACAACCGCAAGCTGGTGCCCGGCGGCTCGTCGGGCGGCTCGGCCGCGGCCGTCGCGGCGTACATGGTGCCGGGCAGCACCGGCACCGACACCGGCGGCTCGATCCGCCAGCCGGCGGCGTTCTGCGGCATCGTCGGGCTGAAGCCGACCTACGGCCGCTGCTCGCGCTGGGGCGTCGTCGCCTTCTCGAGCTCGCTCGACCAGCCCGGCCCGCTCGCGCGCACCGTCGAGGACAGCGCGCTCCTGCTGCAGGGCATGGCGGGACACGATCCCAAGGATTCGACCTCGGCACCGCTCGCCGTGCCGGACTTCGTCGCGGCGGCGCGCAACCCCGACATCCGCGGCCTCAAGGTCGGCATCCCGAAGGAGTATCGCGTCGACGGAACGTCGCCCGAGATCGTGGCCTTGTGGGACAAGGGCATGGAGATGCTCGCCGCTGCCGGCGCCATCCCGGTCGAGGTCTCGCTGCCGCATACCAAGTACGCGCTGCCGGCCTATTACATCGTGGCGCCGGCCGAGTGCTCGTCCAACCTGGCGCGCTACGACGGCGTGCGCTTCGGCCTCCGGGTTCCCGGCAAGGACCTGATCGAGATGTACCAGAACACGCGCGGCGCCGGCTTCGGCAAGGAAACGCGCCGGCGCATCCTGATCGGCACCTACGTGCTGTCGGCCGGCTACTACGACGCCTACTACCGGAAGGCGCAGCAGGTCCGCGCGCTGATCGCCCGCGACTTCAAGGAAGCGTTCACCCGGTGCGACGTGCTGCTGACGCCGACGGCGCCGACCGCGGCCTTCGCCGCCGGCGACAGGATGGACGATCCGGTGACCATGTATCTCAACGACATGTTCACCATCCCGGCGTCGATGGCGGGCCTGCCCGGCATCTCGGTGCCGGCCGGCCTCGACAAGGACGGCCTGCCGCTCGGCCTGCAGGTGATCGGCCGCGCCTTCGACGAGGAGACGATGCTGCGTGCCGCGGCGGCGCTCGAGAAGGCGGCGGCGTTCGCCGCGAGGCCGGCGGGCTACTGAGCGCAGCGCCGCCGGCGCAGGACGGGCGGGCGCGCAGCCACGTCGCCTGCCTGATCGGTCGCTCGAGCGCCCATGCCATCTCGACCATGGCGACGATGCTGACGAAGCCCTGGTCATCTTCATGGAGACGGCCCTCGATCAGCTCGACGGCGCGCGCCGACTGAACCGGATCGTCCTGGGCGAAGTAACGCACCAGGACGTTGGTATCGAGACCGATCACCGTCACTTGGCTCGACGGAAGCGCTCGCTTGCGCCGGCCAGCACTGCATCACGCATCTCCTCGATGGTCACCGGCTTGCGTCTCGTGTTCTGGAGTATTCCCCGCAAGGTCGAGATCGGGCGCGCGGGCAGCAGGACGACGCTGCCGTCCGGATGGATGAAGAACTTGACCTTGTCTCCGGGCTTGAGCCCGAGATGATCCCGAATCGGCTTCGGGATGGTGGTCTGGCCCTTGATCGTGACGGCCGATTGCATGGACCCCTCATTACATTTCCGACAATGCAATGCCTGTGTGGTCCATGGCCTGTCGAGATATCGCCCTGCGGACAGGAAAGATGCCGGGGGCTGAGAAAGTCGGGATACAATCAGTGTATCCGAGGGAGAATCGACCATGGCGGCGGAATTCGATCTGGTGGTGCGCGGCGGCACGGTGGCGGACGGGACAGGCGGGGCGCTGCGCGTGGCCGATGTTGCCGTGACGGGTGGCAAGATCTCCGGCGTCGGCACGGTAGCGGGCAAGGGCGCCGAGGAGATCGACGCCAAAGGCCTGCTGGTCACGCCGGGCTTCGTCGACATCCATACCCACTACGACGGACAGGCAACCTGGGATTCGCGCCTCCAGCCGTCGAGCTGGCACGGCGTCACCACCGCCGTCATGGGCAATTGCGGCGTCGGCTTCGCGCCGGTCAAGGTCGAGGATCGCCAGCGCCTGATCGAGCTGATGGAAGGCGTCGAGGACATTCCCGGCGCCGCGCTCGACGAGGGGCTCAGCTGGTCGTGGGAATCCTTCGGCCAGTACCTCGACGCGCTCGAGGCGCGGCCGCGCGACATGGATCTGGGCGCCCAGCTGCCGCACGGCGCGCTGCGCGTCTTCGTCATGGGTGAACGAGCCGCCCGGCTCGAGGAGGCGACGCCGGAGGAGGTGGCGCAGATGCGCGCGCTTGCCGCCCAGGCGATGAGGGACGGCGCGCTCGGCTTCTCGACCTCGCGGACGCTCAACCATCGCACGGTGAAGGGCGATCCGACGCCCTCGCTGCGCGCCTCCGAAGCCGAGCTTCTGGGCATCGCGCTCGGCATGAAGGACGCTGGCAGTGGCGTGATCGAGTTCATCTCCGATTTCAACACGCCCAATCCGGAGAGCGAGTTCGAGATGATCGATCGCCTGCTCACCGCGTCGGGTCGGCCGTTCTCGGTCTCGCTCGCGCAGGGCCATTCCAAGCCCGAGGGCTGGCGCCGCCTGCTCGGCCTGGTCGAGGGACTGGCGGCCAAGGGGCATGCCGCCAAGGCGCAGGTGGCGCCGCGGCCGATCGGCGTGCTGCAGGGCCTGCAGGCGAGCCGCATCCCGTTCTCGATGTGCCGCTCCTACAAGGCGATTTCGGGCAAGAGCGTCGCCGAGCGCCTGGCGATCATGCGCGATCCTGCCTTTCGCGCCCAGCTCCTGAAGGAGGCCCACGAGCCGCTGCGCTCCGAGATGGCGGCGCGCCTCGCCGACTACGACCGCATGTTCCCGCTCGGCGATCCGCCCGACTACGAGCCGGCGCAGGACAGCTCGCTGGGCGCCCGCGCCCGCCGCGAAGGACGCGATCCGCGCGAGGTCGTGTACGACTACCTGATCGAGGGCGAGGGCAGGAACTTCATCTTCGCGCCGTTCGCCAACTTCGCTGCCTACAATCTCGATTGCTGCCGCGAGATGATGCAGAGCCCGCACACGCTGATAGGGCTGGGCGACGGCGGAGCTCATGTCGGCATCATCTCCGACGGTTCGTTCCCGACCTCGCTGCTCGCCCATTGGGGCCGCGATCGCGCGACCGGCAGGCTCGACGTGGCGTGGCTGGTCAGGCGCCAGACCCTCGACAACGCCCGCGCCGTGGGGCTCGCCGACCGCGGCAGGGTGGCGCCGGGCTACAAGGCCGACCTCAACGTCATCGACTTCGACCAGCTCAGGGTCGAGGCCCCCGTCATGAAGTGGGACCTGCCGGCCGGCGGCAAGCGCCTGTTGCAGAAGGCGCGGGGCTATCGCGCCACCATCGTGTCGGGCGCCGTCACCTATCGCGACGGCGAGGCGACCGGCGCGCTGCCCGGCAGGCTGGTGCGCGGGCCACAGGCCGCCTGAGGCCTCGGCCGGTGACACCGGCAAAGTCTGCAGCCCGTGCAGGGCGAAGGCCGGGCGGCGCGCCGGCCCGCGGCTCGTCGAAGCCTCCCGAGCGGCGAGGCGAACGCGATCCGGCGCCGAGCGTCGGGCATCTTCGACGACAGGGTCACTTCCATTATAACGCCTATGGGGTCATGTCCCGTGGCGCGCTCCCGGCAGGAGATCGAGCGAAGGCGACTCCTCCCCGGCGAGGCCAAGCTTCGCTGGGGAGGAGAACGCGAGCCGTCAGCCGGCGGTGATCTTGTTCTCGCGGATCACCTTGCCCCAGACGTCGACCTCGCTCTTGATGAAGGCCGCGAACTCCGTGGAGGAGGGGAGCGTGATCTCCATGTCGAACTGGCCGACGAACTTGTCGGTGACGTCCTTGTCGCGAACCGCCTTGGAGATCGCGGCATGCATCTTGTCGACGATAGGCTGCGGGGTTCCCGTCGGCGCGTAGACGCCCCACCAGGAATACGACGGACGCGACTTGACGCCCTGCTCGGCGAGCGTCTGGACGTTGGGCGCGAGCTTGCTGCGGGTGGCGCCGGTGACGCCGACGAGCTTCAGCTTGCCGGCGCTGACGTGCGGCATCATGTTGGCGAGGCTGGTCACGGACAGGTCGGTCACGCCGGCGAGCGCATCCTGATAGAGCGGTCCGCCCCCCTTGTAGGGAATGTAGTTGATCTGGAAGCCGTTCTCCTTCTGGAGGAAGGCGATGTAGATCTGCGCGAGGCTCGAGCCGAGCGATCCGACGCTGATCTTGCCGGGCTCGGCCTTGGCGGCCTTGATGACCTCGGCGAAGGTGTCGAACGGCCGTGTCGGATGGGCGGCGATGCCCTGGGCGCTTCGGCCGACCTGGGTGACCGGCGTGAGCGCGCTGTCCTTGTAGGGAAGCTGGTCGTTCAGCAGCGGGTTGATGATGTGGTTGTCGAAGACGAACAACCAGGTCTGCCCGTCGGGCGGCGCATTGGCGGCGACTGCCGCGCCGACCACGCCGCTGCCGCCCGCCTTGTTCTCGACCACGATGTTCCAGCCGGTCTGCTCGGTGAGCTTGGCCTGGATGATGCGGGTGATCGGATCGAGCGAGCCGCCCGGCGGAAACGGCACGACGAACTTGATCGTGCCCTTGGGCCATTCGGCCTGGGCCCTGACGATTGCCGGTACGCCCAACGACGCGACCACAGTGCCGGCCAGCACGGCGCGGCGACGCAATACGGACATTTTCAACCTCCCTGATGTGCACACTTTCCGTGCCTTCTCGGCTCGTCTTGTTGTTGTCTTGATTGACGACGCTGTACCAACGCTTGTGCTTGGACTTCCGGAAGGACGCGAACACTGCTGGCGCGCTGGCCAGACCTTCGAGATGGGTTTCTCGACGTACTTCCGCCGATGGCAGCGGCATTGCCGTTCCGGCCGGCGGTCGGCAATCGCCTCCCACCAGAACGACACGGTGTCGCCACCCGAGCTTCCCAGACACCCTTTCTTTCGTTGTGCGGAGCCTAGCCGCTCCTGGCCGCCGAGCAAAGCGATTACGCAGGCCGGGTGCGCGCAAACGCAGTGGACCGGCCTTGTCTATTGCCTCTCCAGGCAGGCGGTGACGCGGACTCCGTCAAGAGACTGTAGCCGGAAAGGGCGACAGGACCTGCCCTTGGGCCGGGTCCTGCGACGGCGGACGCTACGCGTCCCGCTATCCACCAAGCGGCCGCCACGGCCTTGCGACTTTCGACTGTCCGGATGGCCGCGCCGGCATCGCGCCGGGCGCCTTCACGCCGCGCGGGAGGTGGCGCTCGATGAGGCCCGGCGGGTCGAATCAGAGGCGGCGCCGGGCATCACGAGGGCGTGCTCGAAACCGGCGGTCCGACGCCGGCCGCGAGCACGTCGTCGCGGGCACTGATCGTCCGAATTCCGTCAATCGCCCTTGATGTCGTTCTCCTTGATCACCTTGAACCAGCGCTCCTGCTCGCTCTTTTGGTAGGCGGCGAAGTCGGCGGGGGAGGAGGTCAGGATCTCCATGTTGAACTGCTCGATGTACTTCTGCGTGACGTCGGGCGAGCGCACCGCCTTCGTGATCTCGGCATGCATGCGATCGACGATCGGCTTGGGCACGCCTGCCGGCGCGTAGACGCCCCACCAGGAATACGAAGGGAAGGCCTTGATGCCCTGCTCGGCCAGCGTCGGCGTGTCGGGCAGCGCCGGCGTGCGCGCCTCGCCCGTGACGGCGATCGCCCGGATCTTGTTCGCCCGGATATGCGGGCTGAAGGACGCCAGGCTCGAGATGCCGATGTCGGTCACGCCGCCCAGCAGGTCCTGCACCAGCGGCCCGCCGCCCTTGTAGGGGATGACGTTGATCTTGAGGCCATTCTCCTTGTTGATGAGCGCGGAGAGCACGAGGGCCTGGCTGCCGCCCAGCACGCCGAAGCTCACCTTCTCCGGGCGGGCCCTGGCGTCGGCCGCCACCTCGGCGAACGTCTTGTAGGGGCGCTCCGGGTGCGCGGCGATGACCTGCGGCGTGCGCCCGATCAGCATCACGTTGAGCAGGTCGGAATCCTTGTAGGGAATCGACGGTGCGAAGGCCGGATTGAGGATGTGGCTGTCGAAGGTGACCATCCATGTCTGGCCGTCGGGCGGCGACTTGGCCGCGATCGAGGCGCCCACCACGCTGGCGCCGCCGGGCTTGTTGTCGACGACGACCTGCCAGCCGGTCTGCTCCGTGATCTTGGCCTGGATGATGCGGGCAACCGGGTCGGTCGAGCCGCCCGGCGGGAACGGCACGATGATCTTGATCGGGCCTTTGGGCCACTCGCCTTGTGCCCTGGCGGCAGTGGCGGTGCCGAACGTCGCGGCGGCACCCAGAAGCACGGAACGGCGGGGGAGGATAGTCATGAAAGCTCCTTGAAACGCACTCTTGATCGTGGGTCGAGCGCCGGACTCGGCTTCCGCCGAGCCGACTCTCCATGCAATTGCCAGCCGACCATTCTGAATCCGACGGCGGCAAAATGATGATCGAAGGCGAAGGCAAAGCGGAAGTTCGCGCTCGTGTCGCTTTAGGAAGCAAAGTGACACATGTCAAAGGACAGAGATCCAGACCGGGATCCGGGCCAGGGCATTCCCAGTCGGCAAAATGCGTCATCCCGACCGGAGCCGAGCGAAGCGAGGCATAGCGGAGGGACCTTTCATGTTGGCGCGTCAGCAAGAAAGGTCCCTCGACTGCGCCACTCTTCGAGCGGCTGAGCTCGGGATGACGGGATTTTTGCCGTCTGCGGATGCCCCGGGGATCCTGGCGGAGCCTCGCATCGAAAGAAGCATCGTCGCCTCCGCATCCGGTGGCAGCAGGACATGGATCGATTTTTTTGCCAAGGCCACGCGAGCCGGCTATTCAGCCGGGACGATGCGCATCCTGGTTGCCGCCCTCGGCCTGCTGCTCTTGCTCGCCGCGCCGGCATGGGCTGCCGACCGTCTCGATCCGGTGCCGCGCGTCGCCGTGATATCGGCCTACGAGCCGGAATGGACAGTGCTGAAGGCGAGCGTCGGCGAGGCCACGAGTCACCATGTCAACGGCGTCGAGTTCGTCACCGGCACGCTCGCCGGCCGCAGCGTCGTGCTGTTCCTGAGCGGCGTCGGCCCGGTCAATGCCGCCATGACCACGCAACTGGCGCTCGGCCGCTTCGACATTACGGCAATCGTGGTGAGCGGCGTCGCGGGCGGCGCCGACCCGGGATTGCATGTCGGCGACGTCGTCGTCGCCGGGCGCTGGGGCCAGTATCTCGATGCGGTGTTCGCGCGCGAGAGCGACGGGAAGTTCCATCCGCCCACGTGGTTTGCGACACCCTATGCCAATTTCGGAATGATCTTCCCGACCGAGCTCGGCGTACGCCGCTCCGGCAGCGCGATGGAACGGCGGTTCTGGTTCGAGGCCGACCCCGGCATGCTGGCCGCGGCGGGCAGGATCGGCGCCGTCCACCTCAGGCGCTGCACCGCAGACCAGCGCTGTCTCGGCCACGCCCTGCGCCTGGTCGTCGGCGGCAATGGCGTGTCCGGCCCGGTCTTCGTCGACAACGCGGCGTTCCGCCAGTACGTGTTCGGCACCTTCGAGGCGCAGGTGCTCGACATGGAGAGCGCAGCCGTGGCGATGGTCGCCTATGCCAATCGCGCGCCGTTCATCGCCTTTCGCAGCCTGTCCGACCTCGCCGGCGGCGATGCCGGCGCCAACGAGCTGCATACCTTCTTCCAGCTGGCCTCCGACAATTCTGCGGCCGTCGTGCGACGCTTCCTGACGCTGTGGACGCCGCCGCGCTGAGGCGGCGAATCTAGACATTCAGCCGGGCAAGTCCTAAGTACCGGACCACCATGTCCATGATCAAAGGCGAGACCGGCGATTGGGAAATCGTGCTGGGGCTGGAAGTGCACGCCCAGGTGATCTCCGACGCCAAGCTGTTCTCCGGCGCGCCGACTGCCTTCGGCGCCGCTCCCAACACCCAGGTGTCGCTGGTCGATGCCGCCATGCCCGGCATGCTCCCGGTGATCAACAAGCGCTGCGTCGAGCAGGCCGTGCGCACGGGGCTGGGGCTGAACGCCAGGATCAACCTGCGCTCGGTGTTCGACCGCAAGAACTACTTCTACGCCGACCTGCCGGCAGGCTATCAGATCTCGCAGTACAAGGACCCGATCGTGGGCGAGGGCGAGGTCGAGATCGACCTGCCCGACGGCCAGACCCGGTCGATCGGCATCGAGCGTTTGCATCTCGAGCAGGACGCCGGCAAGAGCCTGCACGACCAGCACCCGACGCAGACCTATGTCGATCTGAACCGCTCGGGCGTGGCGTTGATGGAGATCGTCAGCAAGCCCGACATGCGCAGCGCCGACGAGGCCGCGGCCTACCTGACCAAGCTGCGCTCCATTGTGCGCTACCTCGGCACCTGCGACGGCAACATGGACGAAGGCTCCATGCGCTGCGACGTCAACGTCTCGGTGCGCAAGCCGGGCGGCGAGCTGGGCACCCGCTGCGAGATCAAGAACGTCAACTCGATCCGCTTCGTGCGCCAGGCCATCGAGTTCGAGGCGCGTCGCCAGGTCGAGATCATCGAGGGCGGCGGCAGGATCGTGCAGGAGACCCGCCTGTTCGATCCCGGCCGCGGCGAGACCCGCTCGATGCGCTCCAAGGAGGACGCGCACGACTACCGCTATTTCCCCGACCCCGACCTGTTGCCGCTGACTCTGACCCAGGAGTACGTCGACGGCATCAAGGCGGGCCTGCCCGAGCTGCCCGACGCCAAGAAGGCACGCTTCGGCAAGGACTATGGCCTGTCGCCCTACGACGCCGGCGTGCTTGTGGCCGAGAGGGAGACCGCGGCGTTCTTCGAGTCCGTCGCCAGGGGGCGCGACGCCAAGCAGGCGGCGAACTGGGTGACCGGCGATTTCTTCGCCATGCTGAAGCGGCGTGGCGTCGGCATCGAAGACTCGCCGGTGAGCGCCGACCATCTCGGCAAGCTCCTCGACCTGATCGGCGACGGCACGATCTCGGGACGAATCGCCAAGGACCTGTTCCTCGCCATGGAGGAGACCGGCAAGGACCCGGCCAGCCTGGTCGAGGAGCGTGGGCTGAAGCAGGTCACCGACAGCGGCGCCATCGAGGCTGCCATCAAGGCGGTGATCGATGCCAATCCGGGCCAGGTCGCGGCGTACAGGGCCAAGCCGACGCTGTTCGGCTGGTTCGTCGGTCAGGTGATGAAGTCGACCGGCGGAAAGGCCAATCCCAAGGCGGTCAACGAGCTCCTGAAGAAGGCGCTGGAGAGCTAGAGCCGGAACCGGCGGCCGTCTCCGGCGGCTGCCGGGACGCGCGGGATGCGCGGACGTTGGAGCCGTCGCCCTGCCTCACAGCATGCTACGCTCGCGCGAACGAAAGCGAGGAGAGATGACGGCGAAGCTCTACGCCATGACCTGCGGCCGTCTCGTTGGCCGGCTGAAGGACATGATCGAAGGCGAGGAAGGTCAGGTCGCCCTGCCGATCCCGTCGTACCTGATCGAGCATCCCAAGGGTCGTGCCCTGTTCGATACCGGGATGCATCCGCAATGCCGGACCGACGCCGCCGGCCGCTTGGGCGAGCGCGTCGCCCGCATCTTCGGCTTCGAGCAGTACGGCCCCGAGGACGACGTGAAGTCGCGCCTGGAGTCGATCGACCGCCATCCCGGCAGGATCGACTTCATCGTCAACTCGCACCTTCACTTCGACCATGCCGGCGGCAACGAGCTGGTCCCCAATGCCACGGTGGTGGTGCAGAGGCGCGAATGGCAGGCGGCCCAGGATCCCGAGACGGCGGCCAAGGTCGGCTTCTTCAAGGCCGACTTCGACCATGGCCATCCGGTAATGCAGGTCGAAGGCGAGCACGACCTGTTCGGCGACGGCAGTGTCGTATGCCTTCCCACCTATGGCCACACGCCCGGACACCAGTCACTCAGGATTCGCACCGAGCGCGGCGAGGTCGTGCTGACCGGTGACTCCTGCTACTTCTGCCGCACCCTGCGCGAGCGCCGCCTGCCGCGCTTCGTCTACGACCGCGAGCAGATGCTGGCCTCGCTCGATCGCCTGGAAGCGCTGGAGAAGGGCGGGGCCAGGCTGTTCTTCGGCCACGACCCCGACTTCTGGAAAGACGTGCCCCAGGCCCCCGTGCCGGCGTTCTAGACGCTCAAGCCTGCGGCACGAACTCGATCATCAGGCCGGCGGCCTGCTCGCAGGCGACCAGGACGCGGTCGCCTTCGGCGATCGCGAATGGGACATTGTTGGCGCGCAGCAGAGCCTGCAGGGGACGGGCGCGCTCGACGGCGACGGTGGCGCCGACCACGGCCGGCAGCTGGTCGGGCGTCATCACCTCGAGGGCCTTGTACTCCTGCTGATAGGCGGCCGGCGCCCAGATCAGCAGCTCGACCGAGCCGGCCTTCACCATCACGCAGCCGTCGAAGATTTCCTCGCTTCTCGCGCTCCATGCCGTCCTGAGGGCCTTGGCCAGCTCGCGCGGATTGTCGGCGACGGCGTGGATTGCGATCAGGCCCAGCGCGCCGTTGGGATGAACGATCCACTCAGGTTCCATGAAGGCATCGGGCGTCCCGTGGCGGACCGGAAACCAGGGCAGGGGCCCGGCGTCGTCGGCGCCGACCACCACCTGGGCATCGACCTCGAAGCCATCCTCGGTTTCCCAGGCATGGCTGCGTTGCTCGCCCTCGAGGTCGCCGACGTTCAGCGCCATTGCGACACGCGCCGGATCACCTTGCAGCAGCTCGATGTAGTTGGGCACGTCGTCCTGATCGGGCTGGAAGCAGATGCAGCGCGGCTCGACGCCATCGGGCGTGAGGCCGAAGCCCAGCTGCTCCAGGGCGGCAGCGGCATTCGCCGGATCGGACAGTGTCAGCGATAGATGGTCGATGTCGCGCGCCGAGATGGTCATGCCCGCTCATACAGGCTTATCCCGGCGCCGCTCAAGGGCCATGCTCGGGCAGGACAGCTGTCGTCGCCAATTGTCACGCCACCTCGTCCCAGCTCGCCGCCACGGTCGCGCGGTCGAGATCCCGGGTGATGAAGACCAGGCGCGAGCGCCGCTCGTCGTCTGGCCAGCGTGCGAGCAGCGTCGGCGGATGGAAGGTACGGTGGACGCCATGGATGACCAGGGGCCGGCTCTCGCCCGCGACGTCGAGCACGCCCTTGACGCGCAGCAGCCTGTCGCCCCACGAAGCGCGAACCGCCATCAGCCATCGGTTGAACCGATCCCAGTCGAGCGGCTCGTCGAAGGTGAGGCAGAACGAGCCGATATGGTCGTCGTGGCGCGACCGGTCGCGACCGTGGTTCTCGGAATGGTGACCTTGGTCGTGCCCATGCTCGTGCTCGTGCTCGTGCGCTTCGGCGTTGAGCCATTGCCGCACGCGGTCGCTCTTGCCGGCGGGATCGAACGGCCCGGCATCGAACAGGAGAGCCGGATCGATGTCGCCCTGCACGACCTCGTAGAGCGGCGCGCCCGGGTTCAGCTGCTCCAGGCGCGCCCGGAGGCGTGCGCTGGAGTCGATGTCGGCGAGGTCGGTCTTGCTGATCAGCAGGCGATCGGCTACGGCGGCCTGCTTCACCGCCTCGAGGTGCTCGTCGAGCTGGCGCGCTCCGTTCAAGGCGTCGACGGTCGCCACCACGCCGTCGAGGCGGTAGTCGTGGCTGATCATGGGGTTGTTGAGCAGCAGCTGCAGGATTGGAGCCGGATCCGCGAGACCGGTGGTCTCCAGCAGCACCCGGTCGAACGGCGGTGTCTCGTCCCTGGAACGGCGGCGGGCGATGTCGCGCAAGGTGCGATCCAGGTCGCCCTGGATGGTGCAGCAAACGCAGCCGGACTGGAGCAGCACCATGTCGCCGGCCACGGACTCCATGAACAGGTGATCGAGCCCGACCTCGCCGAACTCGTTCACCAGAACGAGGCTGCGAGCCATACGCGGATCAACCAGGACGCGATTGAGCAGGGTCGTCTTGCCGCTCCCCAGAAAGCCTGTGATCAGGCTGACGGGCATGCGCATGCCGGATTTGTCGTCGTCGAACAGGCTCACCGCGTCGGTCTCCCAAAATTGCATATGTAACAAGATAACGATGGCGAGTTTTCTTGACGCCAGCATGCGATGGCAGGAGGCTCCCGGCGTCAACGAAAAACAGGAGGAAGCACCGATGGATTCGAGATACTTGCAAGAAAAGGAAGAGCTGAAGTCCCAGTCGGGTATCAACGAGGAGCGCCGTAACTTCCTTACGGCAGGCTTGGTCGGCGGGGCGGTTGCAGCCGGCGCGCTGGTCGCTGGCGCGGCGCAGGCGCAGCAGCTGGCGCAGGCTCCGGCACTCACCGACAAGCCGTGGTGGCCGCATCCGAAGTGGGGCAAGGACGATATGGCGGGTGCGTCCAACTGGATGACCCCGGCCAAGGTTCTCGACAGCGTCAAGTTGATCAAGGACGGCAAGGTTTATCGCATTGGCCGCGTCTACGAGTCCGCCATGCCGAAGTTCGGTGAGCGCGCCTTCACCCTGCGTATTCCAGGCGGCCCGACCGGTGGTCCGTTCGGCAAGAACATGCTCGTCTACAATGACGAGTATCTGTCGACCGAGATCGGCCAGACCGGCACGCAGTTCGACGGGCTGGGCCACATCGGTATCCAGATGGGCAAGGACGGCGACAAGAACGAGATGCGATACTACAACGGGTTCACCGGGCAGGAAATCGGCGGGGCCTATGGCTTGGCCAAGATAGGCATCGAGAACTGCAAGCCGTTCTTCACGCGCGGCCACCTGTTCGATGTCGAGGCCGTCAAGGGCAAGATGATGGAGGCCGGCGAGGAAATCACAGTCGCCGATCTGCGCGCTGCCCTGCAGAAGCAGAACATGCAAGAGGCCGAGGTCAAGGAAGGAGATGCCGTCTTCTTCAACACCGGCTGGGGCAAGCTCTGGATGAAGAACAACGACAAATTCAATGGCGGCGAACCCGGCATCGGCCTCGAGGTGGCCAAGTGGTGCATCGACAAGGGCGTGTGCCTGACTGGCGGCGACACGTGGGCGGTCGAGGTCGTTCCCAATCCCAACAAGGACCTCGCCTTCCCCGTGCACAGCGAGCTGATCACCAAGCACGGTATCTACAACCACGAGAACATGGATTTCTCGGGGCTGATCGCCGATGGCAAGTACCAGTTCGTCTACATCTTCTCGCCGGCGCCCATCAAGGGTGCGACGGGATCTAACGGCGGCCCGATCGCCGTGACCTGATTGGAGACGGTGCGGCCTGTGGGTCGCACTGGCGCTGGACATTTCTCAGGGACCTCCATAGGGGCGGGGCAACCCGCCCCTATTCTCACCGCATCATGCTGCGCGCCGGGCGCGCTGGGTGTCTCTCCGGGGCGGCGCCTCCCCCGGTGAAGGACGACGGCGGGGGAGGATCGGCCTGGCATCCATTCCGCGGTGCCGGGGTGGGGGAGGGGAATGCTTCGCGTCGCTGTCGCTCTCTCGATCCTGCTGGGCTGGATCGCCGCCGCGTCGGCCCACGTCACCGGCACGGGGTTTGCCACGCTCGATGTCGACGGCACCATCCTGCGCTATCGATTGGCGGTCGTGGCCACCGAGGTCGACTACCACGGCGGCCGCCTGCTCGCCGCGGCGGCCGCGGGTGACCGCGGCGCCGTCGAGCGCGTGACGGCCTTCGCGCACGACTACGCCCGCTTCTCGATCGACGGCGAGGCCTGCCGGCCCGGCGCGGTCGCCATTCAGGCGGCAGGCGCCTCCGACAGGGTCGTCCTCGAGATGACCTTGTCGTGCGCCAGATCGATCGGCGTGCTCGCCATCCGCGACGAGTGGCCCGATCTGATGGGGGCGCACTTCCAGACCCTGCTGAGCGTGGGAGTTCCGGGCCGTCCAACGGTCGAGCTCGTCTTCTTCGAGGCGCGCCGGACGGCGACCCTCGATCTCGTCGCTCCTGTCGCGACCGGATGGGGCGGCTTCATCGCGATGGGCGTCGAGCACATCGTGGGCGGCGTCGACCACCTCCTGTTCCTGG
This sequence comes from Reyranella sp., assembly GCA_022844015.1. Lineage (GTDB taxonomy): Bacteria > Pseudomonadota > Alphaproteobacteria > Reyranellales > Reyranellaceae > Reyranella. Next base: position 199 of record JALHMO010000129.1, on the reverse strand, counting down.
TGGCCCTGCTCGCCCTGGTCCGCGGATTCTGGCCGACCGTCGCGATCGTCACCGCCTTCACGGCGGCGCACAGCGTGACGCTAAGGGTCTGTGACAAAATAAACGCTTCGATCGTCACGAGGTTGAGTGTTTGATTTTCGGCCGGATGGTGTAGTTCCAGTCCGGGTGGAAGCGGTGGTATCGAATATTGAGCGATTTG
>JALHMO010000128.1 GCA_022844015.1 Reyranella sp. | reverse complement strand
CGGCTCCGACGTCGGCGCAACATCTGTGTCCAGCATAAAACCACTCCGCTCGTTACCTGGGAGCGGACGATGAACAATCACGAGCCGCCTATGAAGATGCGGTCAGAACACCGCTTACTGTTCTTCAACGACTTGGCCGAACGCAAGAGCGGTCGAACGCAGCTTCCTGCCGTCGGGGCGGTGGCTCTTGCGGTCGGGCGGGCGCTCCGCATCACGACACAGAGGCCACCGCAGAATCGCGCGCGAAATTTGCGTCATTTGCGTCACAGCGTCACAACTCCTTTGACATCAACGAGTTGGCGCCGACGTCGGCGATCCCGGTTTGCGTCACGGGCGGCGATTGCGTCGCGACTTGTGCGGGCAGGCAGACGCGCACACGCGCCGACATTCCTTCGGCCCCAGCCGCCCACGTGCGCATGTCCCATCCTCCTTGATGCTGCGCGTTCGCCGGCGATGACGCATCGCCGGTGCCCGCCAACGCTAGCCGGGTTCTTCGTGACGTCAAGACGGCGATCGCGGGAATGGCCTGATTTCTCCAAGCCGACACCGGGCGGTTGGACGGTAGCCGATTCCCGCTCACCAAGGTCCCTCAGTGCGGGCCTGCGTCGCTTTCGATCTCCTGTTTCAGGGTCGGTGCAGCGTGACGATCTTGTCGTTCACGGCGGATGTCGGCGACGATCCGGGTAACCCGGGGTGCTGGGCCGCGAACCCGGCGCCGCGCTACGACAATAGCCTGGCGTCCTTTCCCCGCGCGGCGAGCAGCGTCACGGCCTTCCGGTCGAAGGACACGAAGGTCTGCGCTCCGAGCCAACTTCCTTCATAGGCGATGGCGCCGTCGGCAAAGTCGCCTCCAGCCTCGAGCAGATCCAGGCCCGCTTCCGCCGCCGGACGATCGACCACCACATTGGCGCTGTCGATCAGGCGGCGGACCGTGGCGGCAGTCTCCTCCGAGGAATTCCCGTAGCCCCGCGACAGCACCATACCAGCTCGCACAGCACCGGGATTGCCAACGCCACCATGTCAGCATCCGTGAGCTGAGCTCGAGCCGCCCTGCCTTGCTGTTCGTCGTCGTCGGTGATGGCGCGCACGAGCACATTGGTGTCGGCGGCGATCTTCATCGCCGGCCGGCCCAGCCTCGCGCCGCGATCTCGTTGATTTCCTCGATCGACAGCGACGCGCCCTTCTTGCTCTTCAGCATGCCGAAAACGGCCGATATCGGGCCGGCGGGCCGCGCTGCTTTCACCTCGATGCGGCCGTCGGGAAGCTTGTTCACGGTGATCTTGTCGCCAGGACGCACGCCCAGATGCAGCAGCAGGTCCTTTCGCAGCGTTACTTGCCCCTTGGCGGTGACGGTAAGGGTGCTCATGTCGTGCCTCCGGAACGGAATGTAAGGCGATAGTCCCTTACTCTCAACCCGGCCTGTGTCGCGCTCGCATGTCACTGCCACGATCCGTCGCCGCAGCGCTGATTGCCGGGCCTCGGAGCCGACGGCATATGGACTGGATCAAGGGCCATGGCTCATCGATTCGATGCGCAACTTCTGCCGCACCTCCAGCGTGCGCTCGAGGGCGGCAGCGCTTGCATGGCGCAACAGTATTTCCGGCCAGGACGCCTGAAGCAGATTGCCAGCCTACATACCCGCCCGCACCTTCGCGCGCAGCTCGTCGATCGGCCGGCGAGTGCCGTCCTGCTCGAAATGCCAGTAAGTCCAGCCGTTGCAGGCCTCGGCGCCCTGCACCAGGGCGCCGACCTTGTGGATCGAGCCGCGATGGCCGCCCGCGGCGTCGCTGGCGAGCAGCGAGCCGTCGGCGCAGACGCTCGCCTGCACGCGGCCGCGCGCGTCGGTCAGCACCGCGCCCGCCTCGAGCAGCCCGGCCTCGATCAGCGTGCCGAAGGGCACGCGCGGCTCGGCGCGCTTGCCGGCGAGCGGCAGGACGAACTGGCGCGGCAGCGGGCGCACCTGCGCGATGCGCGCGCGCGCGGCGTCGGCATAACCGGGCTCGCGCTCGAGGCCGACGAAGTGCCGGCCGAGACGCCGCGCCACCGCGCCGGTCGTGCCGGTGCCGAAGAACGGGTCGAGAATCGTATCACCAGGCTTCGAGGCCGCCAGGATGCAGCGGTGCAGCAGCGCCTCCGGCTTCTGCGTCGCATGGACCTTGTTGCCGTCGGCGTCCTTCAGCCGCTCGGGCCCGGTGCACAGCGGCAGCAGCCAGTCCGAGCGCATCTGCAGGTCCTCGTTCATCGCCTTCATCGAATCGTAGTTGAAGGTGGGACGCCCCTTCTGGTCGCGCGCCGCCCAGATCAGGGTTTCGTGCGCGTTGGTGAAGCGCTTGCCGCGGAAGTTCGGCATCGGGTTCGTCTTGATCCAGACGACGTCGTTCAACAGCCAGTAGCCCAGATCCTGCAGCGCCGTGCCGATGCGGAAGATATTGTGGTAGCTGCCGATCACCCACAGCGAGCCGTTGGGCTTCAGCACGCGCCGCGCCGCAGTGAGCCAGGCGCGCGTGAAGGCATCGTAGGCGGCGAAGTCGGCGAACTTGTCCCAGTCGTCGTCGACCGCATCGACGTGGCTGGTGTTTTCCGGCCGCAGGAGCTCGTTCCGGAGCTGCAGGTTGTAGGGCGGATCGGCGAACACCATGTCGACCGAGCCTTCGGGCAGCGTGCCCATCAGCTCGACGCAGTCGCCGACCAGGATACGGTCCTTCGACGGCTGGGCGTCGGCAGGATTATCCACTGCGGGGTTGTCCGAAATATCCCGCAATGTCAGCTGACTGTCGGATCTATCCACAATTGGCACCCGTCTTGTCCACGTAATCCAGAAGAGGCAGTCCCGCGTGGCGCAGCCTGAGTGGCGCGAAGCTCATGCGGTGGTGCGGCGTCGGCCCGAGCCGGTCGATGGCGTCGAGGTGCTCGCGGCTGCCGTACCCTCGGTTCGTCTCCCAGCCATAGCCGGGAAACGTCTCGGCCAGGTGCACCATGGTGCGATCGCGCGTGACCTTGGCGAAGATCGACGCCGCGGCAATGGAGTAGGATCGGGCGTCGCCGCCGACGATCGTCCGGGCGCTGCAGCCCAGCGCCGGCGGGATGCGGTCGCCGTCGATCAGCACGAGGTCGGGCGGCGCCATGCCCGGCACTGCCGTCAGCGTCCGCAAGGCGCGCCGCATGGCGAGGTATGTCGCCTGCAGGATGTTGAAGCGATCGATCTCCTCGACGCTCGCCTCGCCGACGGCGAACTGGACGATGCCCGAGCCGACCATCGCCTCGTAGGCAGCCTCGCGATCCTCTTCCTCGAGCTTCTTGGAATCGTCGATCAGGCGCAGCAGCTTGCGCTTCGCCACGGCCCGGTCGATCAGCGCGACGGCGGCGACCACCGGCCCGGCCAGCGGGCCGCGCCCGGCCTCGTCGATGCCGGCCACCCGGCCCGCGCAAACCCGTTCGAAGCGAAAGCTCGGCATATCCCCTGCCGGTGTCCCTACACTGCCTGCATGACCTCGATCGCCGCCATCATCACCCAGGACCCTGTGGCTATGATACAGCTTCGTGCGGTGCGCACGCTGGCGCTGCCCGACTGGTGCATTGCCGCGGGATTCGTGCGCAACCGGGTGTGGGACCACCTGCACGGCATCGTGCCGGCGAGCGAGCCTGTGGATATCGACGTGCTCTACTTCGATGCCGGCGATCTCTCGAAGGAGCGCGAGATCGCGCACGAGGGCCGCCTCGATGGATTGCTCCCCGGCCTGCCCTGGCAGGTGCGCAACCAGGCGCGCATGCATGTGTGGAAGGACTTGCCGCCGCATCGCGACACGGCCGACGCGATGATCTACTGGCTCGAGACGGTGACCGCCGTCGGCGTGCGTCTCGAGGACGACGACTCGCTCACCGTGGTGGCGCCGCTCGGCACCGACGACCTGCTCGGCCTGCGCTGCCGGCCGACCGCCTTCGGCCGCACGCGGCGGCTCGAGTACGAGGCGCGCATCGACGCCAAGCGATGGCGCGAGATGTGGCCAAAGGTGCGATTCCTGGAATGAGCCCGCACCGGCCAATCAGTGTCGGAGCGCGATCCGCAGCCCTGCCCTACCGGGAGGCCACGCCGCGCCCTCGATCGATGCCGGTCCTCGCGAAATCCTCGCCTTTGAACAACAACGGCTCATTGCGGGTCAGCGCCAGCGCGAAGGAAAAGCAGTCGCCGTAATTCAGTGCGGCGGCGTGCCGCCCCTTGCCATAGCGCCGCCAGGCACGCCGCGCTGCGTCTACCTGCTCGGCATCCACAGAAACGATCTCGGCGCCGATTTTCAGTAACCAGAGATCGAGCTCCCGTCCCCCGCTGTCGCCCAGCCGCGTCTCGAGCACCATCGTCGCCTCCAGCACTGTCGCGGCGGAGACGAGACGAACCGGATCGTCCGCGATCTGCACCTCGAGTTCTGCGGCGCCGGGCTCGTCGAGGGCGATCGCCACGATCGCGGAGGTGTCGATGACCATCAGCGCGGCAGCCCGTGCTCGTCGTAGCCGATGATCTCTTCCGGCGTCCGATCGTCCAGGACACGCATTGCCCTCCAGCGCCGGCGGATCTCGGCCATGTCCTCCAACAGGGCAGCCCGGCGACCATGTCCTCCGACTCGGCGCAATCGCTCCTCGATGGCGCGTTTGGTCGCCGTCGTAATGTTCTCGCCGGTGAGCTTGGCGAGGGTTCGCGCCAATCGCTCGGTTTCAGGATCCTTGATGCTCAGGGCCATTTCTTGTTCCTTGGTTCCTTCTCAGGTATATTCTATCTGAGCGCCATTCAAGCGGATAGATCGGATCGGCGACGAACTTGGAATGCCGGAGCCGCGCCGCCAGGGCCGCGCCAAGGGTCGAGGTGCCGGCCTCGGAATCGCCGGTGATGTGTATTCGGGCCGTCTACGAAGGCCGGTTCGCCCGACCGTTCTCGGGATTCGGCTCGGCACGGGCGAGCGACCTGCGGGAAAGCAGGAACCACGTCGGCATCCGGCCCTTGCCCTTGACGTCGATCTCGCCGCGCGCTTCCAGCACGAACTCCTCGCGCAAGCGCTCGTAGACGTCCCGGGAGACCTGGATCATTCCAGCGCTTCCCGTCGTCTCCATGCGGGCCGCCACGTTCACCGCATCGCCCCACACGTCGTAGAAAAATTTTCGCGTCCCGACGACGCCGGCCACAACCGGTCCGCTGGCCATGCCCATGCGGATCGGCACGCTGCGGCCGCGCGGGTCGCGCCATCCCAGTGCAGCCTCGCGCATGTCGAGCGCCAGATCGGCCAACGCCTGGGCATGGTCGGGGCGCGCGGTCGGGACGCCGCTCACGACCATGTAGGCATCGCCCGTGGTCTTGATCTTCTCGAGCCCGTGCCGCTCGACCAGCCGGTCGAAGTCCGAGAAGACCCGGTCGAGGAACTGCACGAGCTCGGCCGGCGGCGTGTCGCTTGCCCGCGCCGTGAAGCCCGCCATGTCGGCGAACAGGATCGACGCCTCGTCGTGTCGATCGGCGATGACTGCGTTGCTCTCGCTCTTCAGTCGCGCGGCAATGGAGGAAGGCAGGATGTTGTTGAGCAGCCGCTCGGATCGCGCATGCTCGCGTTCGGCGGCAGCCTCGGCCCGAGCGGCCTGGCGCAGGGCGTAGGAGACGACCACCAGCAGGATTGCGCAGCTGACGACTGTGTTGGTGACGAGGCTCGCGACCATCAACCAGTGCGGCAGCAATCCCGTGTCCCGAGGCAGCATCAGGAACGTTGCGCTGATGAGGGCGGCGGCGACGGCAGCAGTGGCTGTCGTGACGGCTACCTCCTCCGGGCCGACGTAGAGCACCATGAGCGCCACGCCGAGCAGAATGTAGAACTGCATGCCGAGGCCGCTGCCGAGCAGGACAATGTAGGCGGCCATGTCGACGAACAGCAGGACGATGACGACAATCGGTCCTGTCAGACGGCCGAAGCGATAGAGCAGCGGCACGCCGGCATAGGGCAGTATCGCGACGGCGTTGGCGACGATCAGCCACCAGAACCGCGCGACATCGTAGAGGAGCACCGCGGCATACAGCGCGTGGGTGGCCGCGGCGATCCAGGCGGCGAAAGTGAGCGTCCTCAGCCGCCGCGCCACCTTCTCGGGGTAGCGCCCGGTGCCGAACCCGATCCCCGGAAGCAGACGTATTGCCACGACCGCGCTCCTGTTCCCGGCCCTCCAGCCTCTATTGCGACACCAGCCCCACCGGCCTTCCCGCTGCCACCACGACGATCTCGCCTTCGGCGAGCGGCGACCAGTCGCCGGACATGACGGGCACGCTGGCGAGCAGCGTCATTTCCTGCTCCTCGTCTGCCGTCGCCGTGTCGGCATGAATTGCGAGCCCGGGCGCCGTCGCGGCGATCTGCCGTGCATGCGCGCGGGTCGTATGGCGATGGTGGCGCAGCCACAAGCCGGGCGGCGCCACGCGCCCGTCGGCCTGCGTGCGACGGTGCCCGTGGCCGAACACGTAGTCGCCGTCGGCGTAGAGGAAATTGGCGATGCCGAGCGGCCGCATCTCGGCGGCGAAGGCCGCCACGACGTCGCGACGCGCCTCGAGCGACGGGGTCGCATGGCCTGCCCAGAGGCCGGCGAGACGGTCCAGCAGCAGGCAGAACCCCTTCTCCGAATCGGTCTCGCCCACAGGCTGAAAGCGATGGCGCGAGCGGTCGAACAGGGCGTCGATGCCGTCGAAGCCGCCGTTGTGGGCGAACAGGTGCATGCGGCCGCCCAGCTCGCGCGCGAACGGCTGGGTGTTGGCGTGGCTGTTGCCGCCGACGGTAGCGCGGCGGATATGCGAGATCAGCATCCGCGTCGGCGGGCCGTAATTCTCGATGAACTCGACCCACGGGCTGACGCCGGCCGGCTCCGGTTCCTTGTAGAGGCGCACGTCGCGGCCGCCGTGGAAGACCACGCCCCAGCCGTCGACGTTGCGCCCGTCCGGCGCGCCATGGGCGGCGAAGTGGCGCAGCGACAGGGTCGTGCGCATCGGATGGCGGCTGGAGAGGCAGAAGAGCTCGCACATGGGCGGAACGATAGCATGGGGGCCCCCAGCACGCCTTACGCGCACCTCGATGCGCCGGGAAGGCGGTGGCGGGCCGAATGACGTTCATGCTCTGGGAGCCGCCACGGCCGATGAAGATGGCACTACTGCTTCGCCGCGGACTTCCCGTCGACGCAGCAGAGCAACATGTAAGCTAACTGTTTACACGCGTCAACTAATCGCTTACACTGCCGACGGCATGATCAGGACCTTCAAGAGCAAGCCTCTTGCCGAGCTTTGGGAGACCGGACGAACGTCGAAGATCAATGCGAAAATGCACCTACGTATCCTTCGTCGGCTGGATCGCTTGGACGCAGCGGCGAAGCCAGAGGAAATGAACATCCCCGGCTTTGAATTCCATGCCTTGAGAGGCTTCAAGCCCACGCGCTATTCGGTCCATGTGAATGGGCCGTGGTGCATCACGTTCGAGTTCGAGGACGGCGACGCCTGTCGCGTCGACTTCGAGCAGTATCACTGAGGAGAGACAATCATGGCTCATGTCGCCAAGCGCAACCCAGATCGCTGCCCGACCCATCCTGGCGCATTGCTGAGGGAGGATGTAATTCCCGCGACCGGCAAGACCAAGACCGAGATTGCACGCCTTCTCGGCATTTCACGGCAGCATCTCTACGACGTTTTGCACGAGCGCAAGCCGGTCTCTGCGGCGGTCGCGGTTCGACTCGGCAAGTTGTTCGGCGATGGCGCCGGGGTCTGGGTGCGCATGCAGGCGGCTTACGATACTTGGCACGCGGAGCGTGAAGAGGACGTGAGTGGCATTCCCACACTCCATCACAGAGCCGCATAGCACAGCGACTCCGCAGCGCAGCAGGTATAGAGGGGCGTATCGTTGGCTGTGCTCGAGGCCCCGCGCGCTCCCAGCAAGGACGCCTTCTGCCATCAAGATCGAGTTGGCATCGCTGGAGTAGCGCCCTCGGCGCATTGTCATGGGCATGGCCACGGCCGGGCGGATGCTGGCATTGTCTCTCCCGGGCAAGCGAACAGGAGCCGTGGCGATGACCATCGACGACGAGACCGCCGGCATCACGGGAATAGCCTTCATGGACGGGCGCTGGGTCCCGCTCGCCGAGGCCTCGGTGCCGATCCTCGACCGCGGCTTCGTGCGCTCGGACGCGACCTACGACGTGGCCCATGTCTGGAAAGGCCGTTTCTTCCGGCTGATGGATCATGTCGAGCGCTTCCAGGCCTCCATGGCGGGCTTGCGCATGTCGCTGCCCTATTCGGCCCAGCAGATCGCCGACATCATGATGCAGTGCGCGAGCCGCACCGGGCTGCGCGACGCCTATGTCCACGTCACCTGCACGCGCGGGATGCCGCCGCAGGGGACGCGCGATCCCAGGCTCTGCCGCAATCGCCTCTATGCTTTCGCCCAGCCCTTCGTCTGGATCGCCGACGAGCAGCAGCGCCGCGACGGCCTGCGCATGGTGCTGTCGCACACCCAGCGCATCCCGCCGGAGTCGCTCGACCAGCGGATCAAGAACTTCCACTGGCTCGACCTCACCATGAGCATCTTCGAGGCCTACGACCGCGACGCCACGGTGGCGATCCTGCCGGCCGCCGACGGCTCGATCACCGAGGGGCCGGGCTTCAACGTCTTCGTCGTCAAGGACGGCGTGCTGGCGACGCCGGCGCGCGGCCTGTTCGAGGGCATCACGCGGCGCACCGTGATCGAGATCGCGCGCGACCTGCAGCTGCGCTGCGAGGTGCGCGCCGTCCAGCCCGGCGAGGTCGCCGAGGCCAGCGAGATCTTCGTCAGCAGCACGGCGGGCGGCATCATGCCGGTGACCCGCTACGAGGGACGCCCGGTGGGCGACGGACGGCCCGGCCCGCTGACGCGGCGCATCGAGGAGCTGTACTGGCGCCTGCACGAGGACGACGCCTTGTGCACACCGGTGCCCTACGCCGACCAGGCGGCAGCGTAGGTCGACCATGCGCAGAACGAGGAACAGCTGCGTGGTCGAGCGATGACCGAAGCAGTCGCATCGATCGCGGGCGCGCCGCTTTACGAGAAGGACCATCTGCGCCAGCGGCAGTGCCGGCACGGCATGATGGTCTACAACATCAACGACCGGTACATCGGCGCGATGCTGGATCAGTACGGCGAGTTCTCGGAGGACGAGAACACTGTCTTTGGCCAGATCCTGAGGCCGGGCATGACCGTGGTGGAGGCCGGCGCCAACGTCGGCGCCCATACGCTGGCGATCGCCCGTCAGGTCGGCCCCACGGGCCGGCTCCTGGCGTTCGAGCCGCAACGCTCGGTCTTCCAGATGCTGTGCGCCAACCTCGCCCTCAACGGGCTCGAGCAGGTCGAGCCGCATTGGGCGGCGGCGGGCAGCACGGACGGAACCATACCGGTGCCCCGGCTCGACAGCTCGCGGCTGCAGAATTTCGGCGGCCTGACGCTCGGACGCAATCAGGCCGGCGACAGCGTTCGCCTGGTCAGGCTGGACAGTCTCGGCCTGCCTGCCTGCCACCTGATCAAGCTGGACGTGGAGGGCATGGAGCTCGATGTCCTGCTCGGCGCGACCGACACGATCGGCCGGTGCGCTCCCCTGATCTACAGCGAGAACGACCGGCAGGATCGATCGCCGGCGCTGATCCAGCAGCTGCAGGCGCTGGGCTACCGCTGCTTCTGGCACCTGCCGCCGTGCGTCAAGGTACCGAACTTCCGCGGCAACACGGAGAACAAGTTCCCGGGGCTGGTGTCGTGCAACATGCTGTGCGTCCCGCCCAGCGCCAAGATCGCGGTGCAAGGCCTGCGCGAGGTGACGGGACCGCAAGATTGGTGGGCCTGACGGTGGATTTCTATGCGCCGGGATGCGCCGGTAGCGCGCCACTCGCAAGAAGCAAGCTCTTCCGCTGGGAGCGCGCCACTCATAGGCGCTAACGCTGGCCGGTCCAGCAAAGTCCTCATCCTGAGGAGGTCGCGTAGCGACCGTCTCGAAGGATGGGACACACGAGATCATTGGGAAACCGGTGTCGCAGCACCCGGTTTGTTGCCAACCAAAGGGCGAAGGTGACTTCGCCCTATTCGAGACGCGCCCCTCCGGGCCGCTCCTCAGGGTGAGGTCTTCGGTAAGATTGGCGCCTATGAGCACGCCACTGGTGGCGGAGTAACCTCCGCCAAAGCGGCGCTCTTTTCGGATCGCCTCACACCTCGAGCAGGCGCGCGAGCTCGGCCTCGATCTCGGCGAACACGGGTTGCCATTCTCCCCGCGACCTTTGGCGGAACAGCCGCACGGTCGGGTACCAGGGGCTGTCCGTCCGGTGTTCCTGCCAGCGCCAGTCGGGGACGAACTTCAGCGCGACCCAGGCCCTGACACCGAGGGCGCCGGCCAGATGCGCCACCGCCGTGTCCGACGTGATCACCAGATCGCAATGAGCCATCACCGCCGCGGTGTCGACGAAGGCGTCGGGACCGGCATCGAAATCGTCGCCCGGCATCTCCACGCGCAGGCCGTCGGGCAGGCTCGCAAGCTGCCCGAGGCCCGCGCCCTTGTGCAGGTTGATCAGGCGGATGCCGGGCAGGCGGGCGATACCGGCGAGGCTCGCGACGGGGAAGGAGCGGCCACGGTCGAAGGTGCCGGTGTTGCCCTGCCAGCAGATGCCGATCCTGAAGCCGTGGCCGCCAATCCTGTCGCGCCAGCGCTGCACGCGTTCGGGCTCGGCGCGGAGATAGGGAACGGCGTTCGGAATGCTGTCGCCCGCCGTCCCGAAGGCGAGCGGCAGGCTGATCAGCGGCACCTGGCAATCGAACGCCGCGCGTCCCTCGAGAAGGTCGTCGAGGTCGACCAGCTCGACCTTGCCGGGAAGGCTCTTCATCAGCCGGCGGAGCGGCCGCTGCGGCGCGAACAGCACCCTGGCGCCGCGCGCCTCCAGCAGGGGCAGGTAGCGGCAGAACTGGATCGTGTCGCCCAGCCCCTGCTCCCAGGGCACGGCGACGGTCTTGCCGTCGACGGGCGCGTCGCCGAGCCACAGCGGCCGCGGCAGATCGCGCCGCGGGGTCGGGAAGCCTTCGTAGCGCCAGCGCCACTCGTAGCCCCGCCACCCCTCGGCGAAGTTGCCGAGGCGAAGATCGACCAGGCTCTTGTTCCAGCGCGCCGTCGCGTAGTCGGGATGGCGTTCGATCGCCGACCGGAGCAGATCGAGCGCCTCGGCGAAGCGCCCGCGCTCCATCAACGTCTCGGACAGGTTGTTCATCGCCAGCCGGTTGGCCGGATCGAGCTCGAGGGCGCGCCGATACGCCGCCTCCGATTCCACGAGCCTGTCGACGTCGCGCAGGAAATTGCCGAGATTGTAGTGGCAGGTCGTGCTGCCGGGATCGAGCGTCACGGCCTCGCGGAAGCACCCTTCCGCCTCGTCGAGCCTGTCGAGGCGTCGCAGCGCGGCGCCGAGCGCGCCATGGGCGTCGGCGAAGGCAGGCCTGGCGGCGATCGCGCATCGGAAGTGCCCCACGGCCTCGTCGAGGCGATCCTGTGCGAGCAGAAGCTTGCCCAGCTCGAGATGGGTTCCGGCGGACGGCCGAAGCTCGATCGCGCGCCGGTAGCTCGCCTCGGCCTGCGCCGGCTGACCGAGATTGCGGCAGGCATCGCCCCGATAGATGTGCACCTCGGGATCGTCATCCTTCAAGGCGAGCGACCGGGCGAGGACCGGCAGGGCCTCTTGCGAGCGCCCCGTCGCCACGAGCGCGAGCCCCAACGCCTTCCACGCGAGCGCCGATTGCGGATACGCCTCCGTGAGCGGGACGGCGGCACGCTCGAGGTCGGCGAACGATCGTGCCTCGAAGGCGCGCTTGAGCGTGCCGATCTCGGCCGCCGAGGGCTCGCGGGGAAACCGCGCCTCGAGCGCCTCCAGGGGCGCGGCTGCCGCGCCCGATGCCCTCGCCTGGACAAGCGCGCGCCTGGCGTCCGCCAGTCGGCCGCAACCGGCGAGGGCGGCGACATAGCTCAGCCAGGTCGCCTCCTGCTGCGGCGCCGCGCGCAAGGCCGCCTCGAAGTAGGGCAGCGCCTCGGCGACCTTTCCAAGGCCGACGGCGAGGCAGGCGAGATTGTGGTTGGCGAAGGCGTGCGATGGCTGAGCCTGCAGGATGGCCCGGTACAGACGCTCGGCCTCCGCCAGGTTCCCCGCCTTGTGGCACTCGATCGCGCGCCGAAGAGCCTGATCGATGGTGAGATCGGCATTCGCCATGTCGGGGTTCACGTTACCGCGCTCTTCACTGGAACCTCGAACAGCTTGATGACTGCGATGTCCTCGGCGCCGCCGTAGCCGGCCGTGGAGGCAGCAGCGAACTGCTGGTGAGCGGCGTCGGTCAATGGCAGTGGTATGCCGTGGCGGCGCGCGTCGTCCAGTGCCGTGCCCAGGTCCCTGACCATGGTGTCGACCGGAAAGGGCGCCGTGTAATCGTCGGCAAGAACGTGGGGCACGCGGCTCTCGAACATTACGGAGCTGCCGGCGCTGTGCCTGATCGCCTCGTAGACCACGCGCGGATCGCAGCCGATCCGGACGCCGAGCGCCATAGCCTCGGCCGCGGCGGCAACGTGAATGCCGATGAGCAGCTGGTTGATCATCTTTAGTCGCGATCCCTGCCCTGGCCGGTCGCCGAGACGGAAGACTTTCTCGGCGATGGCGTCCAGCACACCCGCCGCCTTGTCGAAGGCCGCCGGCGGACCCGAGGCCATGATGGACAGCACTCCCTTCCCGGCTGCCAGTCCGCCGCCGGACATCGGCGCGTCGAGCATCAAAATGCCGCGCCCTGCCAAACGCCTGCTCACGGTCTCGGGGTAGTCGGGCGGGACCGCAGCGCTGACGACGACAACGGCTCCCTCGGACAGCGCGACCGCAGCCCCATTCGGGCCGAATAGAACGAGCTCCACCTCTGCCACATTGGCCAACACGAGGACTAGAATATCGACCACCGCTGCCAACGCCGCCGGATCGGCGGCGGCCCTGCCGCCGGCAGCGACGAAGACCTGCGTGACCGATGGCCGCGGATCGTGGGCATGGACGGCGAAGCCGGCGCGCAGGAGAGCACGCGCGACCGCCATACCCATCGGCCCGAGCCCGACGATTCCCACGTTGCTCATGGTCGATATCTCCCACCCTGGATCGTACGCATCGACGACCGATGCTGAAGGAATCCTGCAGGTCCGCCCGAGCTCAGCGGCAAACGAGCGCCCCAGGCAGGTCGGTCAGGCGGCAATCCCCGCCAGATACTTCTCCGCCAGCGCCCGGTCGGCGTGGGCATCGGCGAAGCAGACATAGCCGTCGGGGCGGATCAGGCGCAGGGTCATCTCAGAGGCTGGCTGGGCCACCACGAGGCGCGGGAAACTCTGCGCCAGCGCGGCGACGGCAGCGTCCGGTCCGATGGCGGTGAAGCGCGCGCCGTGCGGACCCTCCGGCACCGGGTGCGGCCAGCGCTCGCCCGGCTCCGGTCCACTCCCGCCGATGCCGTCGGTGAATGTCAGCGGGCTGTCGGGATAGCCGATATCCATCTCCGTGAGCTGGTCGGCGATCTTGTGCTGGATCAGCGGAAAGCCCGTGGCGAAGCGCACGATCGCGTTGCGCAGGCCCTGGGCGATCGGGTTGCGCACGATCGCCGCCTCGGTCAGCCGGCCGGCATTGCGCAGCACGCGGTCGCCGACGGCGCTGCGCTCCGGCGAGTAGCTGTCGAGGAGGGCGGGCCTCGCACTGCCCTGGATCACCAGCGCGAGCTTCCAGGCGAGATTGAAGGCATCCTGCATGCCGGTGTTCATGCCCTGGCCGCCCGCCGGGCTGTGAATGTGGGCGGCGTCGCCGGCGAGGAAGACACGGCCCTTGCGATAGTCCTTCACCTTGCGCTCGTTGATGCGGAAGCAGGCGAGCCAGTAGGGATTGGTCATGACGAGATCCCGCCCGCTGCGACGGCCGAGCAGCACCTGGATCTCCTCCAGCGTCGGATCGGCGCGATGGCCCTCGCCCTCGGCCGCACCGAGATCGCAAATGACGCGCCAGCGATCGCCGACGATGGGAAAGAAAGCGAGGATGCCGTCTCGGTGCCAGAATATGTGAATCCTGTCCTTGGGCTCCAGCCCGGCGATGAAGCCGTCGGCCAGCGCCCAGTCGCTCTGCAGGGTCGAGCCCTCGAAGGCGAGACCCAGCCCGTGCCGCACCGCCGAATGCGCGCCGTCGCAACCGACCAGCCAGTCGGCCGACACCGTCTCCGTCTCGCCACCCGCCTTGTTCAGCGTTGCCTCGATGCCGCTGCCGGTGTCCCTGAAGCTCGCCAGCTCGACGGGGCGCTCGACCGTGACGCCGCGGGCGACCAGGTGCTCGTCGAGAACGCGCTCGGTCTCGTTCTGCGGGATCATCAGGGCGAAGGGATAGCGGCTGTCGATCGAGTCGAACGCGACACGGGCCACGACCTCGCGGCCCGTGGAGATGGTGGCGCCGTGCGCCCGCATGCCGGCCGACAGGAACCCATTCACGTAACCTGCGTCGTCGAGCAGCTCGAGCGTGCGGCTCCACAGCACGAGGGCCTTGGACTTGTCGGTGCGCGCCGGCGCCTTGTCGACGATGCGCACGCCGATGCCGCGCCGGGCCAACTCGTTCGCCAACGTCATGCCGACCGGGCCTGCGCCGGCGATCAGCACCTGAGGATTGTTGGCCATGCCGTCCCCCTCCGTCATGCGACGACGGATCATGGCCGCGCGCCGCGACGAAGCCAAGGAAATCGAGGAACCGGGCCGGCCCGATCAACGAATGTCGGTATCGGTTGATAAGCGCCTTGAATCGGCTCACCCACGGCGCTGGTGCAGAACTCGAGCAGATCGAGGATCACCGGCGTGTCGGGCACTTTGCTCGGGGAGAGCGGCCATTCGATCCACGGCACCTCGGCGCCCAGCATCTGGCGGAAGGCCTGCTCGTCACACCCGCACGGACTCCCCAATATCACCCCTTTGCCGCGCGGTTTGCCCGCTCTGCTATGTCTGCACATCGTTCGATCAACGCCTCGAACGGTTCGGCATCTTCGAGCAGCAGCCCGTCTTCGACCATGCGCGCATAGTCCGTGGCCAATGCCGTGCGCGCCTCACCACTCGGCGCGAGTTGCAACTTCCCGCCGACGGCGGCTTCGTAGTCAATGGCCTCGCCATCGGCAGCCTTCTCCGCGAAGAACATGCTCTTATGGCGGGCAACGGCGTTGGCGAGGCCGCGGTCGGCCAATGCGGCGGTGGCGATCCCCGCATCATTCAGTCGAACAACATCGTGCCAGTGGCGGGCGAAACGCTCGCCACGCAGCCGCTCCTGCAGGCAGAAGACGTGCATCGCCGTCGCCTTCTCCCAGAACGTCCGCTCGGCATGCATCACCCGCGGGCGCGCGGTTGGAAACTCGACGCCATCGATCAGTCCGGACGCGTCGCACACGACGTCGCGCGGGCTGGCCGGCTCTCCCGTCGAGCGGGCGCCGAACTCCAGCATCACGCTCGGAGCCACATAGCCTGGTCCCGCAGAGGTCGCTTCACAATCGACGAACAGCTTGTCGCCTTCGACCCTGAGCGTCGCGGGCAGCGATTGCGCATTGATTGCACCGGCAAGAAGCGGCTGGACCGTTCCGGCGACCCACTCAGGCAGGCGGTGCCGGACGGCCTTCGACCACCGTTTCTCCTCGCTCCGGTTTTTCGGCAGGGCCTCGCCGTTCTCGCCCACAAGGTCAGGGGCGATGGCGCGAATGTCGTAGGTGAGATCCACATCCTCGGAAAAGCGCCGGATGACGCGATAGGCTTTAGACAAGGACGTGCCGCCCTTGAACACGAGATGCTCGCCAAGATCGGACCCGAACATCGTCGCGAGGGTCCAAACGACCCACACATCCTTTTCCAGCAGATGGAGCGGCCGGCCGGATCGATCGGCAGCGACAGCCAAGGCCTCGCGCCGATCGCCCGCCGACAATGTGAGGAAGGCTTCAGCCATGCGCGACCTTGCCCACTGTCCTAGCGAGCCAGCTCGGGAGCTGGGGCGCGGCCGCGACGAGTTCGCCGAATGTGGAAGACGGCAACTTGCGCTGCAACGTCTTCAAGGCCGCTTCCGCCTTCTCCGGCCCCAACCAGGCCAGCGCGCGCACCGCCTGTCCGGCGGGCCGATCGGCCAACGCCAATTGCCAGCGTGGCGCATGCCGCAGTTCGACGACTTGCTGGCCCAAATTCATCGTCCGGCTACGGCCCGATGTCAGATAGACCGACCGGACCGGCACCTGGGTTGTGAGTCCGAGCGCGTTGGCGGCGGCGGCGCCGTTCGACACGATGATTTCGCCCCGCTGGAGCGCGAGGGCTTCGACGGCTTTCTCGACGGAGGGGGCGCGAACGCCAAACCGACTCGAAACCGGGCGCAGATAGACGCCGCGCCCGGCACGCATCAGTCGGCCACGTTCAGCCAGTCGCGACAATGCTTGGTCCACCGCGGCGCGATTGCCGAGGTGGAGCAAGCTCTTAGCCGCGATCGGAGCGCCCTCGGGAAGGCCCTCGGTATGCGCCAGAATCTGTTCGGTCAGTCTCTGCATAGCCATTCTCCTGTCAGAAATATACGAGATTTTCTGACAGTTCTCAACCGAGCGCCACGAAGTGGCGCGCTCCCGGCGCATGAGAAGAGCAGCCGCTAGAAGAGCTTCAGCTGGCGCGCGTCGCGCCTGGCGTCGACCAGCGCCGTGCGCGCCGCGTCGGGAACCCGGAAGCGGGCAGTGTCGAGCCGGTAGCGCTGCCGGTTGAGGCCGAGGCGCTTGACGGCGACGGCGAAGCGCGAGGCCAGCAGGTCGGCGATCGGCCCCTCGCCGCGCATGCGCTTGCCGAACTCGGCCTGGTAGAGCGCACCGCCCCGGATCTGGCGGATCAGCGACAGCACGCGCTCGGCGCGATCGGGCCTGTGCTGTCGCAGCCACTCCTCGAACAGCGCCTTGATCTCGAGCGGCAGCCTCAGGACGATGAAGCCGGCCCGCGTCGCGCCGGCATCCGACGCCGCTTCGAGGATCGCTTCCATCTCGTGATCGTTGAGGCCGGGGATCATCGGCGAGGTCATGACGCCGACCGGCACGCCGGCGGCGGCGAGGGCGCGGATCGCCTCGAGCCTTCGATGCGGCGCCGAGGCGCGCGGCTCCATGGTGCGCGCCAGGTCCTTGTCGAGCGTCGTCACCGACACGAACACCTCGGCGAGGCTGCGCTTCGCCATGTCGCCCAGGATGTCGATGTCGCGCGTCACCATGTGGTTCTTGGTGACGATGCCGACCGGATTGTTGAAGTCGCTCAGCACCCGCAGGATCTGGCGCGTGATCTTCAGCTCGCGCTCGACCGGCTGGTAGGGATCGGTGTTGGTGCCCATGGCGATCACGTCGGGCCGGTATTTCGGCGAGGCCAGCTCCGCGGTCAGCAGCGCCGCGGCATCCGGCTTGAACAGGATCCTGGTCTCGAAATCGAGCCCGGGCGACAGGCCGAGATAGGCGTGGGTCGGCCGCGCGAAGCAGTAGATGCAGCCGTGCTCGCAGCCGCGATAGGGATTGATCGAGCGATCGAACGGGATGTCGGGCGACGCGTTGCGCGCCAGGATGGTGCGCGTGGCGTCGCGCGTCAGCGTGGTCCGCAAGGGCGGCAGCTCATCGTCGTCCGCGGCGTCAGCCGGGGTGCCGACCTCCCAGCCGTCGGTCGTGCGGATGCGCTTCTCGCCGTCGTAGCGGCTCGACTCGTTCGACAGCGCGCCGCGGCCGCGATGCATCGGCTCGGGGATCGGGTCGTCTGGATAGTCGGGCGGTACTGTCGGCCTCATCGATGAAGGATGAGAACAAAAGAGGAACTCGTCAAGCCTCGATCCACTCGGCCCGGATGCCGCGGATGGTCTCCCCCCGGAAGGCGTCGTCGATGCGAGCATCGATGTGCGCCTTCATGGCAGGATCGAGCCCGGCGTCGCTCCATTGCGCGGGATCGGAGGGGTCGCGCGGGCTGCGCGTCTGGACCCGCCAGCGCGCCATGAACAGCATGGTGCGCAGCCACGTGAGCCGGCGCATCGGCAGCAGCCAGGGCCCGAGCGAAGCGGCTTGCGCCTCGCCGACCTTCGCGAGGTAGGCCGCGTAGAAATCCTCGACCTCGCGTCGCGTCAGGATCTTCCCGACATTGGGATCCCACAAGGTCGAGGTCGGCAGGGTGGCGTGCGCGAGATCGATCGCCGGCGAGCCGACATGGACCTTCTCGAGGTCGACGAACCAGGCGATGCCGCCGCGATCGACGATGAAATTGCCGGGATGGGTATCGGCCAGCGCCATCGCGAGCGGCTGCGCACGCTGGCCGACTCCGGCCGCCAGGACGCGCATCGCGTGCAGCTCCTCGACGATCTCGGCGCGCCCGCCCGGATCGGGCATGGCCTTGTCGAGGAAGCGCGCCGCGCCGCCCTCGACGGTCTCGAGCGTGGCCAGGAATGGGTTTTCCTGCCGCGGGATCGGCGAGCCGGGCGCGGGCGGCGGCACGGCGTGAAGGCCTGCCAGGGTGTCGGCAATCGCCGGCAGCTCGGCCGGCAGGTCGGGCGCGCGACCCTCGACATGATCGACGATCAGCGCACCGCCCGGCAGGCCGGCGCGCGGCTCGATCACCGCGTGCAGACGCGGCGTGCGGCCCGCCGGCGCGAGGTGGCGGAACCCCGCGGCCTGGGTCGCGAGGCGCGCCGCCGCCGTGGCATCGCCTTCGTGGGCGTAGGCGACGCGCGCCAGAAGCCCCTTCGGCAAGCGCACGTGACCATGCGCGGTGCCGATCGCCGGCAGCCGCACGAGATCGCGTTCCGTCAGGGCGGCATGGGCCGGCTGCTCACGCAGCGCGGCCAGCAGGGCCTCGATCACCGGCCAGCCGCTGCGCGTGTCATTGCCAGGCCGCGCCGCGTCGACATCGTTGCACCGCTCCCCGCTATCATCGCCCGACCGCTCCGCGCACGCTCATGCTTCAGCCGCTCCGCCGGAGATCATCGCTCAGCCGCTCCGCGATCCTCACCCTTCAACCGCTCCGCGATCCTCACCCTTCAGCCGCTCCGCGGCGGGCGCCCTTCGTTGAGGCGCGGCATCAGCTCGGCGAAATTGCAGGGCCGGAAACGGATGTCGAGCTGCTGGCGCAGGATGTCGTCCCAGCCGTCTCGGCAGGCGCCGGTCGAGCCGGGCAGCGCGAAGATGTAGGTAGCGTTGGCGACGCCGGCGGTGGCGCGCGACTGCATGGTCGAGGTGCCGATCTTCTGGAAGCTGATCCAGCGGAACACCTCGCCGAAGCCGTCGATGCGCTTCTCGAACAGCGCCTCGAGCGCCTCCGGCGTGACGTCGCGCCCGGTGACGCCGGTGCCCCCGGTGGTGATCACCGCCTCGACGCGCGGGTCGTCGATCCACTTCCTCACCTGCGCCTGGATCACCGCAACGTCGTCGGTGACGATGGCGCGATCGGCCAGCACATGGCCGTCGCGCGCAATGCGCTCGACCAGCGTGTCGCCCGACTTGTCGGTCTCGAGGGTGCGCGTGTCCGACACCGTCAGCACGGCGATGTTCACGGGCTTGAAGGGACGAGAGTCGTCGATCCGGTTCATGGCCGCCATCATACCGCCCGCCGCGCGGTCGGGGCTACGCCGCAAAAAAGTTCCTTCGTCGCATGTCCGACGGCAAATTCTTCTGTCGTTCCCGATGCGATGAGCGAGCTTTGCTTCGCTATGCCGCCGCCCTTGTCGCTCGGCCGAAGCGACGCTAGATGCACGGGCATGACCGACTGGAAACACGATGGCGTGCGGGTCATTCCCGCAGGCTCGCTCGACACCAACACCGCCCAGACTCCGGGCATGAACCGCGCCGCGGCGATCAACTTCGCCCGCGTCGGCGCGCAGAAGCTGTGGGCCGGTACCGTCACCATCCACGCCCACGCCAAGACCGGCGCGCATCATCACGGCCATCTCGAGAGCGTCATCTACGTGGTCAAGGGCCGCGCCCGCATGCGCTGGGGCGACCAGCTCCAGTTCACCGCCGAGGCCGGGCCGGGCGATTTCATCTACGTGCCGCCCTACGTGCCGCACCAGGAGATCAACGCCTCGGAGACCGAGCCGCTGGAATGCGTGCTGGTGCGCTCCGACAACGAGGCGGTCGCCATCAACATCGACATCGCGCCGGTCGAGAAGCCCGAGGAAGTCTACTGGGTCGACCCGACCCATCCGCACCCGCACAAGCATTGAACTAGCGCAGCGAGGCGACGACCTCGCCGGCCGCCCGGATGCCTGTCTGGACGCCCGAGTTCAGGAAGCCGCCCTCCTCCGCCGTGTGCTCGCCGGCGAAGAAGCAGTTGCCCTCGCGCTCGGCCTCGACGCCGAGCAGCATCGTCTGGTAGCCCGGCGGATAGTAGACGTAGCTGCCGAGCGACCATGGATTGTGCTGCCAGGCATCCTTGGTCATCAATCCGGTCCAGACCTCGTCCAGCCGCGGCACGATCGGCGCCAGATCGCGCATGACGGCGGACGCCAGGCTGACAGAATCGGTCTTGCCGGCATTGATCGCCTGGGTGCCGCCCGAGAAGAAATTGAGGATGCCCCGCTCGCCCGCCTGGCCGCGGCTGACCTCCCAGGTCGTCTGGAAGGTCGGGGACGCCACGCGCATCTCACCGTTGCAGCCGGCCTCCAGCCAGAGCCGGCGCGAGAACTGAAGCTGGAACTTGGTCGAGACGCCCATCGGCAAGGTGGCGATCGCCTGGTTCTTCTCCGGGCGGAACCCGGCCCGCCGGCAGTCCACGCGGGCGCGCATCACCGAGAAAGGCAGCGCCAGGATCACGCGGTCGTAGACGGCGTCGCGCACGCCGTCGTCTCCCCGGAAGCTCAGGCGAACCTTGCCGTCGGGCAGCGCCGTGACCGCGACCAGCGCCCGCGACGTGCGCACGTCGTCGCCGAGCGACCTGGCCAGCAGCCGCGGGATCTGGTCGTTGCCGCCGCGGACGTGGAAGCGCTGGTCGCTTTCGGCATTGTAGAGATCGAACTGGCGGCGCGGGTTGCCGGCCAGCACCGGAATGAGGTTGAGGGCGCTCTGCCGATCGGCATCGGCGCCGTTCTCCTCGGTGAAGGCGGTCTCGATCAGCTGGCCGAACTGGCCGGCCCGGCCGCCCTGGACGTGGGCGTCGATCCACTGGGCGATGGTCATGGCGTCGTAGCGGCGCGCCGCCGCGCCGGCGCCGCGGTAGCCGAACTCGCCGATCGCGGCGTCCTGCGCCTTGACCTCGCGATAGAGCGGCTCCCATGCGCGCGAAGCGGCGGCGAGGTCGTAGGGCCTGCCGTCGAGGACGAACATCGAGCGGGTGTCGCGCGGCGTCGCCTTCAGCACGTCGTCGAGCGTCAGGCCGAGCTCGCCGGCCAGCGCGCGGACCTCCTTGTGCTCGCTGTCGATGAACTCGCCGCCATGCTCGGCGACCTGGCCGTCACCGAAAATGCCGCGCGCCGAATAGCAGCGGCCGCCGATGCGCGTGCTGCCTTCGTAGATTTCGGGGGCGAGCCCCGCCTTGCGCAGCTCGCGCGCCGCCGTCAGGCCGGCCAGCCCCGCACCGACGACGGCGACCTTTGCCGTCGCGGCCAGCCCGGCGAGCGGCAGCGCCGACGCGAGGGCGAGCCCTGACGCACCG
>JALHMO010000127.1 GCA_022844015.1 Reyranella sp. | reverse complement strand
ACGTGCTCACCAAGATCGTCGCGCGACATCCCATGAGCCGCATCGACGACCTCCTGCCCTTCGCCTACGTCAAGCCGAAAGCTCTCGACCGCGCCGCGGCCTGACAACATCGCTTACATCGCAAGCGCCCCGACGGGCCGGTCGTGGTACGATTTGAGGCGCACGCCGATCTCCATCAGCTCGGTGTGGCTCATCGACGTGTCGCAGGCGCTGCCGTCGAACAGCTTGCGATACGCCAACGCATCCTCGGCGACGACCGCGTCGAGAAGGGCGTCGAACTCGGCGCGCGTCACATCGCCGTTCGCTGTTGCGCGGACGGTCTTCGTCCGCGCGTCGATGCTCCAGTCGAGAGCTACCACTCCAAACTCCAATCCTGTTCTCTGCCGCCGGCGCGATCGGCTCACCTCAGAGCGGGCTCCGGGCGAACTGCGGCACGGCCGCGAGGACGCGCTGGCGACGCCGGGCATGCGGCGCATCTCGGTGCTTTCGTTCCCGGCCGACGGCCGATCGGCCCCGCAAGCCGGCCCGCGTCCGATGGCAATCGGAAACGGGCCGGCCGCGAGCTGGTCGGACCGCCAACGCGCGGCGGCCCCGCCTCCCTGAGCCAACCAGCCCGCTGTCATCTGGGGCGAGGCGTCGGCGACCGCATTGACGGCGGCCGCCAAACTCTTGACCTTTGCCGCCATACCGGCCTGTCAACTCGCGGACGCCTGCCATGCGCGTTCTCATGATCGAGGCCCGATGGGCCACCTACATCGCCGCCGACCTGCGTCGCGCCGGTCACGCGCTCGACGGCCCCCTCGAGGAGGTCGGCCTGTCGCGAACCGACGTCGCGAGCCCGGACGGCCGCATCTCCTATGCCGCCTACATGGGCCTGATCGAGCGCGCGGCGCTGCTGCTGGGCGATCCGGGCTATGGCCTGAGGCTCGGCAGCTCGCACGGCGTGCGCGACAGCGGCCTGGTCGGATTCATCGCCCTGAACTCGGCGACGCTCGGCGATGCGCTGGCCAACATCGAGCGCTACCTCGGCGTCACCAACGAGGGCATCGACGTGGTCTTCGAATCGCTCGGATCGGGCGGCGCCCTGCGTTTCCGCGAAGGCGACGCGCCGGTGCGCGGGCCGCGCCATCACGCCGAGCAGGCGTCGGCCTTTCTGGTCAGCGGCGCGCGGGAGATGACGGGCCGGCGGGCAAATCCGCTGTGCGTCGAGTTCAGGCACGGCAGGCCCAATGCACCGATAGACTACGAGGGCATCTTCGGCTGTCCCGTGCGCTTCCAGGCCGCGTGGGATGCGATCGTGTTCGCCGAGGAGGCGCTGCAGTTGCCGGTGGTGGGCGCCGACAACCGGCTGCTGCGGGTGCTGGAAGGCGCCTGCCGCCGCATCGTCGGCGGCCGACCGCGCAAGGACGACCTCGTCCATTCGGTGCGCGAGTACGTCGTGAAGCGGCTGAAGAACGGGGCGCCGCCGTTCGACGACGTGGCCCGCGATTTCAGCATGAGCACCAAGAAGCTCGAGCGCCGGCTCGCCGAGCGCGGCGCCGGCTATCGCGAGCTGGTCGATGCCATACGCTACGACCTCGCCAGGCACCTGCTGGCGAACACCGACCTGCGCCTGCACCAGATCGCCTACGCACTGGGCTACTCCGAGCCGGGGCCGCTGGTGCGGGCGTTCAAGCGCTGGGCCGACCTGACGCCCATGCAGTTCCGCGCAAAGCACCGGCGATGACCACGCCGCCTGCCGAGCGGCAGGCAGCGAGCCAATTCCCGCCACGGTGACGCGCTGTCGTGCCCGATCAACGAATTGGCGGCCGGCATCAATGCGCTAGGCGGAGACCACGGCCAACAGCACGAGACTGACCGACCTCGGCCGCGAGAGCGGCAACAAGGTGGCCCAGAACGTCGCCGCCGGCGTCGCCGGCCTGTTCATCTGGCCGCTGTGGTTCGCCATGGACTTCAAGGACGCAGCCGGCAAGGACACTGCCGCACTGCAGGCACGTCAGAACTATCTGGCGACGCTGGCCGCCCAAAAGGCCTGCAGCGGCGAAGCCGTGCGGTCGTGAGGGCCCGCTCCGGGACCAGGCGCCCCGAGCCTGGTCCTTGTCCGCAAGCCCGCAGGCACCATGGCACAGCGTACTGTCGGCCACCCGGCCGTCGGTGAGAGCGACAGGTCGGCGAGCGGCAGGTGCAATTCGTCGGGCACTGCGGAATAATTGCCGATGTACTCCCTCCTCGGATCGTCGATTGTCCTGACGGCAATTCATGTCGCGATCGTCGTTGTCATCGGCGTGCGCGTGGTCATGCGGCGCGCGGCGCGCGGTGTTGCGCTGACGTGGCTGCTGCTGGTGGCGACGCTGCCGTTTGGCGGGGCGGTGCTGTACCTGCTGATCGGCGAGCGCCGGATCGGGCGCACGCGCTCGCACGCCATCACGGCCTTGCGCACCGATTTCCGGCAGATCGCAAGAACCACCATTCCCGCCGACTTCACGGCAATCGACTGGTCGGCGCTTCCTGCCGAGGCCCGGGCGATGGACCGCCTGGGACGCTCGCTGGTGGGAGGCGCCACCGTTCGCGGCAACACTTTCGAGCTCTTGACCGATACCCAGGCGATCCTTGCGGCGATCGTCCGCGACGTCGATGCGGCACGCGTGAGCGTGCTCATGGAATTCTATATCTGGAACGAAGGGGGCGCGGCGGACGACGTCGTCGAGGCGCTCGTTCGCGCTGCCGGCCGCGGCGTGCGGTGCCACGTGCTGATCGACGCGCTCGGCGCACGGCCGTGGTGGAAGGGCGGGCAGCCCGAGCGCCTGCGCGGCGCCGGCGTGCAGCTTCGTGCGGCGCTGCCGGTCGGTCTGTTCCGCACCCTGATCGGCCGCACCGATCTTCGCCTGCACCGCAAGATCGTCGTGATCGACGGCAGGGCGGCATGGACGGGCAGCCTGAATCTCGTCGATCCCCGCTACTTCAAGCAGGAGTCGGGAGTGGGCGAATGGGTCGACGCGATGGTCCGCGTCGAAGGCCCGGTGGTCAATCCGCTCGCCGGGATCCTGATCGGCGACTGGGTTCTGGAGACCGGCGAGGCGATGCAGCCCCTGATCGACGCCGCCGGCCTCGGCAAGGCGCAGCCGCTGGGGACGGCGAATGTCCAGGTCGTTCCGTCGGGTCCCGGCGAGTCCGAGGATGGCCTCCTGCAGATGATTCTCGGGCTGATCTACTCGGCCCGCCACGAGCTGGTGCTGACGACGCCCTATCTGGTGCCCGACGAGCCGATGATCCTGGCGCTGCGGGCGGCGGCCGGCCGCGGCGTGCAGGTGACGCTCATCGTCCCCGAGAAGGTCGACTCGTTCCTCACCCGCTACGCCAGCCGGTCGTACTACGACGACCTGCTCGAGGCCGGCGTCGTGATCCAGCTCTATCGCGCCGGGCTGCTGCACACCAAGTCGATATCGGTGGATGGCACGATGTCGATGTTCGGCACCGTCAACCTCGACATGCGAAGCCTGTGGCTGAACTACGAGGTCGCGCTGTTCGTCTACGACCGCGCGTTCGCGGGCGCCCTGCACGCGGTGCAGAAGAGCTACGTCGACCGGTCGAGGCAGCTCGATCCCGCGGCCTGGGCGACGCGGCCTTTCCGGGAACGGCTGATCGAGAACACCCTGCGCCTGTTCAGCCCGCTGCTGTGAGGGCCGCTGCGCCTGCGCCAGGCCCGGGGGTCACTCCGGCTTCCGACGGCGCCAGCACGGTGGTGCGCTGGAGGTCGAGGTTTGCCAGCGCCAGGACCGTCATGGCCTCGCGGATCTGCGGGTTGTCGGCGCCCGTCGGGCCGAGGGTTTGCTTTGCCCGCTCGAGCTCGGCCACCGCCTGCTCGACGATCGCCTCGGCCGAATCGAGCGTCGCCTGCGCCTGCGTCCGGCGTGCTTCGGGATGGATTCCCTTGCGCACCAGCTCGAACGTCCGTTTGGTCTGGTCGCGCGCGTTCTCGCGCAGGGCGATCGCCTCGACCAGCTTGGCCTGGGCCGTCGCGACCGCGGCGGTCGAGGCGCCGATCGACTGCCCGATGGTCTCGAGCTGCGCCTCGGCGCGGCGCACCGCCAGCACGTACTGGTCGGGCTCGATGCGGAACAGGACCTTGCCGGCCTCGACGCGCTGGTCGGTGCCGATGCCGATCTCGATCACCCGGCCGCCGACCTCGGGGGCGATCTTCACCAGGTAGGCCTGCACGAGGGCCTGCGCCGTGTAGGGCGTGATGCGGTCGGCGGCGATGCCGTAGAGGAACAGGACGGCGCCGATCGCCATCACGATCAGCGTCAGGCGGCGCACCGGGTTGGCTGGCGGCCGTGTCTCGGCTTTCGGCGTGGCGACCGCGGGGTCCGATGCTGCCTGCTCGTCCGCCATGATGCAGTCCCCGGTTCGTCCGAGCATGGCGTCAGGCCATGCCGTCGTCCAGTGCGCCGGCGACGACGATGCAGCCGGGTGAAGGCACCGTCACTCCTTGCCGGCGGCCAGTGCCTCCGCGATCGCGCGCGCGGCGACGGCATTGCCGCGGTCGGTGAAGTGCATCATCGCATAGTAGGCGTCGAGGTCGCGGCCGGCATTCGCCTTCTCGAAGGCCGCCAGCGTGTCGAGCGTGGCGAGGCCCGCCCGGGCCGCGCAGCCCAGCACCCGGGTCAACGCCTCGCGCTGCCCGGCGGCGGCCCGGGCATCGAGGAACACTCCCTGCTCGGGCAGCGCCACCACCAGGGCATGGGCGCCCTCGCGCCGCGCCAGGGCCGCGAACCGCTCCATCAGGCGGCACGACACGACCAGCGGATCGGCCCCCGTGCCGGCCTCGCGGCCCTGCCAGGTCTGCTGCACGCCGAGGCGGCTCGCGACCCGGTCGGCCAGGTGCGAGTAGCCGAGAACGTGCCGGGCCGCCGTCATCGGCGAGGTGCCGCCGGTCGCCTGCACCGGCACGTTGCGCAGCGCGAGGCCGTGGCCGTCGGGGACGAACCACGGCTTGCCCCTGGCGTCCCGCACCGCGAGCGCGGTGCGCGAGATGTCGTCGGCGATGAAGGCCAGGATCACCGTCGCGGGCCTCAGCTCGGGGATCATGCCCTCCGCCCGCAGCACCATCTGCTCGAGGCCGTAGCCGCGCACGCCGGCATTGAGCACCGCGCGGTCACCGAGGCGCTCGAGATGCGCCGGCCAGGTCTCGTCGTCGCCGACGCCGAAGCCCTCGGTCATGGAATCGCCGAACGCGATGATCGGCGCGCCGAGCGATGGGCCGCTCGATGGGCCGGTCGACGGGCCGGTCGAGGAGCCATCGGCTGGAAGACCGGTCGAGGGACCGGCCGCCGGCGGCCGGTCGCGGTTGTGCGCGCGCGTGCCCTGCGCGGTGAAGGAGAGCGGCTTGCCGAGCATCGTTCCCGAGGAGCCGGGGATCGGCGCCCAGCCCAGCGTGGCATCGTAGGCGAACTGCGCCTCCCCCGGCGCGGGCGCCGGCGCCGCGACGGCATGGTTGGGCCAGCGCCACAGCGATGCGCCGGGATCCACGAGGCGCGATGCGGCCTCGCCGGCGAGCAGGCAGAGCACGACCGTGGCGGCGGACAGGGTCAGCCCGACCCGCAGCGAAGTCGGCCGGCCGGACGAGCGCGCGGTCATGGGGCGCCGGCGCCGGACGCGCGCTCGGGATCCTCGCCGGACGCGCCGATGTCCTCGCGAAGCGCCCGGAGCGAGCTCTCCCCGGCAACGAGCGCGCGGGCCCGCGCCTCGACCTTCGCGCGTTCCGCCTGGGAGAGAGAGGCGACGACCTCGTTCAATGTCCGCGCCAACGCAACCTCCCACGGGCATCCTGTGGCATGCCGTTGGATATACGCCACAGGCGTATGCTTGCCCATCCGAGACGCCGGCGTGCGACCCGCCATCTGCTCCTCGCGCCTCCGACATGCTTCCATTTGCTCGTCATGGCCGTCGAGTGATAGGTTACATGTAACCTATGGAGATCGTTCATGGCCTCGGCAAGGAAGCCCAAGTCCGCCCGCGTGGCCAAGGCGACGCGCGGGCCCAAGCCCACCCGCCTGAAGGTGCAGGAGCATCGCGAGCGTCTGCGGTCCCAGGGGTTGCGGCCCATTCAGATCTGGGTGCCGGACGTCCGCGCACCCGCCTTCCGGGCAGAGGCGCACCGCCAGGCGCTCGCCGTCGCGGCGAGCGCCCGTGCCCGCCGGGACCAGGCCTTCATCGACGCGGTGTCGGGCTGGGGCGATGAATGAGGCGTGGCGACATCTGGACCGTTGCCGGCGCAAAGGGGTACGCCGGCAAGCCACGCCCCGCCGTGATCGTGCAGGACGACAGCTTCGACGCGACCGGGTCGGTCACGCTCTGCGCCTTTACGACCGACGAGACCGAGGCACCCTTGTTCCGCCTGCCCGTCGAGCCGAACGAGCGCAACGGCCTGCGTGCTGCATGCCGCTTGATGGTCGACAAGATCACGACCGTCCCGAGGGCCAGGGTCGGTGCGCAGATCGGCCGGCTGGATGACGAGGACATCGTGCGGCTGAACCGGGCCATGCTCGTCTTCCTCGGGCTGGCGGCCTCGCCGCGGCGCTAGCGGCTAGCGCACGATCGGCTTGCGTTGAACCAATTCGGTTCGGTCATCCTGAGAGCCTGTGACTTTTTCGATGGTCGTTTTTTGGCGATTGATGAGGCCGCTATCGCGAACTTTTCTGTCGTCCTGAGCGCAGCGCCTGTCCTGAGCGAAGCCGAAGGAAAGGACCTCATCGCCGCTTGGTACGAGTGTACTTTGGAACTTCTGGCGATGAGATCCTTCGCTTACGGCGCTTGCTTCGCAAGCGCCTTTGCTCAGGATGACAGGAGAGGGACGACAGACGCTGCTCTCAGGATGACGGACGCTGCGCTCAGGATGGCAGAGGAAGCGTCCGCCCGGTAGCAGGCCAACCGGCCATGCGCTGGCCACGCGCATCCGGCGAGACCCCGGCAGGCGTGGCTGCCGGCGAGGCTTGCCGATGCTCGCCGGGCTTCCGGCGAGCCTTCGTCATGGATGGGCCGGGCGCCGATCCGGGCGCCGGCCCGCGCCACCGTCAGGCGTGCGTCTCGATCAGGACCTCGGCATTCTTGACGCCGGTCAGGACGGTCTCCGCGACGTCGGTCACGTCCTGCAGCAGGGCCGTCGCCACCACCGTGTCGATCGCGCCGCCCCACGTGGTGCCCAGGTCCGTCTGGGCGCGGACGTACTCCAGCCCGACCGCCACCTTGCTCATCAGGGTGGTGATGTCGAGGCCGGCCGCCGTGTCCTGCGCCCCGCTCATGATGTCGACCAGCACGGAGCCGACGAACTTGCCGCTCTGCAGGGTCGCCTTGGTCTGGCCGACCCAGTAGGCGAGGCCGAGCGCATCCGAGTCGCGGTTGAACAGGTTGTCGTAGACGCTGTCGAGGAACGCGCTGATATCGGCGTCGCTGGCACCGAACGGATTGACCAGGAACGGATAGAGCGCCTTGGCCTCGTCGCTGATGCCGAACGAGCTGGCGATGTTCGAGAACAGCGTCGAGGGGCTCTGCGTTGCCGAGCCGACGTTGAACTCGTTCACCCAGAAATCGTGGCCGGGCCTGTCGCCGGCGCGGCCGAAGAACGCCGCGTAGGTCGCCGCGATCTGCTGTTCCGCCGTCAGCTCGACCAGGTTCAGCGTCGTCGACGAGGGACCGGTCGCCACCGGCACCACGTGGATCGTCACCGTCGTCTCGTCCATCGAGCTTCCGGCATTGCCGGCCTGGTAGGTGAACGTGTCGACGCCGAAGAAGCCCGCCGCCGGCGTGTAGGTGAACGTGCCGTTGCCGACCAGCTGCAGCGCGCCGTTATCGGGACCGTCGAGCAGCGAGGCGGTGGAGGCGTTCACGTCGTTGGCCAGCAGGCCCCGCGCCACCGTCGGCGCGAGCACCTCGCCCTGCTTCAGCACATAGGCGTCGGCATAGGCGGCGACGTCGTTGAAGCCCAGCGACTCGGCGACGAACTGCCCCATCAGGTCGTGCAGCTTCGCGGTCGCGTGAATGGCGTCGATGAAGGCCGTCTGGTCGGCCGGCGGGGCTGCGGGGTTGGGGCTGACGTCGAACGTGATTCCGAGCAGCGTCGGCTGGGCCAGGTTCTGGAAGCCGAAGGCCGCCGGGTTCGCATCGATCTGGGCCGTGAACGACGCAAGGTCGACCACGCGAACATCGCGGCCCTGCAGGACCAGCTGCGCCGCGGTGGCCTGGATCGCCGTGTTGATGTTCGCGACGGCGCCATCGCCGATTTGCTGGAGGATGGGCGCGAGCGAATTGCCCAACGGGAAGAAGCTGGGCGCCGGCAGCGTCACGAAGATGACCGTGCCGACGCCCTGGTCGAAGGCGGTGACGGCGGCGCCCTGGTAAGCCTGGACGATTCCCGTGCCCGCCTGCGTCGCCGCGGCGATCGCGGCCTGCGGGTTGTTCGGGTTGGCGCTGCCGATGAGGGCCTGCAGGTCGTTGAGCCCCATCAGGACCATCAGCGCCGAGTTGGCCGCCGGCTCGTTTGCGTTGGTGTGGGCGACGAAGTCGGCCATCTGGCCGGCGAGGTTGATGTTCTTGTTTAGCACCGCGGCGATCGGCGCCTGCTGGCCGGGCGGCAGCGCGGCGATCGCGGCCATGGCCTCGTCCGAGATGGCGGGATCGGCGACGAGGCCGAATGGCAGCGTGCCGATCGCCTGGGCGCCGCCGAAGGAGAAGTTGATGAGGTCGTCGCCGAGCAGCGACGCGACGTATTCCGGCATCACCGGCCCGTTGGAGAACCTGGCGGCATAGGGAATGACGGGAAGCGGCTCGATCCCGTCGGTGTTTATGCCCGCGGCCGTGGCAAGCGACAGCAGCTGGCTGCTGAGCTGGAATATCCGCCCGTTGTCCGACAGGCTGTCGCCGACCATGTAGAGTTGATCGAATGTCGCCATTGTCCTTTACCCCTCGCTGCGTGTCCCACGTGGCTTGAGATACACGCGATGCTCGTGCCGATCAACGCCGGCCCGGTTGCCGACACGTGTTCTTGATGGGGCAGGACGGCCTCAATCTCGCCAAAGTGTCGAGGAGCGACGAGCACCAGGAAGGAGCGGACGCACGCACGCGCGATCGGCGTCGGGTTGCCGGTCTCCGTCGGCTTCAAGCATCGCGGGAATCTTCCTGCCACCCCGAGCGCCTGTGACTTTATTGACCTCCCTTGTCATCCTGAGCGTAGCGAAGGATCTCGTTGCCCGAGGCCTGGACGACGACGGCTACAGATGAGGCGAACCATGCTGACGACGAAGCACAAGCCGGCGACGGTCGGAGAGATCCTCGGCGAGGAGTTCATGCAGCCGATGGGCCTGACGCAGGCCGCGCTGGCCGAGGCGATGGGGGTTCAGCGCAAGCACGTCGCCGAGCTGTGCAACGACCGCCGGACCGTGACCGCACCGACGGCGCTGATCCCTGGCGCGCGTGTTCGGGAACAGTCCCGATTTCTGGTTGAACGTGCAGCGACGTAACGATCTCTGGGAGGCGATGAACAGTCCGCGCGAGCGCGAGCGCATCGAACGTGCGAGGCCGCTCCGCGCCGAGGCGTAGCCCGCCGGAGTCCCGGCGATGATCGAGTTGTGCGAGCGTCGGATCACCCGATCCCGGGCGCGGCGATTGTCGCCGGGCTCTGGATCCGTGTACCGACGTCCGGCGGGGCCGCCACCGTGGCTGGCGGCGATCCTGGGAGAGGAAAGAGGAGGGCGCGATGCGGGACTACCTGGCCTGGCGGATGGCCTTCGGCGTGACGACGCCGTCGACCAACACCGTGGTGCAACCGGAATACGACGACATGCGGCCGGCCGGCGTCACCAACCACCTCGCGCGCATGGTGATCGCCGACGATCCGGTCACCTGCGACGCCGACTTCGAGCGCCAGCTCGAGGCGATCGACCGGTCGCTCGAGGACGCCGTCGGCCGGGTGATGGACGCCAGGCCCAACGCCTTCATCCTCGGCATCTCGGCGCTGGCGGTGTGGGGCGGCACGGTCGAGTGGGGCGAGGAGCTGAAGCGCCGCGTGCGCAAGGTGGCCGGCTGGGACATCCCCGTCGCCATCGCCTCCGACGCCGTGGTGGCCGGCTTGCGGGCGCACGGCATCGCGCGCCGGATCGCCATCATGGAGCCCTACTATCCCTGCATCGAGCCGCGGCTGAACGCCGTGCTGGGCGCCCACGGCTTCGAGATCGTCCGCTTCTGCCACATGCGCGGCAAGAGCCCCGCCTCGTACTCGGTGCTGAGCGCGCAGGACATGATCAAGGCGGCGCGCTCGATCGACGGGCCCGACATCGAGGCGATCGTCGCCTTCGACGCCAACCTGCCGTTCGGCCGGCTGGCCGACGAGGCCGAGCGCTGGCTCGACAAGCCGGTGCTGCAGATCAACGCCACCACCTACTGGCACGCGCTGCGCAGCAACGGCATCGCCGACAAGGTCTACGGCTACGGCTCGCTGCTGGCCCGCTTCTGAGGAGCGTGCGACATCGAGCCGGGCTCCCACGGGCTATTGGAGACGAACCGATGGCCGGTCTGGAAAGCGGGCGATCAGCTCGAGCTCGCGGGAGCGCTACGACAGCCACCCGACAGGGACATTCAGTGCCTGAGCGATCTTGGCGATCGTCTCGGGCGTTCCCGTGCGGTGCCCGCTTTCGAGATCGGAAAGATACCCTTGGCCTATGCCTGTCTCGGCGGCCAGGTGCAGTTGCGTCTCGCCGCGCCAATTGCGAATGGCCTTCAGCCGGCTGTCGCCTCGGAGAAGCGCCGCACTGACCTCCACCGGTAGCACGCCGTCGCCGACGGCCAACTCGGCCTTCCGGGTGTCGTAAATGGCAACGTCCTCCGCGTCCTCGCCCTCGTAGCCGGCGCGTTCGAGGAGGGCCTCGTATTCGGCGCGCGGCAACACCACCAGCTCCTCGCCGCCGGGCGTCCGGATGATCTGCGGTTCGCTCATCGCTCAGTTCCTCTTATAGGTCGTCGTTGCGAGCGAGTCATGCAGGCAGCGCACACGCCCGGTTCGAGCTCGAGGCCATCGACCGTGTACGATGTCGATGGAAGGAGCTCTCTCCATGGCGCACCAGCAGGCAGGCGACCCGACCTTCCACGATGCCTTCATCAGCTACTCCCGCAAGGACCGGCCGTTCGCCGTGCTGCTTCAGCGCGCGCTGAACGGCTACACCCCGCCGGGCGGGCTGCCCGTTCCCCGGCGCCGCCTGAACGTGTTCCGCGACGAGGAGGATTTCACCGGCACCGAATACTTCCAGGCGGTCCGCCATCATCTTGCGGGGTCGCGCAAGCTGATCGTCCTCTGCTCGCCTCATGCGCGGGCCAGCACCTTCGTCGATGACGAGATCAGGAGCTTTGCCAGGACCCATGCCGCCGGCGATCTGATCCCGGTCCTGATCGCCGGGCGCCCGGACGCCTCGGGGTCTCCCGACGATACCCAATTCGCGTTCCCGTCAGCGCTCTGCGAAATCCTCGAATTGCCGCTGGCCGCCGACTATCGCGACTTCGACCCCAAGGCCTCGAGGCTCGACGCGGGGCCCTGGCGGACGGCCTGGTTCAAGCTCCTCGCCGACCTCTGCAACTGCAGCCGCGCCGAGATCGAGATGCGCGAGCACCGCCGCAAGGTCCGCCAGCGCCTGCAATGGGGCGCCGGCGTCACCGCCGTCTCGGTCGTCCTGGCGGTCACCGCTTTCGTGGCAGACAACGCCTCGCGCCTCGCCGAGTCGAACGACCTCGCGAGCCAGGCCCTGGGCATCGCCGCCAGCGATCCCGATCGCGGCACGGCGCTGGCGCTGGACGCGATCGGCAAGCGCCGGACCGCGCTGGCCGTGAGTGCGCTGCGCGTCGCGCAGGCGAGCCTGCCGGAGATGCAGGCATCGGTTGCCCCGGAGGGCGGCCCCCACGATCCCATGGTCTTCTCGCCGGACGGGCAGCGCCTCGTCGTCGCCGACGGCGAGGCGGGCGCGCGCGTCCTCGACTTGGCGACGGGCAAGACGCTCCTCCAGCTCGCCACGGAGGGCAAGCCGCCCGCCGGGGTCGAGCTCTCGCCCGACGGCAGGCTCGTCGCGCTCTCCGACTTCGAAGGGGGCACCTCGGTCCACGAGTTCGCCACGGGCAAGCGCGTGGCGACGGTGAAGGGCACGCTGAGCTGGGTCGCGCCGTCGGCCGATGGCGCGCCGAGGTCTCTCGTCGTGCACGAGGGAACGGCGAGGCTGGTCGCGCTGCTGCCCGATGGATCCGAACGCGTCCTCCCGGGCATCGCCTTGCCCGACCTCTCCGAGGCGTCGTGGGCCGTGAGCCCCGATGGAAGGCGGCTGGCCGTCGCGACGGAAGGCGGCGGAAAGGGCCGTCTCGCCATCATCGACCTGGCGTCGGGCAAGGTGCAGACGCAGACGGGCGCCTTCTCGACCGCCGGCGTGGCCTGGAGCCCGAAGGGAACCTGGGCCGTGTCGCACTGGCTCATGGGGTTCGCCGTCCTCGACACGCGCGACAGGACGAGGCCCTTCCTCCACGACACCGGCGACGAGATTTCCGTCGAGGATTTGGCCTTCAGCGCCGACGAGACGCTGCTGGCGACGACCGACCGGGGAGGGCTGACGACGCTGTGGGACCTCGCGCAGAAGAAAGTCTCGGGAAAGTTCCAGGGTCCCAGTGCCCGTGTCTACACGCCGGATTTCTCGGCCGACGGGGCGCTGCTCAGCGTCGTCTTCAGCAACGGCCAGGCCAGCCTGTTCGCGCTGGGCAACCGGGACGCGGAGCTGATCCAGGATCCGCTCGTCACCCTCGAGGGCACCTGGGGCGAGCTCGTCGCCGCCCGCTTCTCGCCCTCCGGCCGGGAGCTGATTGCCCGCTATGCCGGCGGCAAGCTGGTGGCTTGGAGCATCGAGCGCTGGCTTCCCCGCCACCGCCTGCCGCTCCAGTACGAGGCGAAGTATCGGTCGAGGCAGGCGCAGGGGCTGGACGACCTCGAGCTGGCGCCGGACGGGTCGGTGATCGCGACGAAGCAGGGCGGGCGCTGGCGCGGCTGGAGCACCGCCTCCGGCGCCGAGGAGGAGGCATCGGAGAGGCCGAAGGACATGGCGCCGCTGACCCAGGCGGCGCGCCTGGAGGCGGACGGGCGATCACTGCGCCTCGCCGGGCAGCAGGTCTTGCTGCAGACCCCCAGGTCGGGAAGCGTGCTGCGGCTGGCGCACAGCGACGCCGTCACGTCCGCGTCGTTCAGCCCGAACGGCGCCTGCGTCGTGTCGACGAGCGGCGTCGTGATGGCGAGCGGCGGCACACCGCCGGGCGGCAACCGGGTGCGCCTGTGGGACGCGGAGACCGGTGCCTTGCTGCGGGACTGGGGATTGGCCGTGCCGCCCGACGCGGCATTCTTTGCCGGGCCCGAGCGGGTTGTGGTGCTCTATTCCGGGCAGGCGCTGATCTATCCCGCGCCGCTATGTGGTTCGGAGGAAGCTCTGATTGAGCGCGCGGCGGCGACGCCACTCGCGGCGGATCCTGCACCCGCAAAGGCGGAACGCGCCATCGCGCCGAGATGAGCAGGAACAGCCCCGATCTTACCTGACCACGCGTGCGATCGTGAACACCAGGGCGGTCAGGCCAATGGTGACGCCGATGAACCACGTCAGGACCTGAAAGGTCGTCGGCATGTTGGTCAGCCTGCCTCGGATCTCGGCGATGTCGCTCCTGAGGCCCGCAATGTCTGCGCCGACGCCTGTCTTGAGGCCCGCAATGTCGGCGCCGATGCCTGTCTTGAGGGCGGCGATGTCGGCGGCGACCCCTGTCTTGAGGTCGGCGATGCCGGCGCCGACCCCTGTCCTGAGGTCGGCGATGTCGCTCTTGAGGCCTGCAATGTCGGCGACGACGCCGACCTTGAAGTCGGCCATGTCGCCCTTGAGGCTTGCCATGCCGGCGGCGACGCCAACCTTGAAGTCCGCGATGTCGCCCTTGAGGCCTGAGATGTCCGTGACGACCTTGAGCTTGAGAGCCGCCAACTCGACGGCAATCGTGTCGACCTTGCTCTCGAGCGCGGCAAAGTGGGTGCTCTGGGCCCCTGGCATGGCATCATCATGCTCGCCCGGGTTCCCGGGGCGCAAGTGCCGATAGCTGCCGTCGGCGACCGGCAGGTAGCGGATGTCATCGGGCACGGTTGATCTCGTCCAGGACAGTGACGTGCAGCTCCCATCGCGCTTTCAGCCGATCGACCAGGGAGCGGATGGTCTCACCGTCCGGGCTGTCCGCCACGCCGGGCGCTCGATGGAGGAGCGCCAGCACCTCGACCATGGTGCCCACCATCACGCTCATGTCGAGCGTGATCGCGCCGACCTCGGAGAGCCGGGTGCTGAGCGACGGATCGCGCCGACGCAACTCCAGCTCCTGTTGAAGGAAGGTCGGCGGGATTGGGTCTGACATGGGATGCCCTCTATACGAGAATAACATAGTACAACGACAATCCGTGAGAAACAAACGTCAGGTTGTAAACTCCGACGGGGCATTGCAGGCTTCAGATGATCGACGACGCGACGACGGATCGGGCTCGAGGGTGCCGCCGAGCAATCACTTCGAGACGTTGCGCGGCAATCTGGCTGGATGCCATTTCGATTCGCGTCAACAGCCAATGGCGGCTGATCTTTCGCTGGGACGGCAGCCGTGGCGGGGCGGCAGGCGTCTGGCTCGACGACCACGGCTACAGATGAGGTGAGCCATGCTGACGACGAAACGCAAGCCGGCGACGGTCGGCGAGATCCTCGTCGAGGAGTTCATGCAGCCGATGGAGCTGACGCAGGCCGCGCTGGCCGCGGCGATGGGGGTTCAGCGCAAGCACGTCAACGAGCTGTGCAATGACCGCCGGACCGTGACGGCACCGACCGCGCTGATCCTGGCGCGCGTGTTCGGGAACAGCCCCGATTTCTGGCTGAACGTCCAGCGACGCAGCGATCTGTGGGAGGCCATGAACAGTCCGCGCGAGCGCGAGCGCATCGAGCGCGCCAGGCCGCTTCGCGCCGCAGCGTAGTCTCCGTTTCCGGGGTGCGTCTCGGCCGGTGGACGGAGCGTCCTGTCAGCCCGTAATCCGACAGCATGGCGCCCAGCGTCTCCGCCCAGCGCCCTATGGCGGGCAGGCGTCGGGCGTCGGCGATGTCGGATTTCGAGCGGATGCGCAGCTCGTCGCTGCCCGAGACGT
Source organism: Reyranella sp. (assembly GCA_022844015.1). Taxonomy (GTDB): domain Bacteria; phylum Pseudomonadota; class Alphaproteobacteria; order Reyranellales; family Reyranellaceae; genus Reyranella. The sequence goes on along the minus strand of JALHMO010000127.1, from coordinate 6,622 downwards.
AGCCGACGGCGGGCGGCCGGCCGCGCGTCACCAGCACCATGTATTCCGGCTCCATGAACGGCCGGAAGCCCTTGACGTAGAAGTCGGTGAGATAGCGCACCGCCTCGGCCTTGAAAAACACCAGCGCATCGAGGTCGGAGTGCTCCAGCGTCGCCTGCACCTTGGCCTGCTTCACCCAGTGCAGCTCGGCTCCGGCGAAGAAGATCGGGTCCTGCCTGGCAAAGTTCATGGCATCACCTCGACCGGATCGGATCGCCTCGCGCCGCATCGCATCACGTCGGCAACCGCTGCCACCGCCGCCTCGACCGCTGCCTCGTCGACCTGGGCATGCGTCACGAAGCGGATCCGGTTGCGCTTGCCGTTGGCGAGGACGCCGCGCTCGGCGAGCGCGTCGACGTCGCCACGCGCGTGACGTATAATACGGATGAACTTGCTTTCTTGCCACGTGGCCAATTCTTGCGGTGGCGCCTAAGGAAAAATCATCTGTACGTTCGGAAAGTAGTTCTTATAGTCGTTTGGATTTGTGGTGAGTAGAGGTATGTCGTTTACCTCAGCAACGGCGCCAATCAAAAAGTCCGGAAGCACATTTGACTTGGGCCCACCTTGTCCGCGGTACTTTTTGTATGCCTTTCCTGCAAGGAATAGTGCCTCGTCACTAGTTCGGCCAATGCGCTCTAACGCGAGCCCCGCGACTGCTGCGGCGACGGCGGCTTGGCTGGGCATACCAACAGAGAATTCGCAGTAGACAATGTCGCATATGAGCGCTGGGCCCTTAGTTTTCTGAACTTGGAGCTGCTCAACACACCACTTGTTGTGTGGGTCGTTTTCGTTCAGTACGGCCACTAAAATGTTGGTATCTAATAGAGTCGTCATCGGTCTCTCGTGATCTTCATAAGCTCCTCGGCCGTCATTGTGGGTTCTATGCCGGCCTTTCGTAACCTCTCTAGAGAAGTTGCAGTGTGCCGGCGAAGGAACTCGATCGGATCGAAGTTGGCCATCTCTTCCGCGTCTATCACGCTAAAGCCCGCGTACTTCGCTAGAAAAGCACAAGCTCTAGGAATGCTTTTCAGAATGCGAGGGTTAGTTGGATGAACTGCACCTTGGGGACGCTGATCGTTTGCCGCAAACCACTGGAGGTCGGGGATTCGAAGGACAGATCTCTCTCGCACGAACTCCTCCGAGAAACGGTCGCGTCCGCCACATTCGCTGTAAAGCCGCACTAGATGCCCAATGGCAAGTTCCTTCTCCAAGCTTCGCGGGCCTGCGATTCGTGAAAAGCCAAACTGGTCGAGGAGTCCGCGGAATTGTTCTTCGGTAGTCATGATGCTATCGATCCTGCGATCCTCAATTACTCGGTCCAAGGTCAAGAATAGTGCATCAACCCACCATCGCTCAACATGGGCAGTGGCGAAATCAGCTAAATGTCCAATTCGATATAGATAGGCTAGATTAGTCGCAAGTTTTCGAGCTGTCTTTGCCGCATAACGCTTGTCTTGTGAGACGAAATTTTCAATGTCATCCGCCGAGAAAGCTCTAACTTGCCATTTGAGATCGTTGGCAATGCGGCGAGACACGTAGTGGTGGGCCCATAGGGCGGGACGCCGTTGATAGTCTGCTGCGCCTTTCCAAACGCCAACCAAGCTCAGATTGAACGCGAAGATTGCTAACTTATCAAATCGATCTGAGTGATCTGAAGTAATGGCTTGGTAGACGAGCTCGTCGACAATCAGGTGATCAACACCACCGGCCGCTCTGTTAAAGAGAAAGAAATTCAATGGGATGTAGTCAGGTCGGTTTGCGCTCGCCACTCTTTCGCGAAATAGCGATCGGGGTACGTCCTCGATCTTGTTGTCGAACCCCAGTCGAATGATTTCATGAAGTTGCTTTAATCCGTTTCCTTCACCGCCCCAGCTGAAGTTCTTCGTGAAGCTGCCAGGCCGCCAAGGGGCAGTATTGATGTCCATGGATCAATCCTTGAACTTAGTCGGCTTGATCCAGCGCAGCGCGCCGCTCGGCTGCTGAATTGTGCGAGTATGTTTTCCATGTAGGTTCATAGTCGCCGTCCGCTTGATTTCCCCAAGACGTCCAACCCTGCCGCGTGCCGCGCGCGAACAATTCCAAGTACGGCGCAGGGCTACAACTTTCGATAATTTTGTACTGTTCATCTGGTTTGCGGCTGTGTTCTCTCTTCCTGGTGCCAATATAATTCACCTGCGTCCGGCCTGGCTTGAGGGTGCGGGCATTCTTTCCGCGGATTCCAAACAGAAGAAGTTCTGTAACGTTACGGAAATAGAACCCGACGCCGCGCCCATCACTTCCGCCATCCTTTCGGAGCTTGTGCCATATGATGTTGGACTTGTATTCGAAACCCCAACCTTCCATCACGTGGATGCCATCTGGCAATAGTGCATTTGGGACCCAGAGGTAGAGATGCGCTGTGGGCAACAGCACACTCGCGACCGGCAAAGTGGCAATTGCTGATACACTCAGCGTGCCGTATCGAGTTAGACGATGATGCTCGGGTGCGATCTTGCCCGTGCGATTCATGAACTGCCAAGGTGGGTCGGCGAGTACCGTTGCGAACTTCTGGATGCCCATAGATTGCCGGAAGTCCTCCGCCACTTCTTGGCCGTTCAGCACCGTTCTAGGGTTCATTGTCGACGCCTTTCACCGCGGTGCGCTGATAGTGCTGCCAAACTTCTACAAACAGCTGGTTTGGTTCGCATCCCCGTAGGGCAGCGTGGGCCTTGAACTGGCGTTTTACTCGGACCGGGAGTCGAACCTGTAGCGGCTCCTTGGCCTCAATCCCATCTAGGGAGGTGACTTCCTCTTTGGCGTTTGTTCTTGGTGTGTTCATGGCCGCATGATTGCATGCATGCATGCCCTATTGTCAAGACATCCACTTGAGCTTTGAGGACCGGGCGCACGTCGTTTTCCAGCGAGGCGCCTTGGCTCGCCGCTAGTGCGCTCGTCAATGCGTCGATTGAAGTCGATGACCCCAATCCTACCTCCTGGCCGGCTCGACCTTTCCCTGCTCATCCGGCCTTCTTGGCTTTGCATCGCAAAGCCGAATCGGTTGTCGGCATCCCGGCAAAATACGGACCAACTCAACTGATATCGACGCCGGTATCTTGCACTAAAGTTCGATACAGTTCGGTTTCGCCTGTACTTCCAGGCTTGAATTTATCAACAGTGAATGAAGTATCGTCTAGCTTTACCGTCCTCAGTAGCCTCAAAAAGTCCTCAACTGATACCACGTCCCCCGGGCTCCCAAGGTGAAGGTAGGCCGGTCGAAGAAATCGCATCAACCCTCGAAAGCCGTTTGTCTTGTTGAGCATCATCCCGCGGCCACCCGCGCTCCAGGCGCTTGGCCACCGTTTCACAACTGCTTCAAAGTAGTTCCAGACGACGTTAGCAATTTCAGCGTCCCGTTCTTGAATGAACATATTTCGAAAGATAAGACGCTGAACTTCCTGGCTGTTTGCCAGTGGGAGGCGACGGCCCCGCTTCAGGTCGTCTCGATCGAGTTCGGGATTGGTCGAGATGTACCTAAGCAGCATGTCGACGACGTTCGCCTGCGATAGGGTTTCGCCAAAACGCCCTTCGGTCGCCACGCCTAGTCGCTTAATGCGTTTGTAAAACGGGCTTCCTTCTGTCGAGTCCAACGCAACGGTTATTTCGTGGCATGTTCTCTCTGGGCTCCTAGACTTACTAAGCGCAAACAGATCGTACACCAGACTTTTATTAACTCGCGTCTGCGTCTTGTTGACGGTCGAAAATATCGCGGCTTGATCCGGAACATCAATTCCTACGAAGATTGTTACATTGAGTTCGAACGTCGTGCCTGTATAATCCTTCAGGGCTGCGATGCGGTGTTGTCCGTCCAAGACTTTGGCAATGTTCCCAAATAGAATACGATCTTTGGGGTCTTCTGGCTCTTGGTAGTTGGACAGCGTCATTGTGCCAACGCTATCTGACAGGCTTCCGTCCGAAAGTGTATTGTAAGCCATTCTGGCGCAAACTTCACTCACGGCGACGATGATACCGGTTGGAAACGTCGCGTCGATCGTATGAACATACTGACGGATTTCCTCCGCTCGCTTTTCGTCCAAGGGACGTTGGATTCCTAGGTAACTTTCAAAGGGGCGCTCACCACCTATTCTACGGATATCGACCCAGGTAATTTCATACAGAGGTCGTGCTTCGATCTTAGCGACAAAAAAGTCGCCGATCGGCTGTCGGATCCGAACTACGGGAAAGGAAATGCTCAGCAGCGTCTCACGATCAGCGGTAACGATCATGGTTTCCTCGCATGGAGGAGTCGTTGCGAAAGTTCGCTCGCTCGGTCACTAAGGGCCTGCGCGTATTGCGGCGCTTCGATCCTGACCAAGACCGTTGACAAGTAGTAAGCTATCAATGTGACGCCGAATAGCAACTTAGATCCTACAAGAGTTACTTCGACGTCTATCCCTAGCTTATTTGCCTCAAAGATGTAAAACACCAAGATCAAGGCGAACGCTACGAAACAAAATGCTCCGAATACGATACGAGGGGGCTTTAGACCGTCAGGCCATTCCTTCAGAACATGCCACACAATGACCGCGATGTAGGCTAAGGCAGCCATGAATAGCTCACCATGCTCCAGCAGGTGATCAACCGCCGTTGCGTAGGCGTTCCAACTGGGGTCTGACCTATAGTGCCTACCCCACGTAGTTAAGGCAGCAATGACAATCGGCAAGGTTGAGATTAGAGCCAGAACAAACGATTCTTTTATCGCCTCGTAGTGTGCTCGCCAACCTACAAGCCGGAGTATACCGATCGTTCCCATCGCTCAAGACTCAACCCGAATGCGTCTGATCGAAGCCCGGTAAAAGTCGGAGGCCGCGACGAGCACCGTATGTCTTCGGACACCCGCGATAACGCCCGCCCTGTCGTAAAGATCGCGCGCTGACGAATGGTCTGCATTGGTCAAATGCGCGATTCCGCTGCTGTTTCTCGCTCGCACATCATTGAGAAAGCGGATCTGGCCGGCCCGATCGAAGATGACGGTCGACTTTGGGAACGGAGGCACTGCCTTTTCAACGGTTGCATACAATTCCATGTTCCTCCCGCGGGGAAAATATGTTGCGGAGCTGGGTCCGAATCCAGAAGTTTTTCAGTGTATCCTTCGAACCAGCTTGTGCTTCCAACCTCGCGGCCTGCCGCTCTCGTGGCCGTCACGAGACGCGCGACGCGGCTACGCGACCTTTGTCGGCCCAGCCAAGACAACGAGTTTCGCGCTAGCCAATCGGGTCGAAGTGGTCGCCCGCGACTCTTGGGCGATTGTTCGCGCTTGCGAAGCCGCCGGCCGTGCGGACTTGATCGAGCAGGGCCTGATCGATCGTCAACACGTTGTTGAGGTGCGCGCCAAGATCGTGAGAGAAGTCGCAAGCCACCACATTCCGGCTGGGCCCGTCAGCGGCCGTACGAACGTCGCCTTCAATGATTGGCTTGCCATTCCTCTCGGGCGGCGCGTTGATGAAGAATCAACGTGGGTGACGTTCATTCGGCATATCCAGGAGGCGGGAGGCGCGTCGAAATTCGTCGCCACCTCCCGAGCAGTAGACTTGGCCAGAGCAGCGGGCGCTGATGCCGTGCTGGATAGCGCCGTACGCAACCTTGCCGACGCCTTCGATTGCGGCGATGAAAAGCTTTAATGGGAGCTCGATGCCTACTTCAGGGCGAACGACGCGCAAGTTCGAGCCGGGACTCCGGTCGTGGGTGGCCGCCACAGCAAGCGTGCCGCTTGCCTAGACCTGTGCCTTGACTCTTCTGGCCATGAAAAAATCCATTTAGCTCAATAGCTTATGGGTCACACTGGCGGACAGGGCGGGATTCGAACCCGCGGTGGCTGTTACACCACGCACGCTTTCCAAGCGTGTGCCTTAAACCGCTCGGCCACCTGTCCTTCGGATGCGGTCGGCCGCTCTTATAGCGCGGTGGGCGCTGGGGGCAACGGCATCTTCCCCGGGGCGGCCGGCTTGGGTAGGGTGCCGGCCCGCGTTTTCAGGGGGCGATGTGTTGTTCCGGGCGCTCGGTTGGCTGCTGCTCGCCATGGCGGTTGCGGTGGTCGTGCACGATGGGCTCGCGTGGTGGAGCGAGGGCTCGTTCCACCTGTTCGGGCTGGGCGAGCTGTGGTCGCAGCTCGATATCGGGTCCCTGAACGGGGCGCAGGGGGCGGTGCAGCGGCATCTGTCGGGGTCGTTTTGGACGTCGGTGGTCGGGCCGGTGCTGACTGTGCCGGCGGTGCTGGCGTTTTTCGGGCTCGGGGTGTTCTTCTTGTGGATCGGCGGGCGGAGCCGGGCGCCAGAGGCGCCGGCGTTCATCGGTGGCGGGCGGACACGGCGGCGGCGGGGCCGGAGTGGGGGATTGTCGTAGGGAAGAAGCGCGAGGGGGGTAGGGGCTCGAGACTCGTGGCTCATGACCCCTCCGTCCGCGATGACGCGGACACCTCCCCAGCTTCGCTAGCCCATCTTTCTCAACTGGACCTCGGAATCGTCGATTTTGAGGACAGTGAGGAGCAAAAAGGCGAGCGATTTCAAGGGCCGCCGATTGGCAACCCCTTGTAGTGGAGACCTAGTCT
>JALHMO010000126.1 GCA_022844015.1 Reyranella sp. | reverse complement strand
GCCGACGGCATCACCGCTCATCTTCGCGAGGATCGCCGTCACATCGTCGACGCCGACATCGAGGGCCTGATGCGCGAGCTGACCATCCCGCTCAACTTCGAGATGGCGGCGACGGAGGAGATGGTCGCGATCGCCCTGCGTCATCGTCCGCATGCCGCCTGCATCGTGCCCGAGAAGCGCGAGGAACGGACCACGGAAGGAGGGCTCGACGCGGCCGGGCAGCACAACCATCTGCGGCCGATGGTCAGCCGGCTGCGCGACGCGGGCATCCGGGTCTCGCTGTTCATCGAGGCCGATCCGCGCCAGCTCGAGGCGGCCGTCGCCCTCGGCGCCCCCGTGGTCGAGCTGCATACCGGCCGGTACTGCGAGCTCGAAGGCGAGCCCCAGCGCGCGGAGCTCGGCCGCCTCCAGAGGGCAGCGGCCCTGTGCGCCAGGCTGGGCCTCGAATGCCACGCCGGCCATGGGTTGAGCTATGCCGATGTCGGGCCGGTCGCGGCGATCCCCGAGGTACGCGAGCTCAATATCGGCCATTTCCTGGTCGGCGAGGCGATCTTCGTGGGCTTCGATCAGGCAATCCGCGAGATGCGGCGCGTCATGGACGCGGCGCGGGGCGGCGGCGGGGCTGCCAAGTGATTCTGGGAATCGGCAACGATCTCACCGACATCAGGCGGATCGAGAAGTCGCTCGAGCGGTTCGGTGACCGCTTCGTGCAGCGGATATTCACAGAGACTGAACAGAAGAGGTCGGAAGGCCGGGCGACCCGAGCGGCGAGCTATGCCAAGCGGTTCGCCGCCAAGGAGGCCTGCGCCAAGGCCCTGGGCACGGGCCTTCGGCGGGGTGTCTTCTGGCGCGACATGGGGGTCGTCAACATGCGTGGCGGCAAGCCGACGATGGCCCTGACCGGCGGTGCTTTGGCGCGCCTGCAGGAGCTGACGCCAGCCGGAATGTCGCCGCAAATCGACCTGAGCTTGACCGACGAATACCCGATGGCGCAGGCTTTCGTGATCATTTCCGCGGTTTCGGCGACATGATCCGGCCGCGACGAAGAGACAGCGGGTTCCTACCCTGCTATAGGCGCGGCTCGTTTAAACTGGGACGGCGATGACGGACGTGGCTGAACGTCGAAAGCGGGGACAGGAGAAGGCCGGCGGCTGGGGCGAGACCGTCCGAACCGTCGTCTATGCGGTGCTGATTGCGCTGGTCGTGCGCACCTTCGCCATAGAGCCCTTCAACATCCCCAGCGGATCGATGATCCCTACCTTGCTGGTCGGGGACTACCTGTTCGTCTCGAAATATTCCTACGGTTACAGCAAGCATTCCTTCCCGTTCTCGATGGGGCTGTTCTCTGGCCGCATTTTCGGGGAGCCGCCGGAGCGCGGCGACGTGGCGGTGTTCAAGTATCCCGGCGACCAAGGGCAGGGCGTCAACCGAACCGACTACATCAAGCGCATCGTCGGCATGCCGGGCGATCGCATCCAGGTGACCAATGGCGTGCTGCACATAAACGGCTCGGCGGTCCAGCGGACGCGTCTCGGAGAGTATTCCAAGGGTAACGGCCACTACCCCCGGGGAACCCTCTACCGCGAGACCCTGCCCAACGGGCGCAGCTACACGGTGCTGGAGTACAGCGATGGCGGCCCCGCCGACAACACGCCGGAATTTCTCGTCCCGGCGAACAACTACTTCGTCATGGGCGACAACCGCGACGATTCGCTCGACAGCCGCACGCGCCTGATGCTGCGGGATTTCTCGGGGTCGGCACGTGACCGAGACCAGCTCGGCTGGTACGTACCGTCGGAAAACCTGGTCGGCCGCGCCGAGTTCATCTTCTTCTCGCACGATCCATCCGCGGCAGGCTGGCTGGAACCGTGGAAATGGCCCGAAGCCGTGCGATTCAATCGTTTTTTCATGGCGATCCACTGAGCCAGACCGACGTCGATTTCGAGGCGCTGGCCGGCAAGCTCGGGCACGCCTTCGCGCGGCGGGACCTGGCAGTCGAGGCCCTGACCCACCGCGGGGCGCTCGACCGCAGGCCCGACCTCAAGGCGGCCTTCCCCTACGGCTACGAGCGGCTGGAGTTCCTCGGCGACCGCGTGCTGTCGCTGGCCATGGCCGACCTGCTGCTGCGTCGCTTTCCCGGCGAGGCGGAGGGCCACCTGGCGCGACGCCACGCCGCCCTGGTGAGCACGCGTTCCCTGGATGAGGTCGCACGGGCGAGCGGCCTCAACGATTATCTGATCGCCTACCGCGGCGCGCCGCCGGCGACAGCGGCAATTCTCGCAGACATGATGGAGGCGCTGCTCGGGGCAGTCTTCGTCGATGCCGGCTTTGCCGCGGCGGCTGCAACCGTCGAGCGCCTGTGGGGCGAACGGCTCGGCAGCCACAACCCGGCGCCACGGCCACCGAAGATGGAGTTGCAGGAGTGGGCGCAGGCGCGTGGGCTCGCGCTGCCGGTCTATCGCCAGGTCGGCCGCGAAGGTGTCGAGCACGAGCCGATGTTCGTGGTCGAGGTCCGGGTCGGTGCCGTCGAGCCGGTGCAGGGCAGGGGCCGGACCAAGCGTGAGGCGGAAAGCGAGGCGGCCCGCCTCCTCATCGAGGGGCTCGGACAGTCGTGAGCGAGCCCAGGACCCGGGCCGGCTTCGCCGCCATCGTCGGCGCACCCAATGCCGGCAAGTCGACCCTGGTCAACGCCATGGTCGGTTCCAAGGTGAGCATCGTCTCGCCCAAGGTGCAGACGACGCGCATGCGGGTGATCGGCATTGCCATGGTCGACCTCGCCGAGGGAAGCCGTGCCCAGGTCGTCCTGGTCGACACGCCAGGAATCTTTCGCGTCGCCAAGCGGCGCCTCGAGCGGGCAATGGTCGCCGCCGCCTGGCAGGGCGCCGACGATGCCGACATCGTGGCCCTGGTGGTCGATGCCGAGCGCGGCGTCGGTCCGGAGACCGAGGCGATCGTCGAGCGGCTGAAGGAGCGACGCAGCCCGCGTTTCCTGATCCTGAACAAGATCGACCTGGTGGCACGCGAGAAGCTGCTGGCGCTGACGGCCCAGTTGAACGCCCGCCTGGCCTTCGACCGGACCTTCATGGTGAGCGCCCTGCGTCAGGACGGCATTGCCGACATCCTGGCCGCCTTGGCCATGGCCCTGCCGGAAGGGCCCTTTCTCTATCCCGAGGATCAGGCGGCAGACCTGCCGATGCGCCTGCTGGCCGCCGAGGTGACGCGCGAGCAGGTGTTCCTGCAGCTCCACCAGGAATTGCCCTACGAGGCGGCGGTCGAGACCGACAAATGGGAGGACCGGGCCGACGGCAGCACGCGCATCGAGCAGACGATCCACGTCCAGCGCGAGGGCCAGCGCGCCATCGTCCTCGGCAAGGGCGGCGCCCGCATCAAGCAGATCGGCGCCCGCGCCCGCCACGAGCTCAGCCAGATGCTGGAGCGCCCGGTGCATCTCTTTCTGCACGTCAAGGTAAGCGAACGCTGGGCCGACGACCCCGCCCACTATCGTTCGATTGGGTTGGACTACGATAGGTAGGCATCTCGAAGCGCTCCCCGATGACGGGGGGCACTCGCGTATGTCACCAAACACCGTCATCCCGAGCGAAGCCGAGCGCAGCGAGGCGCAGTCGAGGGACCTTTCTTGTTTCGGCACCGGCAAGAGAGGTCCCTCGACTGCGCCGCCCTACGGGCGGCTCCGCTCGGGATGACGGTGCTTGACGCCGTACGCAACTGCCCTGCCCCGATGACTTGGGAGGAAACTCAAGCCGGCGCCAAGCTCAGCGTGTGAAGGACGGCGCCGCTGGCGTCTCGATGGGTGACGGTCAGGCCGCCCGTGGCGCCGTCGATCCTGACGTGGCCGAAATGGCAGGAGCCTTCCGAGGGGGCGAGGTCGAAGCGGCCGGGCGGCGGTACCTTCTGGAAGACGATTTCGGGCCCGAAAGTGCGGTCGAGGATGTTGGGGCCGAAGCCGCCGGCGCACAGCGGACCCGAGACGAACTCGTAGAACGGCATGAAGTCGGTGAACGACGCGCGATCCGGGGCGTAGCGATGGGTCGCCGCGTAGTGCACGTCGCCGCAGAGCCAGTGAACGTTGCGAATATCCTCGCGCTTGATGAAGGCGAGCAGGTCGGCAATCTCCAGCTCGCGGCCGAGCGGCGCGCCGTCGTCGCCGTTGGCGACCGCCTCCGAGCCCGACTTGCTGCGCCAGTCGTCATGGATCACGACGCCGATCGGCATATCGGCGGCGATCAACTTCCAGGTCGCCTTCGAGTCCTTCAGGGAGCCTTTCAGCCATTCAATCTGGCGGTTGCCGAGTAAGGCGGTTTCGGGTCCCGTCACCGTCTGGCGGTTGGCGCCGTTGGGGCCGCGGTAGCTGCGCATGTCGATGCGGAAAATGTCGAGACGTGGCCCGAAGGAGAACCGGCGATAGAGCTGCATGGGCCCATCGAGGTCACCTGCCAGGGGCATGTACTCGCGAAAGGCCCGCTCGCCGTAGGCGGCCAGCACGGCGACGCTCTTCTGGCGATAGCGCCTGTCGTTGTCGAGGCGCCGTTCCCAGTACCAGTTGTCGACCACCTCGTGGTCGTCCCACTGCGCCAGCATGGGCACCTCGGCGTTGAAGCGGCGCAGGTTGTCGTCGAGCAGGTTGTAGCGGTGGTTGCCGCGGAAATCGTCGAGCGTCTCGGCTACCCTGGACTTCGCCTCGGTGACGATGTTCTTCCAGACCCTGCCGTCGGGCAGCTTCTTTTCCGCCTGCAGAGGGTTGTCGGCGTAGATCGTATCGCCGCTGTGGACGAAGAAGTCCGGCGCCAGCTGGCGCATGGCCTCGTAGATCGTCATGCCGCCGGCGTCGGGGTTGATGCCCCAGCCCTGGCCGACCGTGTCGGCCGACCAGACGAAGCTCACGTCGTTGCCGGCCGACGGCGGGACGCGGAACCGGCCGCCGACCGGTTCGCTCATGGTCTTGTAGTCGCCAAGGTCGAGGTAGGACACGCGATAGAAGACCGTCTGTCCGGGCGCCACCCCGCGGATGCGGACGCGCGAGGTGAAATCGGTCGCCTCCAGCGCCAGGGGGCCGACGATCCGCCTGGGGTCGGCGAAGCTCTCGGTCGTCGCATACTCCACGACCATGCGCGCCGGCCGGTCGGCGCGGCTCCACACGACGGCGCCGTCGGCCATCACGTCGCCGGACTGCACGCCCTGCAGCAGGCGCGGTCGCGCGTCCGCCGAAGTCTGGGCGAAGATGCGGGTCGGCAGGGCGGCGGCCATCGTGCCGGCGGCGAGCAGGCGGCGTCGGTTCAGCTTGGTCATGCGCGCCAACCTAGCGCTGAATTGTTAAACGCGGCATACCGTCGGCATGGAATGGCGCGACGAGGGCATTGTGCTGTCGGCGCGGGCGCACGGCGAGACCGGGCTGATTGCATCACTGCTGACTCGGGACCATGGCCGGCACGCGGGCTTCGTCAACGGCGGCGTGTCGCGGCGTGCCCGCCCGATCTGGCAACCCGGCAATCTGGTGGCCCTCGACTGGCGCGCCCGGCTGGCCGATCAGCTCGGGAGCTTTACCGCCGAGCTGCGCGAGCCCCATGCGGCGCGGGCTCTCGAGGATGCGTGCGAGCTGGCCGGGCTGGCCGCGGCATGCGCCGTGATCGACGCCGCCCTGCCGGAACGCGAGCCCCATCCGGCCATGTTCAGCGGCTTCCTCGCATTCCTGACGGCGTTGGGACATCCGGGATGGCCGACGATCTATGTCAGGCTCGAGCTCGGTCTCCTGCAGGAGCTGGGCTTCGGCCTGGACCTCGCGGCCTGCGCCCTGACCGGTGCGACTACCGATCTTGCCTATGTCTCTCCCAAGACCGGCCGGGCCGTGTCGCGCACGGCGGCGGAACCATACAAGGAGAAGCTGGTCGCCTTGCCGGCCTTTCTGTCCGCCGGCGGCGTCGCATCCAGCGCACAGGACCTGCGCCTGGGCCTCGATCTCACGGCATTCTTTCTCGAGCGGCATGTCTTTTGGCCACACAACAAGCCCTTGCCTGCCGCGCGGGCGAGATTTATGGAGACGCTGACGCGCTAGAACCAACGAGGATTGCGGCTCGAACCGCGGTCCATCCCCTCGAACCGGCCCATGGCAAAACGCAACAACGTCGTCCCGCTTGCGGTGGTCAAGCCGGTGCAGTTCGGCCAGGCGCTCAGCGAGCGTTACCTGTCGTACGCCCTGTCGACGATCATGGCGCGCTCGCTGCCCGATGTGCGCGACGGCCTGAAGCCGGTTCATCGCCGGCTGCTCTACGCGATGCGCCAGCTGCGGCTCGACCCCAACAGCGCCTTCAAGAAGAGCGCGCGCGTGGTCGGCGACGTGATCGGCCAGTACCATCCGCACGGCGACCAGTCGATCTACGACGCGCTGGTGCGGCTGGCCCAGGACTTCGCCGCGCGCTACCCGCTGATCGAAGGCCAGGGCAATTTCGGCAACATCGATGGCGATAACCCGGCGGCCATGCGCTACACCGAAGCGCGCCTCACCGAGGTCGCCGAGTCGCTGCTGGCCGGGATCGACGAGGATGCGGTCGACTTCCGGCCCAACTACGACGGCTCGACCGAGGAACCGGTCGTCCTGCCCGGCGGCTTTCCCAACCTGCTGGCCAACGGGGCGGCCGGCATCGCCGTCGGCATGGCGACGTCGATCCCACCGCACAACGCCGGCGAATTGTGCGATGCCCTGCTGCATCTCATCCGCACGCCCAATGCCCGGGTCGAGACCCTGGTCGATCTGGTCAAGGGACCGGATTTCCCGACCGGCGGCGTGCTCGTGGAGCCGCGCGAATCCATCGTCGAGGCCTATCGCACCGGACGCGGCGCCTTCCGGCTGCGCGCGCGCTGGACGGTCGAGCCGCTGCCGCGCGGCCAGTACCGCATCGTCGTCATCGAGATCCCGTATCAGGTCCAGAAGGGCAAGCTGATCGAGCGCATCGCCGAGATCATCAATGCCAAGAAGCTGACGATCCTGGAGGACGTGCGCGACGAGTCGGCCGACGACGTGCGCATCGTGCTGGAGCCGCGCACCGGCAACGTGCCGGCCGAGCTGCTCATGGAGCAGCTGTTCAAGCTGACCGATCTCGAGATCCGCTTCCCGCTCAACCTCAACGTTCTCGACAGGGACAACACGCCCCGGGTGATGAACCTGCGCGAGGCATTGCAGGCCTTCCTCGATCACCGCCGCGAGGTGCTGGTGCGCCGCTCGACGCACCGCCTGGCCGAGATCGACCGGCGCCTGGAGATCCTCGAAGGCTACCTGATCGCCTATCTCAACCTCGACAAGCTGATCAAGATCCTGCGCGAGCAGGACGAGCCCAAGCCGCACATGATGGCGGCGTTCAAGCTCACCGACCTGCAGGCCGAGGCGATCCTCAACATGCGCCTGCGAGCCCTGCGCCGGCTCGAGGAGTTCGAGATCAAGGGCGAGCACAAGAAGCTCACCGCCGAACGCAAGGAGCTGCGCGCGCTGCTCGGGGACGAGACCTTGCAGTGGCAGTCGATCGCCGCCGAGGTCCAGGAGACCAGGCGCCGTTTCGGCGGCAAGACCGAGCTCGGCCGTCGCCGCACCGAGATCGCGGATGCACCAGTCGAGGTCGAGCACGCGGTCGAGGATTTCGTCGAGCGCGAGCCGATCACCGTGGTTTGCTCTGAGAAGGGCTGGATCCGTGCTGCCAAGGGCCATATCGACGACCAGGCGACGGCCGACCTGAAGTACAAGGAGGGCGACGGGCCGCGCTTCGCCGTTCACGCCCAGTCGACCGACAAGATCCTGGTGTTCGGCACCAACGGCCGGTTCTACACGCTGAGCTGCGACAAGCTGCCGAGCGCGCGCGGACACGGCGAGCCGATCCGGCTGATGATCGAGCTCGGCAACGACCAGGACATCATCCTGCTTCAGGTTCTGAAAGGCGGCCGCAAGTTCCTGGTCGCGTCGGACGCTGGCCGCGGCTTCGTCGTGCCCGAGGACGAGGTCGTGGCGCAGACCAAGAACGGCAAGCAGGTGCTCAACCTCGCCGACAAGGAGAAGGCACAGGCCCTGTCGATCGTGCCGGACGACGCCGATTCCGTGGCGGCGTTGAGCGAGGGCCGCAAGCTCCTGGTCTTCCCGCTGGAGCAGGTTCCCGAGATGGGACGGGGCCGCGGGGTGCTGCTGCAGCGCTCCAAGGGCGACCGCCTGTCGGATGTCCAGGCGTTCCGGCTCGGCGAAGGCCTGCCGTGGGCCAACCGCGTCATCCCGGCGGCGGAGCTCAGGTTCTGGCGCGGCGAGCGCGCCCAGGCGGGACGAATGCCGGAAAAAGGCTGGCCGCGCGCCCGGCGCTTCAAGGACTGAGCGATGGACGCGGCGCTGATCTGGAAGGCCGTGTTGATCGGTGTCGTCGAGGGCCTCACCGAGTTCCTGCCGGTGTCCTCGACCGGGCACATCATCCTCGCCGAGGAGGTGCTCGACTTCCAGGGGCCGCCCGGCAAGGTGTTCGAGATCGTCATCCAGCTCGGCGCCATCCTCGCCATCTGCTTTCTCTACCGCGCCAAGCTCTGGGCGACGGCGACTGGCGTGCTGCGTCGCGAGCCGCTGGCGCTCCGCTTCGCCGCGGCAGTGGTCATTGCGTTCCTGCCCGCGGCGCTGATCGGCGTCGTGGCGCACAAGTACATCAAGGCGGTGCTGTTCAGCCCGTGGGTCGTGGCGGTGGCATTGATCGCCGGAGGCGTCGCCATCCTGGCGATCGAGCGGCTCGTTCAGCGACCGCACATCAAGTCGGTGGACGAGGTCGATCTCAAGACGGCCCTCTATATCGGCTTCTGCCAGTGTCTCGCGATGGTGCCCGGCGTGTCGCGTGCCGGTGCGACCATCATGGGTGCCCGCGTCTTCCGGGTCGATCGGGCAACGGCCGCTGAGTTCTCGTTCTTTCTCGCGATCCCGACCATGTTCGGCGCAACCGTCTACGACCTGTACAAGAACTGGACGACGCTCGACTGGCACGGCGGTGGCGTGATCGCCCTGGGGTTCGTCGTCGCCTTCGCTTCGGCGGCCGTGGTGGTCGGTCCATTCGTCCGCTTCATCAGCCGGCACGGCTTCGGCGTGTTCGCCTGGTATCGTATCGCCGTCGGGCTCCTCGCCCTGATCGTGCTGAGTCTGCGCTGAATTACCGCTCCAGGAAGCCTGCGGGCCTGTTTTCCATCGCTGTCCGCCGTGTCATAAGCCCGCCGCCATCGCGGCCGGACAATCAGGTTCGTGCGTCCAGTCTGCAGATTTCAATCAGGAGAGGTTCAGAATGCAACGTCGCAAGTTCCTGCGTACCGCCGGTGTGGGTAGTGCAGCGGCGGCTGCCGCCGGAACGGTCGCCGCGCCCGCCGTCGCCCAGTCGATGCCCGAGATCAAGTGGCGCCTGGCGTCGAGCTTTCCCAAGTCGCTCGATACCATCTACGGCGCGGGCGAGGACTTCGCCAAGCGCGTCGCCGCGCTGACCGATGGCAAGTTCCAGATCCGCGTGTTCGCCGCAGGCGAGATCGTGCCGGGCCTCCAGGTCCTCGACGCGGTGCAGAACGAGACTGTCGAGTGCGGGCACACTGCGTCCTATTACTACGTCGGCAAGGACCCGACCTTCGCCTTCGACACCGCGGTGCCGTTCGGGCTCAACACCCGTCAGCACAATGCCTGGGTTTACCATGGCGGCGGCCTCGATCTGATGCGCGATTTCTACAAGGACTACAACGTCACGTCCTTCCTCATGAGCAATACCGGTGCCCAGATGGGCGGCTGGTGGCGCAAGGAGATCAAGTCTCCCGAGGACATGAAGGGCGTGAAGATGCGCATCGGCGGCTTTGCCGGCCAGGTCATGGCGAAACTCGGCGTCGTGCCGCAGCAGCTCGCCGGCGGCGAGATTTATCCGGCGCTGGAGAAGGGCACGATCGATGCCGCCGAATGGGTCGGTCCGTACGACGATCAGAAGCTCGGCTTCAACAAGGTCGCCCAGTACTACTACTATCCTGGCTGGTGGGAGGGTAGCGCGGCCCTGTCTCTCTTCGTCGGCCTCAAGGCTTGGGACGCGCTGCCGGCGCTCTACAAGGAGGCGATCGCCAGCGCTGCAAGCGAGACCAACGTGAAGTCGGTCGGTAAGTACGACGTGCAGAATCCCAAGGCGCTACGCGAGCTGGTCGCCGCCGGCACCCGGTTCCTGCCATTCCCGCAATCAGTCATGGAGGCCTGCTTCGGCGCTGCCAACGAGCTCTACGCCGAGACCGTCGCCAAGAACCCGAAGTTCAAGAAGGTCTACGAGTCGTGGAAGGCCTTCCGAAACGAGGAGGTGCTGTGGTTCCGGGTCGTCGAGAACACCTTCGACAACTTCATGGCGCGCCAGTCGGCCGCCAACAAGCTCTGAGCCAACCGGGACCACCCGGACGAAAAGCCCCGCTTCGGCGGGGCTTTTTTTGCCTCCTTTGCCAAGCGTCCTTCCGCATGGCAAATTGGTTCCGCGAAGTGGAACACCACTCGTTGCTGCAACAAGGCGAAGTACCGGTGGGAGGTAATCATCATGAGACGTCGCAAGTTCGTGACTTCCGCCTCCGTCGGCGGCGCGGCAGGCATCGTCGCCGCGCCGGCCTTTGCCCAATCGGCTCCTGAGCTCAAGTGGCGGCTGACGTCGAGTTTCCCGAAGTCGCTCGATACGCTTTACGGCGGCGCCGAATCTTTTGCCAGGAAGCTCGCCGCGCTGACAGACAACAAGTTCCAGGTGCGCGTGTTCGCGCCCGGCGAGATCGTGCCGGCGCTGCAGGCGCTCGACGCGGTGCAGAACAACACCGTCGAGATGTGCCACACGGCGAGCTACTACTTCGTCGGCAAGGACCTCACCTTCGGCTTCGATGCCGGCGTGCCGTTCGGCCTGACTGCGCGTCAGCAGAACGCCTGGATGCTGCAGGGCGGCGGGCTGCAACTGATGCGGGAGTTCATGACGGGCTACAACGCCGTGCCGTTTCCCGCCGGCAACACGGGCGTCCAGATGGGCGGCTGGTTCCGCAAGGAGATCAAGACGCTCGACGATTTGAAGGGCCTCAAGATGCGCATTCCGGGCATCGGTGGCCAGGTGTGGGCCAAGCTCGGGGCGGTGCCTCAGCAGATCGCCGGCGGCGAGATCTATCCATCGCTGGAACGCGGCGCGATCGACGGCGCGGAATGGGTGGGTCCGTACGACGACGAGAAGCTCGGCTTCTACAAAGTAGCCCCATACTATTACTATCCGGGGTTCTGGGAGGCGGGCACGCAAATCTCGCTGCTCGTCGGCAAGCAGCATTGGGATGCGCTGCCGCCCGCCTACAAGATGGCGGTCGAAACGTGCGCCGCGGATGTCAACGTCGATATGCTGGCCCGGTACGATACCCTGAACCCGCTGGCCTTGCGCCGTCTCGTGGCGGCCGGAGCGCAACTGCGACCCTATCCGCGCGAGGTCCTCGCGGCCGCGTGGAAGGCGACCCACGAGCTCTATGACGAGTTCTCGGGCAAGAACGCCAAATTCAAGAAGGTCTACGACCACTGGAAGGCCTTCCGCGACGAGCAGTATCTGTGGTTCCGCGTGGCCGAGCTGACCTACGAGAATTTTGCCTTTGCGGCAGGCCAAACTGTCAGGTGACGGGTAGAGTTCAGCGACTGTGAATCCTCGCTTTTCGGAGTCCCGGCTCGGTGCGGCCTGTCGGTATTTGCGTTCGTAGCCTGCCGAGTATTGTCCCAACCCTTACGCCGATGCGAGACCGTGGCAATTGGCGGTCTCGCTTTTGCCATTGCGGCGCCTTTCCAAGCACCTTTGTGCATGCCAGTGTTGCCTCGCGACGGGACCAATGGGGTGTCCCGCAGGGAGGATAGTTAGTTATGAAGCGTAGGAAGTTTATGCGTACCGCGGGCGTTGGTGCCGCGGGCGTTGCCGCCGCGACGACTGTCGCCGCGCCGGCGATTGCCCAGGGCATGCCGGAAGTCAAATGGCGCCTGACCTCGAGCTTCCCCAAGTCGCTCGACACGCTGTACGGCGGTGCCGAGCTGTTCGCCAAGATGGTCGGCGAGATGTCCGACAACAAGTTCCAGGTCAGGGTTTTCGCCGCGGGTGAGATCGTTCCCGGCCTGCAGGTCGCCGATGCGGTGCAGAACGGCACGGTCGAGGCAGGCCAGACCGCGGCCTACTACTATTTCGGCAAGCATCCGAACTTCGTCTTCGAGACCGGCCTCCCGTTCTCCATGAACCAGCGCCAGTACTATGCCTGGCTGACTTTCGGCGGCGGCCACGAGCTGATCAACGAGTTCTACAAGGAGTACAATTTCCGCTCCCTCACCTTCGGCGGCACGGGCTGCCAGATGGGCGGCTGGTTCCGCAAGGAAATCAAGTCGATGGACGACATGAAGGGCCTGAAGTTCCGCGTCGGCGGGTTCGCAGGCCTGATCCTGACCCGTCTCGGCGTAGTGCCGCAGCAGATCGCCGGTGGCGACATCTATCCGGCGCTCGAGAAGGGCACCATCGATGCCTGCGAGTGGGTCGGCCCGTACGACGACGAGAAGCTCGGCTTCAACAAGGTCGCCAAGTACTACTACTACCCCGGCTGGTGGGAAGGCGCGTCGGTAGGCTCGCTCTACATCAACAACAAGGCGTGGGACGATCTGCCCAAGGCTTACAGGGCGATGGCGGAGACCGCGGCCGGGCTCGTCACGTCGTGGATGGTGCCGAAGTACGACGCCGGCAATCCTCCGGCGCTGCGCCGGCTGGTGGCGGCCGGCACCGAGTTGCGTCCGTTCCCGCGCTCGGTGCTCGAGCCGTGCTTCAACGAGGCCTACAAGTACTACGACGAGCTCTCGGCCAAGGATCCGAAGTTCAAGAAGATCTACGACAGCCTGAAGGCCTTCCGGTCCGACGAGAATCTGTGGTTCCGCGTTGCCGAGAACACCTTCGACAACTTCAACTTCACGATGTCGGCCCAGGGCCGCTAGAGAACGAGAGCAATTGACGAGAGAAAGCCCCGCCGATCCCGGCGGGGCTTTCTCTACTTTTCTCCCCAGCTTCGCTGGTGTCGCAGTCTTACGGCGACACAAGGGGTCATAGCTGGGAGCGCGCCACTCATAGGCGCTAACTTTACTGAAGACCTCACCCTGAGGAGCGGCCCGGGGGCTGCGTCTCGATTAGGGCGAAGTCACCTTCGCCCTTTGGTCGGCAACAAATCGGGTGCTACGACACCGGCTTTCCAACGATCTCGTGTGTCGCCCATCCTTCGAGACGGTCGCTACGCGACCTCCTCAGGATGAGGACTTTGCGAGACCGGCCAAAGAAAGCGCCTATGAGTGGCGCGCTTCCAGCTATGAAACTGTCCGCGAAGACTCTTCGGCTTCGCTCAGGGCAGGCGCGGACACTCCACTGCATGGGCAACGCAGCTGGGGAGGTGAATGAGCGATCAGTTCTTGGGCGGGGCGCCGAAGATCGGCGGCGGGGCGTCGTCGCTCGGCGGCGCCTGGATCTCGATCTTGACCTTGCTCGGGTCGATGCCGCTCGGCTTGTCGAGGAACATGGTCACGGATTGCGGCACGGCAATCACGATCGCCACCAGGACGAGCTGCAGCACCACCCAGGGGATCGAGCCCCAGTAGATGTCGGAGCTCTTCACCTCCTTGGGCGCCACGCTGCGCAGATAGAACAAGGCGAAGCCGAAGGGCGGATGCATGAACGACGTCTGGACGTTCACGCAGAGCATGACGCCGAACCAGATCAGGGCGGCGTCGGCCCCAACCACGGGCGTCAGGAGCTTCTGGGCCACCGGCGACAGCATCGGCACGATGATGAAGGCGATCTCGAAGAAATCGAGGAAGAAGGCCAGGAAGAACACGAACAGGTTGACGACGATCAGGAAGCCCCACACGCCGCCCGGCAGGTTCGACATGAGGTGCTCGACCCACTGGTTGCCGTCGACACCCTGGAAGGTGATCGAGAAGCAGGTGGCACCGACCAGGATGAACGCCACCATGGCGGTGATGCGCATCGTCGACTGAAATGCCTGCACGATGAGATCGCGCAGCTCCTTGAACTGCCACGCCCGCCAGATCAGCCAGATGACGCCGGCAAACATGATCGTAAAGGCGATCTTGAAGGGGATCGACTTGAAGGCGACCATGCCGATCAGGGCACCGATGATGGCCGCTGCGCAGCCGGCGCCGAACACGATGCGGTCGAATTTGGTCAGCGGCGCATTGCGCACGACGGCGAGCACGATGGCGCCGATCGTGCCCATGGCGCCGGCCTCGGTTGGCGTTGCCAGGCCCATCATGATCGTGCCCAGCACGAGGAAGATCAGCACGGCGGCCGGGATGATGCCCCAGGCGCACTTGATCAGCAGCGCTTTGCCGAACAGGGTTCGCGGCACCGGTGGCAGGGAAGCCGGCTTCACCAGCGTGAGGTAGTACGTATAGATCGCGAACAGGAGGATCTGCAGCAGCGACGGTCCCCACGCGCCGAGATACATGTCGCCCACCGAGCGGCCGAGCTGGTCGGCCAGCACGACCAGCACCAGCGACGGCGGCACCAGCTGGGTGATCGTCCCCGACGCCGCGAGCACGCCGGTCGCATAGCGCATGTCGTACTTGTACCGCATCATCACCGGCAGGGTGATCAGGGCCATCGCGATCACCTGCGCCGCCACCGTGCCGGTGATGGCGCCCAGGATGAATCCGACGATGATGGTCGAGTATCCCAGGCCACCCTTGATCGGCCCGAAGAGCTGGCCCATCGATTCGAGCATGTCCTCCGCGAGGCCGCATTTCTCGAGGATGGCGCCCATGAAGGTGAAGAACGGGATGGCGAGCAGCAGCTCGTTCGACAGGATGCTGCCGAACACGCGCCCCGGGATGGCCTGCATGAAGGCCATCGTGAAGTAACCCATCTCGATCGACAGGAAGCCGAAGAAGAAACCGACGGCCGCCAGCGAGAACGCCACCGGGTAGCCGATGATCATGAAGACCACCAGCCCGGCGAACATCAGGGGCGGCATCCACTCCAGAGGAATCATTGCGTCGGCCTCTCGTAGTGCGCTTCGAGGCTCTCGACGGGGATGCCGTTCAGGAAGGCCACACGCTTGATGATTTCGGACAGACCCTGCAGCGCCACCAAGGTAAAGCCGACTGGCAGGACCAGCTTGATCGGCCAGCGCAGCAGGCCGCCGGCATTGGAGGAATGTTCGTTGACCACGAAGGCCTGCATGAAGAACGGCCAGCTCAACCAGGCCAGGATGGCGCAGGTCGGCAGCAGGAAGAACACGGTGCCGAGGATATCGACCCAGAGCTGCCCGCGACGGCTGAGCGTCATGTAGAGCAGGTCGACCCGGACATGCTCGTTGCGCTTCAACGTGTAGGAGGCGCCGAACATGACCATGACGGCGAACATGTACCACTGCACTTCCAGCCACGCGTTGGAACTCTGGTCGTAAGCGTAGCGGACCATCGCATTGCCGCCGCTGACGAGACAGGCCAACAACACCAGCCAGTCGCAGATTTTTCCCAGCTTTTCGTTGATCGTGTCGACGATCGTGCTGAAAGCCAGCAATGGTCGCATCCATCTCCCCCGTGCGAGTCTTGTACTCTTACCCCCTCTCGCCGACGGGGACTGTTCACGATGCGTCATAACGCAGCGCATCACGTGTCGCTACATCCCGGGATCGTTCCGGCGGTCGTGAACCTGCGTCAAGTCGCTACACCCCACGGCGACTACTCATAGCCTGCGCGACTAGATGGCCGGCAGCTCCATCCACCCTTCCGGCCCGAAGAATTCGAGCGGCCTGAACGCGCTCTTGTAGGCCATCTTGCTCGAATCGGCGATCCAATAGCCGAGATAGACGTAGGGCAGGCCGCGCCTGGCGGCATTCTCGGCCAGCCACAGGATCATGTGCGTGCCCAGCCCGCGCCGCGGATCCTGAGGGTCGTAGAAGCTGTAGACGGCCGAGACGCCGCTCGACAGCCAGTCGACCAGGCAGGCGCCAACGAGCCGGCCCTCGGCCGAGTTGTCCCGGAACTCGATGATGGCCGTCTCGACCGGGCTTTCCTCGACCATGGCGCGGTAGTCGTCGAAGTCCATGTCGGCCATGTCGCCATCGCGATGACGGGTCAGCACGTAGCGTGAGAAAAGCGAGAACTGCTCTCCGGTCGCCAGCGGCTGGACCTCGACGGCATGGACGCGCTCGTTGCGCCGCAGGATGCGCCGCTGGGCCCGGCTCGGCTCGAAGTCGCGAACCCGGATCCTCACCGGCACGCACGACCGGCAGCCGTCGCACAGCGGCTTGTAGACGAAATGATGGGACCGTCTGAAACCCGCGTCGGTCAGGGTGTCGTGCTGGGAGACGGCGTCAGGTCCGCTCAGTTCCGTGACGAGCTTGGTCTCCAGCCGGTGCGGCAGATACGGGCAGCGCATCGCCGGCGTCGTGCGAAAGAATCGCAGGGTCTGGATGTTCTGACGAATGAACATGGGGAGCGACAGTGTAGCGCGCCCACGGGCGAAGAAAAGCGTTCGTCTTATCGACCTAGGTCGATGATCCGTGTTCCGGTCCAGTCCGTTGTCGGCGGCTCGCCAGATGGCGCAGCGGCTTGGCCGCCAGCCGCACCAGCTTGGGCAGCAGCCAGACGAGCAGGCCGATGAAGACTGCCAGCAAGCACAAAAACGTGATCGGACGGGAGAGCGCGAGCGCGAGGCCGCCGAACACGCTCACGTCCTCGACCAGCGAGGCGACTATGTTGCTGAACGGCTCGGGCGAAGTGTTGATCAGGGCGCGCGAGCCGGTCTTGGCGACGTGCGTGCCCGCGGCCAGGGTGCCGCCGAGCAGGCCGGCGATGACGGCGACCTCCTGGCTGAGGCCCGCCGCCGCGCCATACGCCAGCAGGGCGCCGGCCGGCACGCGGACGAAGGTGTGGAGCAGGTCGTTGACGCTGTCGACGTAGGGGATCTTGTCGGCGAGGAAGTTGAGGGCGAACAGGATCGCCGCCACAGCCAGCACCCACGACGAGGCGAGAATCTGCAGATCGGGAGGCAAGGCGACCAGCCCCAGCCGTTGCGCGCCACCCAGCACCAGCACCGCGGCGTAGGCATTGAGCCCGCTCGCCCAGCCGGCCCCCAGCGCGACAGCGATGGCGGCCAGCGTCTCGGCACTCATGCCCGACGCCTCACAGGGCGCGCCGCGCCTTGAGCGCGGTCGCCAGCGTGCCGTCGTCCAGCCAGTCGAGCTCGCCGCCGACCGGCACGCCGTGCGCCAGGCGGGTCAGTGGCACGGCGGCGTGGGCCAGGCGTTCGGCGAGGTAGTGGGCGGTGGTCTGGCCGTCGACGGTGGCGTTCGTCGCCACGATCACCTCGCGAATGCCGCCCGCCGTCACGCGCTCGACCAGGGCCCCGATGTTGAGCTCGTCGGGGCCGATTCCGTCCAGTGCCGACAACGAACCGCCCAGAACGTGATAGCGGCCAAAGTAGATCCTGGCGCGCTCCATGGCCCACAGGTCGCCGACTTCCTCGACGACGCAGAGCAGGGTCTGGTCGCGTCGCGGGTCGGCGCAGATCGAGCAGGGGTCGACCGTGTCGAGATTGCCGCATACCGTGCAGGCGCGGATGGCCCGTGCCGCATCGGCGAGCGCCGCTCCGAGAGGCTGCATCAGGCTCTCGCGCTTCTTCAGGAGGTGGAGGGTGACGCGACGGGCCGAGCGCGGCCCCAGCCCGGGCAATCGGCTGAGCAGCTGGATCAGCCGCTCGATCTCGGGGCCGTTCATGACCCGCGGAGAGGCATCAGAGCTTGAACCCCGGGGGCAGGGGAAGGCCGCCGGTGATGGTGCGCATCTGCTCCTGCACCGTCTGCTCGACCTTGGCCCGCGCATCGTTGGCCGCGGCGACGATCAGATCCTCGACCACGCCCTTGTCGGCCGGCACGAAGAGCGACGCATCGATCTCGACGCGGCGGGTCTCGTTCTTGCCGTTGACCGTCACCTTGACCAGGCCTGCACCCGAGCTGCCGACGATCTCCAGCCGTTCGAGCTGCGCCTGCAGGTCCTGCATCTTCTGCTGCATCGCCTGCGCCTGCTGCATCAGGCCGCCCAGATCCTTCAGTTTGTCGAACATCAGAACTCACTTTCAGGAATGTCGTCGTCTGCCGGATACTCGTCCATCGCAGGCGGCTCGTCAGCCGCCGGCATCAGCCCCGCGACGAGAGACGCCTGCTCGCCCTTGCGCCGCACGATATCGAGCCTGGCGCCGGGAAAGGTCTGGAGGATGGCCAGGACCAGCGGGTCGGCTTCGGCCCGGCTGCGCAGCTGGTCCCCCTGCGCTGCCTTCTGCTCGACCAGGGTGGGCTTGCCCGCGTCGGACGAGACGGACGCGATCCAGCGACGCCCGGTCCATTGGCCAAGCAAGTCGCTCAGGCGGCCGGCAAGGTCGACCGGCGCCTTGGGTTCGGGCCGGAACTCGATCAGCCCCGGCTCGCACCGTACCTCGTGCACATGGTGCATGAGGTGATGCACCAGCCTTGCCTCGCGCCGGGCCTCGAACAGGGCCACGACCTCGGTGAAGGAGCGCGGATTGGGCGGCGCCGTGGCAGCTGTGGGCTGGGCAAGCGCCGTCGTGACCGCCTGTGTGGCGAGGCGAGCGCCACCGCCATTCGCGCCGCCACGGGGTGCCGGCGACCCCGCGGGCGACGCCGCCACTACAGCCGGTGTCACCGTCGCAGCCACCGGAGCACCGTTCTGCAGCGCCTTGATGGCGTCGGACGGCGAGGGCAGGTCGGCCGCATAGCAAAGCCGGATCAGAACCATCTCGGCGGCACGCAACGGCGCGGGGGCGTCGAGCGTCTCGCGCAATCCCCTGAGCAAGAGGCTCCACGCCCGGGTCAGCGTCGACATGGAGAGCTTGGCGGCGAGCGCGAGGCCATGCGCGCGTTCGCTGTCCGCCACCGAAGCGGCCGCGTCCGGAGCCACCTTCAGTCGCGTCACCCAGTGGGTGAGCTCGAGCAGATCCTCGATGATCACCGCGGGGTCGGCGCCGGACTCGTGCATCTCCGTCAGGGCCGCGACCACTGCAGGCGCATCGCCCCGCATTGTCTTCTCGAAGAGGTCGAGCACGCGGCTGCGATCGGCCAGGCCCAGCATGTCGCGTACCTGCGCGGCATCGACCACCCCGCCGCCGTGCGCGATTGCCTGGTCGAGCATCGACAACCCGTCGCGCACCGAACCATCGGCGGCCCGTGCCAGCAGCGCCAGGGCTTCGGGAGAAATCTCGATCTTCTCGGTCGCGGCGATCCGCCCGAAATGCCCGATCAGCGTCTCCTGCGACACACGCTTGAGGTCGAAGCGCTGGCAGCGGCTCAGCACCGTCACCGGGACCTTGCGGATCTCGGTGGTGGCGAACAGGAACTTCACGTGCGGCGGGGGCTCTTCCAGCGTCTTGAGCAGGGCGTTGAATGCCTTGTCCGACAGCATGTGGACTTCGTCGATGATATAGACCTTGTAGCGCGCCGAGACCGGGCGGTAGCGCACGCCCTCGATCAATTCCCGGACGTCGTCGATGCCGGTGCGCGAGGCGGCATCCATCTCGATCACGTCGACATGGCGGTCCTCGGTGATCGCCTTGCAGTTGTCGCACAGGCCGCAGGGATCGACGGTCGGGCCTCCCGTGCCGTCGGGGCCGACGCAGTTCAGCGCGCGGGCGATGATGCGCGCCGTCGTCGTCTTGCCGACGCCGCGCACGCCGGTGAGCATGAAGGCATGCGCGATGCGGCCGGTCGCAATGGCATTGCGCAGCGTGCGTACCATCGCCTCCTGACCGACCAGGGTCGTGAAATCGACGGGCCGGTACTTGCGGGCCAGTACCCGGTAGGGAAGCGTATCCTTGGCTTCCGGCATGGCTGCATCCTACCGGCTGAAGCGCCGCGGCCCGATGGGCCCGGCGGTCGTCGCGCGCGAGCCGCCCTTCCGCCGCGGCGGCGCGCAAGGCGGGACAGGGTGAGGGATCGGCACGACCCGAAGCGAATTCGTTACGGCTGCTTCCTTCCGGATCTGACCGGGTTGGCGACTGCTCCGCCCGCACCGACCCCTCGATGTGCTTATATCAGGAGTCCGACCCGCTGGCGCAAGGCTGGATGTGGGCATTTTCCAGATCCCCCTCCCATTTGGCCTGCGCGCCAGAATCTCCAACGAATTCAGGCAATTGGGCGTCGCGACGGGTTCAGCTGGCGTGCCTGTTGGTTGGCCGCTCCAAACCAAGATGATTACGCAGTGTCGTCCCGCTGTAGTCGGCCCGGAACAACCCGCGTTCCTGGAGGATCGGCACCACCCGATCGACGAAGAAATCGAACTGGCCGGGGAAGAAGGGCGGCATGATGTTGAATCCGTCGGCCGCCCCGGAGCGGAACCAGGTCTCCATCACGTCGGCGATTCGGTCGGGCGGGCCGACCAGCAGCAAGTGGCCGCGCGCCGCGGCGACCCGGTAAAACAGCTGCCGCACCGTAAGCTTGTCTCGGCGGGCCATTTCCAGCAGCAGCGCAGCGCGGCTCTTGAGATGCTCGGTCTCCGGCAGGGTGGGCACGGGCTCGTCCAGGGGATAGACCGACATGTCCGTGCCCAACCGTTCCGAGAGCACGGTGAAGGCCGTCGACATCTCGATGTTGCGGTTGAGCTCGGAGAAGATCGCCTGCGCCTCGGTCTCGGTCCGCCCGATCACCGGGAAAATGCCAGGCATGACCAGCGCGCTCTCCGGCCGGCGGCCGTGGCCGGCAACCTGCGCCTTGAGACCGTCGTAGAAGGCCTTGGCCTCCCCGAGTTCGTTCTGCGCGGTGAACACGACGTCGGCGATGCGCGCGGCGAGTGCCTGGCCAGGGCCCGACGAGCCGGCCTGGATGAGCACCGGGTGACCCTGTGGCGGCCGCGGCACGTTGAGGCCGCCGTCGACGGTGAAGTATCTGCCCTCGAGGCGCGGGACATGGAGGCTACCCGGACGCACGAAGCGGCCGCTTGCCTTGTCGGCGATGAAGGCATCGTCGTCCCAGCTGTCCCACAGGATGCGGCAGGCTTCGACGAACTCCTCGGCCATGGCGTAGCGCTCGGCATGCGGCGGATGCTGGCGGCCGAACACTGCCGCCGACTTGGCGTAGGCGGTCGTGACCACGTTCCACGCGGCGCGGCCGGCGGACAGATGATCGAGGGAGGCGAAGCCGCGGGCGACGTGATAGGGCTCGGCATAGGTCGTGGAGGCCGTTGCGGCGAGGCCGAGCCGGCTGGTGCCCATCGCCAGCGCCGACAGGAGAGTGAGCGGCTCGAACTTGCCGATCGTCGACGGATGCTCGCCGTAACCGGTGGCGAAGCCGTCGCCCAGGAAGAACATGTCGAACTTGCCGCGCTCGGCCGTGGCGGCGATGTGCTGCATCAAGCCGAGTTTCGGTCCGCTCGCCATCGCATCCGGATGACGCCAGCCGGCCACATGATGGCCGGGCGTCTGCACGAAGACGCCGAGGCGCATCTGCCGTCGATGAGGCACCTGCACCATCAAGCCTTCAGGTTCAGACTTCATGCCGGGACAGGTCCCTGAGCTTCCCTGAATGGGATCATAGCCCGGCCGCTATCGCGTGCACGTCTGGCTACGGTTGCGAGTGAATCAGCCGAGAGTTGGCGCCGATGCCGGCGCTCGCGCCCGTGACCAGGCACGTCCGGCCGGTCAGCTCGAGGTCCATGCGGAGCGCGGAGGCTCGGCGACGCGCGAGCTCAGGCGCCCCGCGTCGGCACCACGGCGATGTCGACCGAGGGGCGCAACTCGGCGCAGACCTTCAGGACCTCGTGGATGTTGCTGTTCATGAACTTGTCGAATGGCGTCTCGTCCCTGGCCGCGCTCTGGTCGATCGTCGGGAAGGCCTGCTGCTTCAGGATGTAGT
>JALHMO010000125.1 GCA_022844015.1 Reyranella sp. | reverse complement strand
GCGACGGGCGACACCGGGTCGACCGGTTCGACGGGAGCAACGGGCAGCACAGGCGCCACGGGTGCGACTGGCTCCACAGGCGCGACTGGAGCGACAGGTGACACCGGGTCGACCGGTGCGACGGGAGCAACAGGCAGCACCGGCGCCACGGGTGCGACTGGCTCGACAGGCGCGACTGGTGCAACAGGCGACACCGGGTCGACCGGTGCAACGGGAGCAACGGGCAGCACCGGCGCAACGGGCGCGACTGGATCGACAGGCGCGACTGGAGCGACGGGCGACACCGGGTCGACCGGTTCGACGGGAGCAACGGGCAGCACCGGCGCAACGGGTGCAACTGGCTCGACAGGCGCGACTGGAGCGACGGGCGACACCGGCTCGACCGGTGCGACGGGAGCAACAGGCAGCACTGGCGCAACGGGTTCGACTGGATCGACAGGCGCGACCGGAGCGACGGGCGACACTGGCTCGACAGGGGCGACGGGAGCGACGGGCAGCAGCGGTGCAACGGGCGCCACTGGCGCAACAGGCGCGACTGGATCGACAGGTGGGACGGGTTCGATGGGCTCCACCGGAGCGACCGGCGCCACTGGTGGCACGGGGTCGACAGGGGCGGTTGGATCGACTGGCGCGACGGGCGTGACAGGTGCAGCGGGAGAGACAGGCGCCACCGGCGCGACAGGGGCTGCTGGGGCGACTGGCGCCACAGGGTCGACCGGCGCAAGCGGCCCCACAGGCGGGACGGGAGAGACCGGGCCGGTTGGCGCAACAGGAACCACTGGCGCCACCGGAGCCACTGGGGCGTCAGGCAGCACTGGGCCGACCGGAGGTTCAGGCTCGACTGGGCCGACCGGAGCAACGGGCACCACCGGGGCGACCGGTGCCACTGGCTCCGCGGGAACAACCGGCGCAACGGGCGCAATTGGCGATACCGGCGATGCCGGAGCAACGGGCGCCACCGGGCCGACCGGTGCCACTGGTTCCACCGGAACAACCGGCGCCACGGGCGCAAGCGGCGATACCGGGGCGACGGGCGCCACCGGGGCCACAGGGGCGACCGGTGCCACTGGCTCCACGGGAACAACCGGCGCGACGGGTGCCACTGGCTCCACGGGAACAACTGGCGCGACGGGTGCCACTGGCGACTCGGGACCGACCGGCGCCACCGGTGTAAGCGGTACAACCGGCCAGGCCGGAGCCACAGGAGCAACCGGCGCCACGGGCCCCTCGGGCCTTACTGGCGCCACGGGCTCCACGGGTGCGACAGGCGTCACGGGAAGCACAGGCACTACCGGCGCCACGGGTGCCGGCGGCGATACCGGGGCCACTGGTGCGAGCGGTGCAACCGGGGCGACCGGCGCCACCGGGCCGATCGGGCCGACCGGCGGGACCGTGACCGGGCTCACGGCGCACGACGACGCCTACGTGATGATCCTGGGCCAGACGTCGATCTCGGCGACCTACTACGGCGTGCTCGTCAACGATGCGAGCGTTGCGCCGGCCGCGGCGGCGCTGCTGACCGGAACGACGCACGGCACCGTGCAACTCGCCGCCGATGGCACCTTCACCTACACGCCCAACACCGGCTTCTTCGGTCTCGATTCCTTCACCTACCGCGCCTCGGTAGACGACCTGACGAGCGATGCCACCGCCACGATCTACGTGGTGCCGGTGATTGGCGACAGCTCGGCCCCGAAGCTCGATCTTCTGGCGCTGACCCCTGAAGAGCAGATTGCGACGATCTACCAGACGTTCTTCGCCCGGGGTGCCGATGCTGCCGGGTTCGAGTACTGGGTGGATTACTACCTCGCCAATCCGGAAAGGCTGTCGCCCGACGCGCTTTACGCCAACATCGCGAGCTCGTTTGCGATCAGCGTCGAGGCCCTCGCCCAGTACCCGCTGCTCGCCGATCCCAAGGCGGCGACCGATGCCGACATCAACAGCTTCGTGGGCGTGGTCTACGGCAACGTTTTCGCCCGCGCGCCGGGGGCTGCGGAGAGCGCCTCCTGGACGGCCCAGATCAGGGCGGCGATCGACGCCAGCCAGCCGATCGGCTCGATGCTCTTCGCCTTCTTGAGCGACGCCCAGAACTCCGCCCTCGGCCAGGACATCACGACGCTGCTGTCGAAGGTGGCGGTGTCGCTGGAGTACGTGGAGCAGCAGCAGGAGCACGGCGCTTCCTGGACGCTCGCCGTCAACGGGCCGCAGGCGGTGGCACTGGTCGGGCCGGTCACGAGCCTGCCGCTTACCGTGCTGGCCGGCACGGCCAACGCCGCCTACCTGGTCTCGCCAGGGGCGCAGGAGCCATCCGCACCGCCGGGCGCGCCGCCGCCCGACCCGGGAAGCGTCCCGTCTCCGGACGACCTCGTTTCGGGCGCCCACGACGACCTTTTCGTGGTCGCGCAGGGCCAACGTCTCGTCGCCGGCTCGTCGACGGGCGTGCTCACGAACGACAACATCGGCCCGGTGCTCACGACCCAGCTGGTGACCGGGGCGTCGCACGGCACTCTGCACCTCGCCGTGGATGGCAGCTTCACCTACCAGGCCGCCGCGGGCTTTGCCGGGATCGACACGTTCACCTATCGGGCAATCGCAGGCGACGGCAGCGTCAGCCAGGCAACGGCAACGGTGCATGTCGCACCGACCTTGGCAGGCGGCACAATGCTCGATGCGGGTCGCCTGTCGCCAGAGCAGCAGATCGCGACGATCTACCTTGCCTATCTCGGCCGGGCGGCCGACGCTGAGAACTTCCGGATCTGGGTGG
This sequence comes from Reyranella sp., assembly GCA_022844015.1. GTDB lineage: Bacteria > Pseudomonadota > Alphaproteobacteria > Reyranellales > Reyranellaceae > Reyranella. Next base: position 19,212 of record JALHMO010000125.1, on the reverse strand, counting down.
CCAATCTGGAGGCGGTGACGGCGGTCAGGGGCGCGCCGGCAGCTCTTGTCGACATCGCGAACGCGTTCGCGCTTGGTGCCGAGGCCAAGGCGCTCTATCCCTTCCTCGCGAATCCGCTGTCGACCGGCGCGCCCGGAACACCGGCGACCGACGCGCGAATCGCCGAGTTCCTGACCGGTGCCTACAGCAGCCTGTTCGGACGCCCGCCCGACGCGGCGGGGCTTGCCTACTGGACGGCACGGGTCGGTGACGCGCTCTCGCGCGGCGATTTCGTCGGCAGCGTCCTCGTCGACATCGTCAGCGGTGCGCAGAACTCCGCGTCCGGCCAGGACATCGCGACCCTGCTTTCTCGCGTCGCGGTGTCGATGCGATACGTCGAGGAGCAGGAGGCCAGCGGTGTGTCGTGGTCTCTGGCGACCAATGGGCCGGAGGCGAGGGCGCTCGTCGCATCGGTCACCGACGACCCGATGACCCTGCTTGCCGGTGCAGCCTATGCCGCGGTGCTCGTCCATCCCGCGCCGGCCGCTGCATCGGCCGGCATGCCGCCTGACGATGCCGGCGCCGTTTCGCTCACCAGCGCCAATGTGCTCGACGAGGTCGGAGGCGAGACGGCCTGGCAGTTCCTGCACGACGACAATCGGATCACGGTCGTGCAGCCAGCCACCGACATCGCGCACGCATTCGACCTCGCCGCGGGCGATCGCCTCGACCTCACCCAGATCCTGGCCAATGCCGCGCTGCTGAGCGATCTCACCAACATTGGCGACTTCGTCGCGGTGCTCGGCTATGGCGCCAACGATGCAGGGTATGGTGCCGGCACCAAGACGCTGCTCTCGGTCAACGGGCCCGACGGCAGCGCCGTGGTCGCGCTCGAGGGCAGCGGGAGGTTGACGGTCGACGACCTGATGAGGAGCGATTCGTTGATCCTGCCGCCGCGTTGAGGTGCTAGCAGGTTCGCACGAGACATTGCACGACATGACGACAGACGGCGCAGGCAACTTGCGTCCGGGCGGCGCCGGCCCGGACGGTCCGACAGAGGCGAGAGGGTCTCTCTGCCTCAACATGATCGTGCGCAACGAGATGGCAAACCTGCAGCGCTGCCTCGGCGCGGTGGCGCCTCACATCGATTGCTGGGTGATCGGCGACACCGGCTCGAGCGACGGAACCCAGGACTACATCCGGTCCTTCTTCGCCGAACGCGGCATACCCGGCGAGCTGCACAGCTTCCCGTTCGAGAATTTCGAGCAGGCGCGCAATGCCGCGCTCGATCATGCGCGCGACACGATTCTGCCCTACGCCTACCTGCTGCTTGCCGATGCAGACATGGAGCTGGTCGTCGACGATCCGGCTTTCTCGGGCGCCCTCACGGCGCCCGGCTATCGCCTGATCCAGAAGACCGATACGGGCCTGATCTACTGGAACACCCGCCTGCTTCGTCGCGGGGTCGGCGCGCGCTATCACGGCGTGACGCACGAATATGTCGACGTGCCGGGCGGCGTCGAACCGCTGGCCGGCGCCTGGTACAGGGATCACGCCAGCGGATCGAACCGGCGTGACAAGTTCGAGCGCGACATCCGACTGCTCACCACGGCGCTGGCGCGCGAGCCGGACAACAACCGCTACTGGTTCTACCTCGCGCAGTCCTACCGCGATGCCGGCCAGTCGCGGGAGGCGGCCGAGGCCTATGCCAGGCGCGCCGACGCCGGCGGCTGGGAGGAGGAGGCGTGGTATGCCCGCCTGCAGGAGGCGCGCTGCCTGCTCACCCTGGGCGACGAGGGCGGCTTCCTGCGCCAGATGCTGCGCGCCTTCAACCAGCGGCCGCAGCGCGGCGAAACGCTGTACGAGCTGGCGCGCTTCTACCGCGAGCGCAGCCTGTTCGACGCCAGCGTGCTGTTCTCCGAACCGGGCCTGCGGATGCGCCGTCCGGATGAGGACGTCCTCTTCCTGGAGGATTTCGTCTACATCGCCGGCCTGAAGGAGGAGTTCTCCATCGCGGCGAACTACGCGCGCGATCCGGAACGCAAGGACAGAGGCTTCGCGACCTGCGACTGGCTGGCGTCGAGCCGTCTCGTGCCGGCCCGGTCACGGGATCTCGCGCGGTCGAACCTGCTCTTCTATGTGCAGCCCGCGCGCGAGGTCATGCCATCGTTCGACGCCAGGCGCCTCGCATTCGCGGCGCCCAAGGGGTTGCGCACGCTGAGCGCTTCGATTGCTACCCAGGGAAGCGACATTGCCTTGCTGCTGAGAACCGGCAACGCCCAACCGGGCGACGATGGTCTGTATCATGCCGAGGGTGCCGTGTTCCTGGTTCGCGACCACCTCGTCGAGGTGGGGGACGCCCTCGAGGTCCGCTCGACGAGGGAAATCGCCTCGGCGGACAGCGCCGGACCGGCCCGTGCGCGCCGTTGTGACGACGGCCTGCTGTTCTTCTGGCGCAACGGCTGGTGGGTCAGCTCGGGCGTCGGCGGAGCCGAGGCCGAACAGGGCATCGTCCGGATCGATACCGGTGCGGAGGGGCTGCGATACACGGAACGGCAGGGCCTCGGTACGCACAAGGGCGGGGATCTTGGGGCAGGCCTGGTGCCGATGGTCGATGGTCCGCAGCTGCGCTTTGTCATTGGTTGCGATCCGACTCTGATCGTAAACGAGAGTGGCGCCACGATGTGCGAGGCCAAGCCATCCATGATGGCCGACCACTATCGCGGCGCCACGCCGGCCATCGCCTTCGACGATGGCTGGCTTGCCCTCGTTCGCGAGGGCGCACCTGGCGCTTCGCCGCGCTCGTTCGTGCACCGGTTCGTGTGGCTGGACCGGGCCTGCCGCCTGCGCCGGGTCACTCGGCCTTTCTGCCTCGATGCCAAGGGGCCGGAACGCGCCGGCGGTCTTGCCTGGTATCCCAGTGGTCGGGACGTGCTGGTCTCCTATGTCGACGGCGAGGGGAACGCCAGGGTGGCCAACATCGTCGCGGAGGACATCAGGCGGTTCCTCGATCGCTCCCGACGCCTACCCTTCGAGGCCGACGGGGACGTACTGGGGAGCGAGATTGGCCATGAAGGCGAACGCGATGCTACTATCGACTCTGCTGGGAAGGCGGCCGGAATGACGGCAGGCAATGAGACAGCGCGCGCCGCTCGGGCTCCCAACCGCTCCGGACAGGACACCGGCGCCGTGATCCGGCACCTCGCGCCGTTTCTCGACCGGGTCGACGACGTACGCGGACGGCGCCTCGGTTCGCGTGAGCTCGACCGACGCATGGCGCAGATGCTCGACGAGCGCGCGGCCGCTTCGCTGCCCCAGATCCATTGCTTCTACGAGGTGCTGTCGCCGTCCGGAAATCACGACGGCCTGATTGCCGCGACAAGGTCGATGGTGTTGGCCGGGCATCGGGTCAAGCTGTGGAGCTATACGCCGCTGCGGCTGCAGGGGCTGGTGCATGACGGCGTCGAGCTCAGCGACGCCGCCGAGGTGATGCCCCGAGTGCTTTTCGATCGCGTCGTCGCTCGTGCGGAGATTCGATTCTTCTCGGATCTCTTCCGCTACGCCGTGCTTTACGAGCACGGCGGACTATGGCTCGACACCGACGTCGTCCTGCTGCGGCCCTTTGCGTTCCGAGGCGACTATTTCCTCAATCTGCAATGGCGCCACGGCGACAAGGGCCATTACGTCTGCGGCAACGCCCTTTTCGCGAAACCCTTCTCGCGCCACATGCGGGCACTTCATGAACGGGCACTGCAGCACTTCTTCGGCTCGAGCGGGCTGGAGTTCGGCGACGTCGGGCCCAAGCTCCTCTCGGACTATGTCGCGTCGGAAGCCGGGGCAGAGCTGCGGTCCTGGCTGTTCAGCCCGATGTTCTTCAACGCGATCGACTGGACGGAATCGGATCTCTTCCACCGTCCCCTGCGCGAGCTCGGAGACTACCTGAACGACGATCGGGTGGTCGGCATCCATTTGTGGAATGCGCGCACCCACGCCGCGTCGCGCGACGGCGAGGTGTCGCTGCTCGCCGAGTTGTCGGACCGCGCGGGACCTGCCCCGAGCCTCACCCGGCTGGCCGAAGGCTTCGAGACCGACAAAAACCGCCACACTGGCAACGCGCACGGCTACGCCCGCGTCTACGATCGACTCCTCGGGCCGCGGCGGCTGGCGCTGCGGCGCTTGATGGAGATCGGCGTCAGCCGCGGCCAGGGGAGCACGGTGCCGTCCGTCGAGCTGTGGCAAGCCTACTTCCCGTTCTGTCACGTGATCGGCGTCGACGCGCGCGACCTCTCGGCGTTGAACTCGGCGCGATTCACCTCACGTGTCTGCGATCTGTCGCGGAGCGAGGAGGTGCGCCGGCTGGCGCGGTCGCTGGAGGCTGGATCGATGGACGTCATCATCGACGACGGCAGCCATGCCTCCGCCGACCAGCAGATGGCGCTGGTCGAGCTGTTTCCCCTGCTCGCTGGCGGCGGCTGGTACTTCATCGAGGATCTCGACTGGCAGCCACCCGGCGAGGACCGCGGCAAGGTGGCCCCGAGTAAGGACCTGCTGCGCGAGATCCAGGAAGAGGGTGGCGCGCGGTCGGTCGATCCCTACGGCATCGCGGCTCTCGCTCCGCAATTCGCCGAGGTCCTCTTCTTCGACAGCCACTACGAGCTGGTGCGCGCCAACCTGATGGGCGGGCTGGTCGCGATCCGCAAGGCCGGGAGCAGCGCAGCATGAAGGTTGCGGTCTACACGATCGCGCTGAACGAGGCGCCGCAAGTCGAGCGCTGGGCCGACTCGGCGCGCGACGCGGACTATCGCGTCGTCGTCGACACGGGCAGCAGCGATGGCACGGTCGACAGGCTGCTCGAGCGCGGCGTCACTGTGCACCGCATCGCCATCCGCCCGTGGCGCTTCGACGATGCGCGCAACGCGGCACTCGCCCTGCTTCCCGACGACGTCGATGTCTGCTGCACCATGGACATGGACCGCTGGCTGGCGCCGGGATGGCGATCGAGGCTCGAGGCGGCCTGGGTTCCCGGCACGACCGCCCTGTTCTGCCGAACGGTCTATCGCGCCAGGGTCGACGATCCGACGCCGCTGCGCGGCTGGCCGACCAAGAACTTCCACGCCCGCTGGAACTACCGCTTTCGACGGCCCGTCCACGAGGCGCTGTTTTACTGCGGCCCCGAGGAGAGGACCGTCAGTTGCGACGACCTGGTCATGTTCGAGGTGCAGGATTCGTCCAAGCCGACGCGCCGGCAGTACCTGCCGCTGATGGAGCTGGCGCACAGCGAGGATCCGAGCGACGCGCAGGTCTGCTTCTGGCTGGGCCGCGAGCTGATGGGGGCCGGCCAGAACGACAAGGCGATCGAGCTGCTGCAACGTTACCTCTCCCTGCAATCCAGCACCTGGGCCGACGAGCGGTCCGAGGCGATGCGCCTGCTGGCGCGGCTGCTGCCCGACCTGGCGATCGCCTGGCTCGACAAGGCCCGGCTCGAGGCACCCCATCGGCGCGAGGTCTGGCTCGACCTCGCCGAGCGCTTCCACGACAAGGCGGACTGGCACAATCTGTTCTGGGCTTGCAGCACCGGCATCGAGAAATCCCACCGGACCGGAAGCTATCTCGACGATGCCCAGAGCTGGGGGTTTCGGCTCTACGATCTCGCCGCGATTGCCGCCTGGCATCTCAATGCCATGGACCTCGCCGTGACCTGGGGCCAGAAAGCGCTCGAGCTCGATGCGACCAACACGCGGCTGAAGAACAACCTGGACTTCTTCATGGAGCGGCGCCGCCAGGTGCTGGCGTCCGCGTAGGTCCCGATCGATGCTTCGCCCCGCCCGTGTGCTCACCTGCTTCGGCACCCAGCTCTATCTCGACCGTGCCTCCGGCGAGCTGCGTCATGGCGAGGTCGGCGTCGTGCCGGCCAATGTCGCGCTCCAGCTCGACGAGTGGAGCGACCCGTCGAGCCGCGTCGCGAGGCTGGTCTACGACGGCAACGGCAGGCAGGGCGACATCGACTGTCGCAGCGATCGCTGCGTGGCTGCCGCAGCCGACGCAATGCCCTGCGACGGCGGGCAAACGATCGTCCTCGACGTGGTCGCGCTGGAGCGGGGTCTGTTCGCCCTGACCGCGCAAGGCAAGTTCCTGATGGCCGAGCCGGGGGGCAACGTTGCCCTGTGCGCCACCATTTGCAGGACCTGGGAACTCTGGCTGGCGTCCGAGCCGTGGTGTGGTGCGGACGTCTCCCCGAATACGGGGCGCGGGAAGATACCGCCTGGTCTGGCCGTCGACTGGACCGCCGTGCGCAGCTACAGCGTGCATCCGACGATCCGCGCGCGGAGCGGCATCCAGGGCACGGCAGGCAGGGTCCTGATCTTCGGTTACTCGCGCTGGTCGCACGGCCGCGTGTACTATGATCTCTGCCGGCATCTGCATCCGCGCGGCTATGTCGTCGACATGCTCGACTGGCAGGGCAAGCACAATCTGTACATGGCCCAGTTGGGGACGTACTACGACCTGTTCGTCGTGGCACTCGACGGCGTTTCCGTCCTGTCGGACGTCTATGGGATTCAGCCCGAGCGGATGGTCGCACTCTCCCACTCGCAGTTCGACGTGCGCATGCTGGTGGAGCAGCAATCCGATCGGATCTTCGAGCGCTTTGCCGGCTACGGTGCGGTCTCCGATTTCGTCTACTGCGCTTCGCTGACACAGGGCGTGGCGCGGCCGCCGATGGTGGCGTCGCCGGGGGTGAACTACGAGGAATTTCACGGCGACGTGGCCGAGGAGCTGAGGCGCGTGGGCTACGCCACGTCGCTCGAGGTGACGACCTTCGGTGTCGAATGGAAACGCGGGCGGCTGGCCGCGCAGGCTGCCGAGCAGGCGGGTCTTCCCTTCGTCGTAGCCGGCTCGACGGCGGCCCAGGTCTCATTCCACGACATGCCCGACTTCTACCGATCGATCGATGCGATCCTGATGAGCTCGCTCACGGAAGCATCGCCCTTGCCGGTGCTCGAGGCGGCCGCGGCCGGCCGGCTGGTGATTGGCACGCCGGCCGGCAACTTTGCTCAGAAGGCGTATGGCGGCGGTGGCATTCTCGCGCCCATGGAAAGCGACAAGTTCGTCGCCTTCTGCGCCGACACCCTGCGCCGCTATCGTCAGGATCGAGTGGCCTATCGCGAGAAGTGCCGCGAGATCCAGGAGGCGGCGAGACTCTACGATTGGCGCTACCACATCGGCGAATGGGTCGACCTCCTCGCTGCGGCGCGGCTTCGAGGGTAGGAAGGCGGGCCATCGCATGGATCGGTCGACACCTTCGGTCGACACGCCGCAGATCGGCGATGGAGGGGCGCGCGCGTCCGCCGCCCGGGTGCTGTGTTGCGTCACGTTCCATTTCCTTGCCGGCCGCCTCGAAAGCCTTGCCGACGTACTGCAGGCGCTCTCGGAGTTCCCCGTGGCATTCCTCGAGGTGGTCATCGTCACCAACACGGTCGATGAGGGCGAGACCGCCATCCTTCATCGCCTTGCCGCGGAGATCATGGGGGAGGGGCGGGCGACGATCTGCAGGGTGCATGATCTGGAGCATCCGTTCGACCTGGCATGGCATCACAAGCAGGTGCTCGCCGAGCGCTTTGTCGACGATGCGGCATCCCGGTTCACGCACTTCGTCTATCTCGAGGACGACATCAGGTTCACGTTCGCGAACTTCGAGTACTTCCTGACGGCGCGGGAGCAGCTGCGGGGCGCGGGGCTGCTGCCGGCTTTCCTGCGGGTGGAGTGGAGCAAGGACGCGGCCGGTCTGGTCGCGACCGACTCTTTCTGGCCGGTTTACGTGCCTGTCCAGCCTCGCCTCCACGCAGGCGAGACTCTCTTCATGAACATGCCGAATCCGTACAATCCCTGCTTCGTGCTCGACCGCGAGCTGGCGCGCGAGCATCTGGCCTCGCCAGCGTCCGACCGGGTGGCCAGCAGCCGGCTGGTAGCATGGGGCATTCGCGAGCGCGCGGCCATGGGGCTATGCCTGGACAATGTTCCGAAGCCCTTTCGGTGGCGCTACGTCATCCCACTTTCGACCGTGAGCGGCAGCATCCCGTCCTGGGCGCGGGTTCGCCACCTGCAGAATACATATGCGGCCGCCAATAGCGGCCTGGCCAAGACCCGGCTGGAGAACCTTTTCCGGGGGATGCGAACCGGGCGCGGCGACTGGTGGCCTCGGATCTCCGAGCCCGCTGGGCCGCCTCGGTTCTTCCTGGTTACCCATCACGACACCATCGTCTATTTCGACTGGACGGCGATGACGCTGCGGCACGGGCCGCTGGGTATCGCGCCGCTCAATCTGGCCGTGGTGCTGGAAGCGAACGAAGCAATCCTGATCGCTTCGGATGGAGAAGGCGGGACGCACCCCATGTCGTTCCAGCTTGAAGCCGAGGGAGAGGACTGCATCGGCTTGAGGCACGCCAATCGCTATGCCAGCGCAGACGGCGGTGGCCATGTCCGCATCGACCGCGGTGCGCTGAGCGACTGGGAAAGATTTGGGCTGATGCGCTGCGATACGGTGCACGGCATCGGCCTGCTCGCCGGGCAAGCATGGAAGAGCAACGCCGGCCCTGGCATCGTCCGGCTGGAAGCCCAACCCATCGCTTTCTGGCCCTGGCAAGGAAGCCCCGCGAGCGCGCTCGCTGCCGGCATCGTCAGGAACGTGCCCGCCGCACTGGATGGCATCAGCTTCGGTGGGGCCAGGATTCGATTGGTGACGCGCAAGCCCCAGTTGGAGTTCTCGTTCGACATGGTGGACGGCAAGCGGCAATCGGCGCGAGCCGTGATCATACAGGAAGACGGCGCTGTCTTTTCCTTCGCGCGCCTCGAGCCATGATCGAGGCGGATCGCGTCGTGCAGGATTGCCGAGATGGCACGACCGCGCTCGTGGCCTTGATGGATGCAGGGCATCAGGCTACTCCAAACATACACGGGTGACTCGGATGAACGGTGCAGATGAGATGTCCCTTCGCTTGCGGGGCAGCTTCCGGAGAAGCCTGTACGGTTGCGCGCTCGAGAGCAGCCTGACGTCCGCTTTGGAGCTCAATCACAAGATCCCCGATTGGATACGAACCATGCCCGGCATGTCGGGCCGGAAGTATCGCTACTTCATAAATCGTCTTGTCGAGAACCTCGCGGACGCCCGATATCTCGAGGTCGGCAGCTGGATGGGCTCGAGCCTGTGCTCGGCAATCTGGGCCAACGAGGTTTCTGCGACCTGCATCGACAACTGGTCGGAGTTCGGCGGCCCGAAGGAAGATTTCCTGAAGCACGTCGGCAAGGCGCTCAATCCGCACGTCAAGTTCAAGGCCATCGAGCGTGACTTCAGGCAGGTCGACTGGTCAACGGTCGGCAAGGCCAACATCTACTTCTTCGATGGCCCTCATTCGGAAACCGACCAGTATGACGGTATCGTGCTCGCCCAGCCCGCCCTCGATGCCTCCTATGTCCTGATTGTCGACGACTTCAATTGGCCTGCGGTCCGGAACGGAACATCCAGGGCCATCAACGACCTGTCTCTTGCAGTGGAATGCTCGATCGAGGTCAGGTCGACCCAGAACGACCTGCATCCTTCGTACGAGCAATCCGGCAGCAGCAGCGACTGGCACAACGGGTACTTCATTGCGGTCGTCAACAAGACATCCTCGTGACGACCTTCGCGGCACCCGTAACCGGTGGCGACCGGATCGGCAGCGGCATGGCCGTTGGCGCGCGCTGACGAGCCGATGATGAGGCAAGAGCGCGAGACAGCCGCGGTCCTGTCGACGATCTGGGGGACCGTTGTCTATTTCGACGCGAGCGCGGGGGCGCTTCGCCACAAGGAGATGAACTTCACCGAGACGAATTGCTTTCTGCTCCCGGTCTCACGGACCGGGCACGGGGCCTTCGTGCTGCCCGATGTCGTCGGCAGTGGGCTTCTTCAGTTCGAGGTCGGAGGCGAGGGCAGGATGGCCTCGGATTGCCTCGCCGGGAAAGCTGCGCTCGAAGAATGCTTCTTCTTCATCTCGACGGTCGGCTTGGACGAGATATCCCTCCAGTCGCGTGGGCGATTTCTTGGCTGTGAACCCGATGGACGAATCAGCCTGTCGAACACCTGGCGGAGAGACTGGGAGAAATTCTGGATCGCCGAGGTCCCGAAATCGTTGTTGCCCTCGCTCGAGCGACTGAGGAACCATCATGACAGCCTGCTTCGCCTTGCTCAGGGGCAGTTGCATGCCGAGAGCATGACGCAACGGAGTATCGTCAAGGGCACCAGCCGGCCAACGGCAGGAGGTCGGCGCGCCATCCGAGGCCTGATCATATGCCAGTTCAAGTGGCTTGAGGACTATATCTGTTTCGAGCACTTCCACTTCATTCGACATCTTCACCTGGAGCACGGGTTCGATGTCCTCGACACGGCCGGGGTCGAGCTTTTCGACGAGCGCACCGTAAAGGCATTGAATGCCTACGAGATCGTTCTCGTGGCGTATCAGGGCCATCGCGAGATTCCGCTGAATCGGGTCTCGGCCTTCAAGATACTGAAGATAGACGATCTGGAAAGCTACGATCCGTCCTATCAGTCACTGGTGCGCTCACTCGCCAGGAACTCGCACATGATCGTAGGTCCGTACGCCTACGAGATGCCGAAGTTCTTTCCGCATCCCAGGATACGGTGGGTACCGTACAGCAGCGCCCTTGTCGAGGAGGGCGGGATTCTGCCCTTCAATGATCACCCCGTCGAGAAGCTGCTCGTGTCCGGAGCGCTCGCGTGGGACAGGCCTTTCCGTCAGTTCGTTGCCGACCTGCAAGATTCCCGTATCCACAAGCTTCGGCATCCCGGCTACGAGAGCCGTTACGCTCCAGGGTCCACTCAAGTCGTTCGAGGCAGGTGGTTCAGGGAGATACACGGTTACCTGTGCGCCTTCTGCGATGCCCATTCGCTGCGCTATATCCATCTGTGCGCGTTCGAGATCGCGTCCGTCGGCACCTTGCTGATGGCCGACGACCTGGTGGAGGCCGAGATGAAAATCCTCGGCTTCGTCGACGGCGTGACGTGCATCTTTTGCAACAAGGGCAACTTCGTCGAACGGCTCGACTGGGTGCTCGCGCCCGAGAACAGGAGAGCGGTCGATCGGATTCGCAGGAGCGGCATGGAGTTGTGCCTGCAACGTCATCTCACCGCGCGACGGGCGGACGAGTTCTTGGACATGGTCGCGCGCGATCCCGAGTTCGCCACGAGCTACAGGTTCCCGGCTGACCGGCCATCCGGAACGGCAGGTACGGTGGTCTGACACCGGCGCCGTTGCGTCGGCGAGATTGCTAGTCGAGAAGCGCCCGTCGGAGATTCTCGGGCAGACGGCCCGGCGAGCCGAGCGTGCGGCAGCTCGACGTCCACGCGTCGAGATACGCCGGCAGCGCGAGGGCCGAGCGGCCGGGCCAGCGGTTGAGCGCGCCGATGTCGGCCACGCATGGCTTGTCAGCCTCGAGGGTCGCGAGCAGCATCGGCACGAGGGCGCCGGGTGTGGAGGTCGCGCGGCCGATCTGCTCCAGCTCGGCCCGGCGCGCGGCGAACCAGCCGCGGCTGTCGTGCCGGATGCCTTGGGCGGTGGCGGTCTCGCCGTAGCGCGCCAGCAGGCCGGCGCGATAGTCGAGGATCGCCCGGGCAAAGGCGTGATCGTTGGCGAACGGCGGCGTGCGCTCCCAGCCTTCCGCGAGCAGGCGCAGGCCGCGGATCGAGAAGGCCTCGGCCAGGCATTCCTCGAGCCATTGGCACGGCGCCGCCGGCCTCGCATCGTGCTGCCAGCTGTTGGCCAGGACGTGGCCGAGCTCGTGGCCGAACTGATAGGCGAGCTTGCACCAATCGCGAGGCCCGACGTTGACGACGATCCAGGCGAGCGCTGCGCCTTCCGAATGCAGCCAGATCGCCGGATTGCCCGCCGGCCGGTTCTCGATCCGCAGGGTTGCCGGCTGCCGGTCGGACAGTAGCGGCAGGTCGGCGAGACAGGCCGACCGCGTCCGCTCGATCACCGCCCCGACGTCGGCCGGCGGCGATCCGGACCAGTTGCCGCTCACCTCGAGAGGCGCCGTCGCAAGTTTGCTCCGGCGCGCTTCGAGCCTGGAAAGCGGCAAGGACGAAAGGCCGAGGAACGCAAGGCGAAGCGCCGTTCGGCGACCGAGAGACGGCCGAAGCCCTGGGCGACGCATCATCGATCGGCAGGGCTCCGAGTCATTCGGGCCGCGAGCGTCGCGTTCGCTCATGAACTCGGGCGGGCGAGACGCCCGCGGTCTGGAAGAGCATGACTTATCCAGCCTGTGCGCTGCGGCCTTCGAGGGCCGCAAGCTCGGCGCGGGCTCCGGCGACACCGCGGCTGTCGGCCAGCTCGAGCCAGTAAAGTGCTTGCTCGCGATCCCGCGGCACACCGACGCCGCGGACATAGTAGCGGCCGACCATCAGCTGTGCATGGCCGTGGCCGCGTTCGGCAGCCGCCCTGAACCAGCTCAGTGCCGTGTCGAGGTCGGCCGACAGCGCATAGCTGCCGGTATGGAGCGCACCCAGGGCAAACATGGCGCCGCTGTGCCCGGCCTCCGCCGCCTGCTCGAACAGGCGGCGCGCGCCCGCGGCATCGACGGGCCCCCCGCGGCCATTGATCAGCATCTCGCCCAGCGACACCTGGGCGTCGTGCAAGCCTGCCTCGGCAGCCTGCGCCAGCCACGCGCGCGCTTCCGACTCGTTCGCCGTCACGCCGCGCCCTTCGCTCAGCATCCGGCCCAGTCGATACCGCGCCTCGTCGATGTCCTTGGCTGCATGGCGCATGAGCGCCGCCGCCTGGCGCTCGTCCCGTCTCACTCCCGTCCCTGTCGCCAGCGCAACGCCCAGATTGTAGATGCTGACGAGGTCCTTGCTGGAGGCGCTGTCGGCGAACCACTTGCCGAGCGGGGCGCCGGCGGCCGATGGCGCCAGGCCCTGCAGCGTGAGATTGCCGAGCTCGACGCGCGCGGCCGCATCGCCGGCTTCGGCGGCGCTTCGGAACCAGCGTACCGCCTCCGCCTCGTCCTGCGGCACGCCTGCGCCGGTCAGGTGCAGAGATCCGAGAGCACGCGCCGCGCCGGCATGGCCGGCTTCGGCGGCGCGCCTGAACCATTGGGCCGCCTCGATGTAGTTCGGGTGTTGCTCGCCCGCCCTGGCATGGAGCTCGCCGAGCGCGGCGGCAGCCTCGGCGTCGCCGCCAAGCGCGGCCTGACGCAGCCATGACTCACCCTCGGCACGGCTCTGCGCGATGCCGCGCCCTTCGAGCAGGGCGCGCCCGAGGCGACGCTGGGCGCCTCCATGGCCCTGCTCGGCGGCCCGGCGATAAAGCTCGATGGCCGCCTGGGCGTCTTGCGGCACGCCGGTTCCCTGCTCGGTGAGACTGCCCAGGAGATAGAGCGCCGTTGCCAGGCCTGCGTCAGCCGCCTGCCGCAGATGCTCGACGACCAGACCCTGGGTATCGGGATGTGGAGGCCGCGCGGCGAGCGAAAGAGCATAGCCAAGATGTCCCTGAGCGCAGCCGCCAGCCGCCGATCGCGCGTAAAACCGGTGCGCCGAGTCGAGATCGCGCAAGGGCGGCGGCGCATTCATCTGGATATAGGCCAGGATGGCTTCGCCCTCGGACGAGCCAGTGGCGACCGCCTTGTGGGCCCATCGCGCGGCGGCCTGGAAGTCGGGAGGACCGGAGGGGATCAGTCGACTGTCCCCGAACAGGCTGTCCGGCAACAGGTCGTCGGAGGAGTCGTCCAATTCAAGTGCCTGGCCGTTGAGATGGAGCACCGCCAGCAGCAGCTGCGCCGTCACGGATCCATGTGTCGCGGCGTGCGACAGCCAGTGCAGGCCGTGCGTCCGGCTGCGTGGAACGGCCTGTCCCTCGAGATAGCATCGGGCGACGCGATACTCGGCCTCGGCGAGCCCGGCCCGGGCGGCCCGGACAAAATTGTCGAACGCTCGGGCATGGTCGCCCTCGCGCGAGAATCGGAGGGCGCGGCGGTAGGCCGCCGCCGGCGAGGTGAAGGCAATCAGGCGATCGAAGGCCCGACCGAGGATCACGGTTCGCGCATGCCTTCCTTGACCACGGGCAGCACGGACCCGACCAGGTATTGGAACACCGTGCGCTCGCCGACCTTGATGTCGACCGTGACCGGCATGCCTGGAATCACGCGGAAATCGTCCGGAACGTTGCGCAGGGCCAAGTGATCGACCGAGATGCGCACGCGATAGAACGGCTCGACGTTGGACGGCGCCACCGGCGCGGTGCTGGTCGGATTGCGCTGCTCGTCCTGCGACGTGAAGCTGCTCGGGCTGATGACCCGCACCGTTCCCTCGGCCATGCCGTACTGGGCGAACGGAAAGGTGTTGAACTTGATCGCCGCCGGGGCGCCGACATGGACAAAGCCGCTGTACTGGCCGGAGAGGTTGGCCTCGATGTCGACCGGCGCGTTGAGTGGCACCAGGGTGAGGAATTGCTGCCCCGACTGCAGGACCGAGCCGACCGAGACCCTGGCCACCGACATGACGATGGCGTCCCTCTCGGCCCTTAGCTCGACCAGCCGGCGCCGCGGCGTCGCCTTGTTCAATTCCTCGCGGGCGTCGTTGAGCTTGCGCCGCGCCTCGCTGAGGCTCTGCGACACTGTGGCGTGCCAGTTCTGTGCGTACCCGTCGCGTTCGGAGATGCGGGCGGCGAGATCGCGCTCGCCGCTCTCGGCCGTCAGCTCGGCATTGCCCAGCGCGCGTGTCATCTCGGCGCGCGTGTCGTTGGCGGCCAGCGTGTTGACTCGCGAGCCGATCTGCCGGCGTTCGAGATCCTGGCGCATCTGCTCGAGGGTCTGCGCCGCCGCAAGGCGCTCGCGATAGCCCGCGGCATCGTGCCTGGAACGCGCGACGATGGTGCGCAGCTCGTCGGTCTTCTGCTTGTAGTACTCCATCTTGAGGTCGAGCTCGGCCTTGCGATGGGTGTAGATGCTGGCTTGGAGGAGGAGGTGGGGGTCGCTGCCGGCATAGGAGAACGGCTTGCCGGCGATCTCGGCCTCGAGGCGCCCGACTTCGGCAGCGAGGCTCGCGACCTGCACGCTCAGGGCGTCGAGACTGGCGGCCGCGAAGGTCGGGTCGAGCTGGGCCAGCAGCTGGCCGGCCTTGACGACCTGGCCTTCGCGCACGTCGATCGAGCGCACGATCGCCGTTTCCAATGGTTGGACCACGATGGTCGAATCGCGCGACGCCACGATGCCGCTCGCCGTCACGACGCGATCGACCGGCAACACGACGAAGAGCGCGATGATAGCCGCCACCATGCTGGTGACGACCCACACGACGCCGCGGGCCGAGCGCGGGATGGGTGCGTTGACGATGGCCGCCGAGGGCCACTGAAACTCGAGGATGGCCGAGTCCGCGCCGCCGGCGTCACGCTTCGCGCGAGGCTTGTCGGCGGTTCCTTCGCGGCCGGCGCGCGGCTTATCGCGGGAAAGGAGCTGGAGCGACTGCGGCATGGGCCACGTTCCTGTTCATGTGCCGGTTCTGCTGCGCCCACAGCTGGCGGTAGATCAGGCAACGCTCGAGCAGCACCTGGTGCGGCCCGATGTCGGCCACGCGGCCGCGCTCGAGCACCAGGATGTTGTCGCAGGTGGTGAGCGTCGACAGGCGATGCGACACGATGACCATCGTCCGTCCGTGGGCGATGCGTTGCAGGTTGGCGGTGACGATCGCCTCGCTTTCCGGATCGAGGGCGCTGGTTGCCTCGTCGAGGATCAGCAGCCGGGGATCCTGGATCAGCGCGCGGGCGATCGCCAGGCGCTGCTTCTGGCCGCCGGACAGGTTGGGCGATCCTTCCTCGATATAGGTCTCGAAGCCGTTGGGCAGGCGCTCGATGAACTCCTCTGCGCCGGCGAGCCGCGCCGCCATCACCGCGTCGGCCAGGGTGAGGCCCGGCCGGCCGGCGATGATGTTGTCGCGGATCGAGCCCCGGAACAGGAAATTGTCCTGCAGCACTACGCCGAAGCTCTGGCGGAGGTAGCGCAGGTTGATCTCGCGCAGGTCCGACCCGTCGATCTTGAGCTGGCCCTGGTAGTCCCGGTTGATGCCCTGCAGCAGGCGCGTGATGGTCGACTTGCCCGAGCCGCTCTTGCCGACGATTCCGAGCGTCGTGCCGGCCGGGATCTCGAAGCTCACCTGCTCGAGCGCCGGCATGGCGCTCCCAGGGTAAGTGAAGGTGACGTCCTCGAAGCGGATGGCGCCGGCGATCGCCGGCCGCATGCCGCTGGTGCTGGCGTGGTTCTCGAGTGGCCGGTTGACGACCGAGCCGATCTCGCCGATCGCCGCGCCGACCTCCTCGACGTCCTCGATCAGTCGCGCCAGGCCGACGAGTGGCGCTGCCACGCGCTGGCTCAGCATCATGAAGGCGAACAGGGCGCCCACCATGTAGCCGGTCGGGTCGTTCATGGCGACGTAGGCGCCGAGCAGGATGACGCCGAGGCCCATCATGCGCTCGAACGGCAGCACCAGCGTCTGCGGCCAGTTCGACAGGCGCTGGAACGACAGCCGCCAGCGGCCGGCCTGGGCGACGCGCTCGTCCCACACCGCGCGGCGCTGCGGTTCGAGCGCCAGCGCCTTGACCGTGCGGATGCCGAAGATGGTCTCGCCGAGGGCGGCTGACTTGAGCGTCTCGGCGGTCGTCACGTTGAGGTAGAGCGCGCGCAAGGGCCGCAGGAAGGCGACGATGATCAGCAGGATTGCGACGGCGCAGGCAACGACGATCCAGGCGAGAAAGGCGTTCAGGTAGAACAGGAGCGGCAGCAGGACGGCGAGCGTGATCAGGTCGAGCAGAGTGGTCAGCAGCTTGCCTGTGAGGAATTCGCGCACCCGGTTGACCTGCATCGTGCGGTACATGGTCTCGCCGGCAGGATGGCGCTCGAAATAGTCGATCGGCAGGCGCAGCAGCCGGCTGAAGATGCGCAGCGAGAGCTGGGCGTCGAGCCGCGCCCCGACCACGGCGACGATCAGGCGCCGGGCGTAGGTCAGCATGGTCTCGTAGAGCGTGACGACGACGATCAGCGCGCTCAACAGAACCAGGGTCGAGACGCTGCGGAACTCGAGCACCCGGTTCACCACCGACATGACGATCAGCGGCGGGAACACGGTCAGCACGCTGATGGTGAGCGAGGCGATGGCGATGTCGCGCAGCGCCTTGCGCTCCCCCAGCACGATGCCGGCGAGCCAGGCCAGGCTGAACGGCGTATCCTCGGGCGACTGCCGGCGGTCGGCGCGCAGCAGGATCGCCTCGCCCGTCCAGGCGTGGGTGAGCAGCAGCTCGTCGACGGCGACCGGCTTCTGGGTGGCTGGCCCGCGCGGATCCCAGAGCTGGACCAGGTTGCTCTGCGGGTCGGCCGCCACCATCAGCGCGGCGTTGCCGTCGCGCAGCAGCAGCACCACCGGTCCGCTGTCGCGCATGCGCACCAGCTGACGCCAGCGCAGCCGAACGGCGCGCGACCACAGGCCGGCGTTCTGCGCCCATTCCGAAAGCATCGCCGCCGTGGGTGGCGGATCGCTGGCGCCGTGCCGCAACTCTCTGGCGTCGAGCTCGCTTCCGTGGAACCGCGCCGCGCGGATCAAGGCAGAGATCCGAGGATGGGGCTTGGACTCGAAGCGCAGCGAAGCGCCTTCGTCGGGAACGGAATGTTCCGTCCCAGACTCTGACATCTTCGATTCGAGCTGAGCGTCCACCAGTAGGCACCCCGAGCGGGAAAGGTTCAAATTGACGCCGATCAGGCGCAACCTTGCGATGGGCGATCCTGACCCGGAAATGATCGCGCTCGAAGTGTAGATAGTGTACCTAAATCATTGACTTTTCGAAAGAAACGTCTTGCCCAGCCGAGCCAAATGATCTGGACGTAATGTCGCGGGCGAGGGACCGCAGGAGGTTCTTGCGCAAGAATGCATCCAAGTCGGTATTTGTTCTCCTCCGCCATGCAATTTCGCTATCATGCCGGTGTCGAGCGGACCGGAGCTTTAGGAAAGGAGCCGGGCACCAGGGTCTGCCAGTCAGCCGGGAGTGGGGTACCGCGTCGTTCTCATGGGGTGTGCCGGGTGGGCGACTGCCGCCGAGTGGGTGGCCTTGGAGCCTGCCGTTGTCCCTTGGAGGCGACATGACGTCTGACAAAGTCGGCACCTCGATCGTTCACCGCGGTGGCTTCGTATCCAGCCCGGCTCCCGTCCGGCCACGCATCTTCGTCCTGAGCGACCTCCGCCTGCTGCGCGAGGGCGTGGCAGCCGCTCTCGCCCAGCAGCCGACTGTGGAGGTCGTGGGCTCCTCCGACCTCTCGGCGCAGCCGTGGGCCATTGCCGAGCTCGCGCCCGACGTCCTGCTTCTCGACATCACCGCCCCGGGCAGCCTCACCCTGTCGCAGCCGATCCGTAACGCGTTGCCGTGCGCCAAGGTCATTTGTCTCGGGGTAGCCGAGATCGAGCCGGTGGTGATGGCCTGCGCCCGAGCGGGCGTCTCGGGCTTTGTCGCGCCGAACGGCTCGGTGAGCGACGTGCTCGCCGCCGTCCATTCAGCCGTGCGCGGCGAGCTCGTGTGCTCGCCGCGCACAGCCGGCATCCTGCTCAATCGGGTGAGCGCGCTCGCGGCGTTGCGCGCTGTCGAGGACGCTTCGGATGCGCTGACCCAGCGCGAACGCGAGATCGCGCGCTGCGTCGGCGAAGGTCTCTCGAACAAGCAGATTGCCAAGGCGCTCGGAATCCAGAGTGCAACGGTGAAGAACCACGTTCACAGCATTCTCGGAAAGCTCAAGATGCGACGTCGCATCGAGATCGCCGCCTTTTCGCGACGACAGCCGTCTCATAGCCCCGATCGCATACCTGAGAATCACGAGCAGCGTGATCCAGCCACGGTCCATGCCCATGCGACGATGGATAGGGACCAAACGGTCTAGGTCCCAATCACGCGTCGCTGCCGGCAAATCGCGCTCGGCTCGCGATCCCATCACGCTCTCGTCGCGATCGGATGACCGCGAGCCGCACCCCTGCGCCGAATCCGTTGTCGAGCGGACGCAGAAGACACCTCGGACAACCTTCCTCGCGTGAGGTCGCCTAGCCCATCTTTCTCAACTGGACCTCGGAATCGTCGATTTTGAGGACAGTGAGGAGCAAAAAGGCGAGCGATTTCAAGGGCCGCCGATTGGCAACCCCTTGTAGTGGAGACCTAGTCT
>JALHMO010000124.1 GCA_022844015.1 Reyranella sp. | reverse complement strand
CCATGGCCTCGGTTGACAGCACGCTGCCCCTGCGGAACGGTGCGCCGCGTCGAGCAACCAAGGGAGACGGCAGGATGGCGGACGGGGTGAGTTCGGTGGGCGAAGTACGGGTAATGCCCGATCGGCTGCACGCCTTCACGATGGCGATCTGCCGGGCCGACGGCAGCTCGGACGAGGAGGCCCGCCTGGTCGCCGACCATCTGGTGCTGGCCAATCTGTACGGCCATGACAGCCACGGCGTCGGCATGATGCCGGCCTACATCCAGAACACCACGACCGGGAACTGCACCCGTAACCATCATGCAAAGATTTCGCGCGACAATGGCGCGGTGATCGTGATCGACGGCGGCGCCGGCTATGGCCAGGTCGTCGCCAAGGAGGCGATGGACATCGGCATCGAACGCGCCCGCAAGCATGGCGTCTGCGTCCTCGGCCTCACCAACTCGCACCATATCGGGCGGATCGGCCATTGGGGCGAGCAATGCGCCCGCGCCGGCATGGTGAGCACGCACTGGGTGAACGTGCACGGCCACAAATCGCTGGTGGCGCCGTTCGGCGGCGCCGAGCCGCGCTTCACCACCAACCCCTACTGCACGGCGGTACCGCGCAAGGGCAAGGAGCCGATCGTGCTCGATTTCGCCACTAGCCAGGTGGCGGCGGGCAAGGTGCGCGTCGCCAACAACAAGAAGGTCCAGATGGACGAGGGCCTGTTGATCGATGCCGCGGGCAACCCGACCACCGATCCCGGCGTGCTGTACAACCCGCCGTTCGGCGCCATCCTGCCGTTCGGCCTGCACAAGGGCGGCGGGCTCGCGGTGATCTGCGACCTGCTGGCCGGCGCCCTGACGGGCGGCCAGACCCACAGCCCGCGCACCATCAGGAAGGACAGCACCCGCATCATCAACAACATGCTGTCGATCATCATCGATCCGGCGGCGATGGGCGGCGTCGAGGCCTTCGAGGACGAGGTCGAGACCTTCATCGGCTGGGTGAAGTCGGCGCGGCCCCAGGCGGGCGTGGCCGAGGTGCTGACGCCGGGCGAGCCCGAGCGCGCCCGCCGCGCCGATCGCGAGAAGAACGGCGTGCCGATCGACGGCACGACCTGGCAGCAGCTCATCGAGGTTGCCCGCAAGGTCCGGCTGAACGATACGGAAATCCCCGGCGTGGCCGTCGCCTGAGGAAACAAGGGGGGACCCACCATGGCCAAGATGACGCTCTACTATTCGCCCGCCTCGCCCTATGCCCGCAAGGTCAGGGTGGTGGCGCTCGAGAGCGGCCTCGACAAGAAGATCGAGCTGGTCAATGTCGCGCTGACGCCGGTGATGCCCAATGCCGATGTCGACAAGCACAACCCGATCGGCAAGATCCCGGCCCTGTCGGTCAAGGGCATGGACCTTTTCGACTCGCCGGTGATCTGCGAGTACCTCGACAGCCATCACAAGCGCCGCAAGCTGGTGCCGCGCAAGGGCCGCGACCGCTGGGTGGCGCTGCGCCAGCAGGCCATGGGCGACGGCCTGCTCGATGCCGCGCTGCTGGCGCGCTACGAGAGCTTCCTGCGCCCCGAGGAGAAGCGCTGGCCCGACTGGAGCAAGGGCCAGATGAAGAAGATCGACGGCGTGCTCGACCAGCTCGAGGCCGAGGTCAGGTCGCTGAAGGGCAAGCCGACGATCGGCACCATCGCGGTCGGCTGCGCGCTGGGCTATCTCGACTACCGCTTTGCCGGCCACGATTGGCGCGCCAGGCGGCCCAGGCTCGCCAAGTGGTTCGGCGCCTTCGCCAAGCTGCCGTCGATGAAGGCGACGGTACCGCCACCCTTCTGATGACGGCCGACGAGCTGATCGCCCGGCTGGGGCTCAGGCCGCATCCGGAAGGCGGCCACTTTGCCGAGACCTTCCGCGCGCCCGACGCAGGGCGGGCCGCCGGGACCGCGATCTACTTCCTCCTCAGGGCCGGCGAGCGCTCGCACTGGCACAAGGTCGACGCCGACGAGATCTGGCACTTCTATGCCGGCGCCCCGCTCGAGCTGTCGTTGAGCGATGACGGCCGGACGGTACGGCGCATCCGGCTCGGCATCGATTTCGGTCTCGGCGAGCAGCCGCAGGCGGTGGTGCCGCGCCACGTCTGGCAGGCCGCGCGCTCGCTCGGCGCCTGGACCCTGGTCGGCTGCACCGTCTCGCCGGGCTTCGAGTTCTCCGGCTTCGAGATGGCCCCGCCCGGCTGGTCGCCGGGGACGTAGATCTCATAGGCGCTGACTTTTCGATCGTTCCGCCCCAGCGAAGCTGGGGAGGTGTCCGGGCCTGCCGTGAGCGAAGCCGAAGGGTCATCGCGATCGGAGGGGTCATGAGCCACGAGTCTCGGGCCCATGACCCCTCCGTCGCCGTAAGACAGCGACACCTCCCCAGCGAGGCTGGGGAGGGTAGCCGAAAAGTTAGCACTTATGGGCGTAGAGAGCTCCCGCGCGGCCTATGGGTTGCCGCCCTGTCGAGCGGGTGCGTGGCCAGCCGTTCGCGGCTACGATGCGGCCTGCAGCCATGTTCGTTCGGCCGACCAATCCGCTCAGTCATCGTTTGGCGCGCCTGGCGTTCTTGCTGGCGTGCGTCGGCGCGCTGGTCGTCGGGCTGGCCGGCCCGCTGCACCGCTTTGCCGGCCTGGGGGTGGACATCGCCATCAGTGTGATGCGCTACGGCTTCTATGTCGCCGTTGCAGGCGTCGCGCTGGGCGTCGCCACTGTCGTGCCGACCCGGCCCGGCGACCGCCGGCGCGGCTTCGTCGCGGCGGTACTGGCAATCGCCATTGGCGCGGCCGCCGCCTATACGCCGCTCAGCTGGTTCCAGCGCGCCCAGCAGATGCCCGAGCTCAACGACATCTCGACCGATATCGCCGCCCCGCCGCCGCTTGTCGTCACCCTGCAGCTCCGCCGCGGCGCCGCCAACCCTCCGGCCTGGCCCGGCACGAGCGCCGGCGTCCTGCAGCGCTCTGCCTATCCCGACATCGTGCCGGTGATCCTGCCGGTACCGCCGGCCGAGGCCTTCAGGCGGGTCGACGAGGCGTCCATGGCGATGGGCTGGGACGTCGTGGCGCGCGCGCCGGCGGACGGCCGTCTGGAGGCCGTCGCGACCAGCGAGTGGTTCGGCTTTCGCGACGACATCGTCGTGCGTATCCGTGCCGATGGCACCGGCAGCCGGGTCGACATCCGCTCCAAGAGCCGCAGCGGCCAATCCGACCTCGGCGTCAATGCGCAACGCATTCGCGAGTTCACGGCGCGGCTGAAAGCCATGCCCTGACCGGGCGGAGCGGCAGCGCCTGGCGTAGAGAGTGGTCTTGCTTCGCGGCTTGCGCCGGTTCGCCCTTGCCATACGATGCGACATGAACTCGTGCGGGCGACCATGGCTGGCGATCGCATTGACGTGAAGGCGGAGGTCGATCGAACCGAGCATCACTCGGCTTTGGCAAGCGGAGCGCGGGTCGGCCGGTACCAGATCGTGTCGGTTCTCGGACAGGGCGCGTTCGGGATCACCTATCGCGCGCGCGACACCCATCTCGATCGCGATGTCGCCATCAAGGAATATCTGCCGGCCTTGCTGGCCGTGCGCCACGAGGGCACCAATGTCCTGCCGCGCTCGACCCAGGTGGCGGAAGATTTCTTTCACGGCCGCCGGCAGTTCCTCGACGAAGCCAAGACCATTGCCAGGCTGGCGCACGCGCCGGCCGTCGTGCGCGTGTTCGATTTCCTGGAGGCAAACGGGACGGGCTACGCCGTCATGCAGCTGCTGGAGGGCGAAAGCCTGGCAAGCCGGCTGAAGCGCGAGCCGCGCCTGCCGCAAGCCGCGATCGAGCGCATGCTCCACCCGCTGCTCGACGGCCTCGAGCGGATCCACGCCACGGGATTCCTGCACCGCGACATCAAGCCGGAGAACATCATCGTCGGCCCCGACGACGTACCGACGCTGATCGACTTCGGTGCGTCGCGCTTTGCCGTGGCGGATCGAACCCAGCTGTTCACGGCAATCTTCACGCCCGCCTATGCCGCGCCGGAGCAGTTCACGTCCGAGAGACAGGGACCGTTCACCGACATGTACGGGCTGGCGGCGACCTTCTATGCCTGCATTGCCGGCGAGCCTCCCCTCAGCGCCGCCAGGCGCATGATGGGCAGCAATGCCATGCCGTCGGCGCGCAGCGTCGGTGCCGGCAGGTACGCCGCCAATCTCCTGTTCGCCATCGACGTCGCGCTTCGCCTCAAGGCGGACGACCGGCCGCAAAGCATCGCCGACTGGCGCCCGGTCTTCGCGAGCGGGATGTGGCGCGACGAAGTCAACGAGGACGCGACGATTGCGCTCGCGCCGGCGCGCGCCGCACCCTCGGTTGTCCCGGCTCCGCCGGCGAGGCGATGGCGCAGCGCGCTCGCGTGGGCGCTCGTCGCCGGCGTTGCGGCGACCGGCGCCGGATACTGGGCTTTGGACCGGTTCGCCTTCCTGGCTCCGCAGCAGATGGCAGAGGGCGCCGCCCGGCAGAAGGCCGACGGCGAAGCCAGGGAGAACGCGGACGCAGAGTACAGACGGCGCGCTGATGTCGAGGCGCAGCAGCGGGCAGCTGTCGCCGCGACGCAGCAAGCCGAGATCGAGGCGAGGCAAAAGGCGGACGCCGAGGCCAGGCAGAAAGCGGAAGCCGAGGCCAAACGTATGGCCGAGCTCGAGCTGAAGCAGAAGGCCGAGATGGAGGCGCGTCAAAGGGCAGAGTTGGAGGCCCAGCAGCCGGCACGCCCGGCTTCTCTTGCCGCGGCTCGACAACCGCAGATTTTCAGGGACTGCCCGCAGTGCCCCGAGATGGTGTCGCTTCCGGTGGGATCCTTCGTGATGGGAGCTGCCCCCGGCGAGGAAGACCGGGAAAGGGTTCCGGAGCGGTCGCGCAACCTCGCCGCACCGCTGCGGTCGGTCAGGATCTCACAACCTGTTTCCTTCGGCCGATACGAGGTCACGCGCGCTCAGTACGCCGCCTTTGTCGCCGCGACGGCCCGTCCGATCGGCGCCAGTTGCGCGCTCTACGACGCCAACGGCAAATGGGCGGACAGGCCGGGCGTGAGCTGGCGCAATCCGGGCTTCGAGCAGACCGACAGCGACCCCGTGGTCTGCGTGTCGTGGGACGATGCCAGGGCCTATGCCGGCTGGCTCTCGAAGGAAACGGGCAAACGCTATCGCCTGCCGTCCGAGGCCGAATGGGAATATGCCGCGCGCGCCTCCACGACCACCGCCCGCTATTGGGGCAACGATCGCACGCCGACCTGCTACTTCGCCAATGTCGCCGACCGCAGCGGCGTTCAGGCACTGCGCGCGGTGTTCAACCCCGACGCCGCCTTCCAGTGCCTCGACAATTTCGTCCACACGGCACCCGTCGGCCGGTTCCAGGCCAATCCGTTCGGCCTGCACGACATGCTGGGCAACGTCTGGGAGTGGGCTGAGGATTGTCGCAACGCGAGCTACGAGAAGGCACCCTGGACCCAGGAGGCCTGGACGACCGGGCAATGCGGCTCGCGCGTGCGGCGAGGCGGCGGCTGGACCAGCACCCCCGTCTTCGTTCGGGCGGCAGCGCGCAGCTGGGAACCCGCGAAGAGCCGGATCGCGACGACCGGGTTCCGCGTCGCCCGGACGGATTGAAAGCCCCCCGGCGGCCGCAAGGCATTCGCATGCGGCACAAAAATACTGTCATCCCGACCGGCGCAGAGCATGACGAGGCTCAGTGGAGGGACCGTTCTACTTGCGGCTGCCTGCAGCCGGCGATCAGCGCCCGCGGTAGGGCAGCGTGAACCGGAAGGTCGTGCCGTTGGCGCTGGTTTCCATCAAGGCGATGTCGCCGCCGTGGGCGCGCACCAGGTCGCGGGCGATTGCCAGGCCGAGACCTGCACCGCCGGCCCGGCCGCCGGTCGCGAAGGGCCGGAAAATCTGCGCTGTGATCGCCTGCGGCACGCCCGGCCCGTCGTCGACGACATCGATGATGGTGTTGGCGGTGTCGGCCTGGTGCCGCACCGTGACGGTGCGTGCGCCGGCCTCGAAAGCGTTGCGTCCGAGATTGACGAACACGCGATAGAGCAGATCGCGGTCGGCGCGGATGTGGTTGTTCTCGCCGACCGCGTTGACCCACTGGCGCACGACATTGGGCGTGCTTTCCTCGCCCTGCTCCTGCAGCGCGATGCCGACCTCGTCGACCAGGTCGGCGAGGTCGACGCTGGTCAGGCGCGGCGCCGGCTGGTCGCGGACATACTGGATCGCGTCGCTCGCCAGGCGGGCCGCCCGGTCGATCGTGCCCAGGATGGTCGGCGCCAGCGCCCGCGTGCGCTCGTCGTCGCTGCGCGCCAGGCGATCCGACAAGAGCCGCGCCGTCGACAGCATGTTGCGCAGGTCGTGGTTGATCTTGTTGGTCGCCGCGCCGACCTCGGCGAGGCGTGATTTCTGGCGCAGCGAGGCGCGCAGCTCGCCCTGCAGGTTCTGGAACTCGCGATCGACCACGCCGATCTCGTCGTTGCGCCGCGTCGGCGCACGCTCGGCGGCGGCCTCCTCCGGCGCGCGGCGGAAGGCGGTCATCGCCGCCGACAGATCCTGCAGCGGCAGGATCACCAGCCAGCGCAGGCCGAGATAGAGCAGCCCGGCGGTGAACAGCGCGATCAGGATGGAGAGCGCCAGGATGCGGCCGGCATAGCCGTACATGGCGATGCGCATCGGCCATTCGTCGGCGACGATCCAGACCATCGCCTGGGGCAGGCGCAACGATTCGCCGCCGACCCTGATGTAGCGCTGCCCATCGTGCGCCATCGCCGTGAGGGCATCCCAGATCAGGCTGAAGAAGCCCTGCTCCTTGAGATTGTAGCCCGGCATGCTGGGGCGCGGCTCGATGTTCATCAGGGCGCGCTTGGGCTTGTTGGGCTCGACCAGGACCACGGCGTCGACACGCGCATTGTCGAGCAGGGACCGCTTGACCTGCTCGGTCACCATGTTGTCGGGCGTGGCATCGAGCGCCAGCGCGGCGAGCGTGCCGCTCTCGATCAGCTGCTCGAGATAGACGACGCGGAAGCGGGCGATCGACGGCAGGAAGATCAGGACCTCGGCGGTCATGACGGCGACCACGACCAGCCCGAGGATGCGCCACGACAGGCCGAAGACGGCGCGTCGGCGGCGCGCTGGCTTCACGGTCTCGGCGGAAACGGTCAGGTCGGCAGCCATCGCCTCCCGAGTCTATCGGAGGAGGGCGGCCCGGCCTAGCGCGGCGCACGATCTTGTGTGGTCGGCAGTCACAGGAACTTTTCCTTGATGTCGATGGTCGAGCGCCGGCCGATCGCCTCGAAATTGGCGCCGAGCCAGTCGTCCGCCGCCTGGCGGCCGATCTCCTTGAGGTGCAGGAGGAACTCCAGCCGGGCGTTGAGCTTGCTCGACACGCCGAGCCCCCTCATGTGCTTCTCCGACTCGATCCAGTGGACGTTGATGCGCTTGTAGGCGTTGTTGTCGAGCTTGCCGGCGTCGATCAGGTCGGTGACGAAGGACACCGCCCGCATCTCACGCATCAGCGACGAGTTGAAGCTGATCTCGTTGACCCGGTTCATGATTTCCGTCGCGGTCGTGGGCACGCGGTCGCAGCCCAGCGGGTTGATCTGGACGATCACCACGTCGGGCGTCTCGGCCCCGTAGATCAGCGGGAAGATCGCCGGGTTGCCCATGTAGCCGCCGTCCCAGTAGGGATCGCCGTCGACCGTCACGGCCTGGAACAGGAACGGCAGGCAGGCCGAGGCCAGCAGCACGTCGGGCGTGATCTCGCCCGACTGGAAGACGCGCACCTTGCCGGTCTTCACGTTGGTCGCGCTGATGAACAGCTTCACCCGCCGGCAGCCCTCGAGGCGCTTGAAGTCGACCGAGTCCTCCAGCACGCGGCGCAGCGGGTTGAGGTTCATCGGGTTGAACTGATAGGGCGACAGCATACGGGTCAGCATGTCGAACGCGACGAAGGCGGCCGAGTGGTCGAGGTTCCAGCCGTTGGCGAAGCGGTCGAACGGGGTGGGCTGCAACGGGCCGGCCTGCGAGGCCCGGCTGATGTTGTGCCAGAACGCCTCCAGGGAGCGCCGCGCCTCCTCGCGTCCGCCGCGCCCCATGCCGTCGGCGAGCACGGCGGCGTTCATCGCCCCGGCCGAGGTGCCGGACACCGCCTCGACCTCGACGCGGTCGTCCTCGAGCAGGCGGTCGAGCACGCCCCAGGTGTAGGCGCCGTGGGCGCCGCCGCCCTGCAGGGCGAGGTTGATGCGCTTGATCTCCATCACCCTCTCCTCACTGCGCCGTCCAGCCGCCGTCCATGGGCAGCGCCACGCCGGTCACCGAGGCGCCGTTGTCGCTGCACAGGAAGAGGGCCAGCGCCGCCAGCTCGGCGACCTCGACAAAGCGCTTGTTGGGCTGCCTCTGCAGCAGCACGTCGGTGATGACTTTTTCACGCGGGATGCCGTGCGCCCGGGCCTGGTCGTCGATCTGCCGCTCGACCAGCGGGGTGCGCACGTAGCCGGGGCAGATGGCGTTGCAGGTGATGCCGTCCTCGGCCGTCTCGAGCGCCGTCACCTTGGTGAGGCCGAGCACGCCGTGCTTGGCCGCGACATAGGCCGCCTTGTAGGGCGAGGCGACCAGCGCGTGCGCCGAGGCGACGTTGATCAGCCGGCCCCAGCCCTTGCGCCGCATGGCGGGCAGCACGAGCTTGGTGGCGTGGAAGGCCGAGCTGAGATTGATGGCGAGGATCGCCTCCCATCTCTCCTCGGGAAATTCCTCGATCGGCGCCACGTGCTGGATGCCGGCGTTGTTCACCATGATGTCGACGGTGCCGAAGGCGTCGACCGTCTGGCGCACCATCTGCTCGATTGCCCTGGGCTTGCTCATGTCGGCCGGCGAGTAGACGACGCGGGCATTGGTGCGCGCCGCGAGGTCGGCGCGGGTTCTCTCGATCTGCATGGCGTCGCCGAAGCCGTTCAGCACGATGTTGGCGCCGCTGCGCGCGAACGCCTCGGCAATGCCGAGCCCGATGCCGCTGGTCGATCCTGTGACGATGGCCGTCTTGCCTTGAAGCATGTGCGATCTCCCGTAACTGGTGATCGCACCTTGCGCGCCCGGCCGGCGTGGCTGAAATGCCGCTTCCCTACCGATTCAATAGCGCCTGCGCATCGCCGAGCTCGCGCAGGGACGTCAGCAGCTCCTCGGGATCGGGCCAGCGCGACGGGTCGGCGTCGGAGAAGGCGAAGGCGACCCGCGCGGTGGGCTCGACGACGAACACGGCGGGGACCGGCAGCCGCCACGTCTGATCGCCATGCATCGCCGGGAGGTCGCGGCCGCGCTCCCGGTGGATGCGGACGTGGCCGGGCGAGAGATCGTAGGCCAGCCCGCAGGTGCGGGCGAAGGCGTTGGCGGGATCGCTCAGCAGCAGGTAGCCGAGACGACGGCGTGCGGCGGTGCGGGCGATCGCCGGCGGCAGGTTGGGCATGACGCCGACCGTCGTGGCACCCAGCGCCTCGATCGTCGGCCGCGCCGTCTCGAGCGCCGCCATGGTGAGCTCGCAGAACGGGCACCAGTCGCCGCGAAACAGCGCCAGCACCAGCGGCCCGCGGTCGAGCAGCTCGTCCGAGGTCCAGGTGCGCCCCGCGGCGTCCGCGAGCGCGAAGTCGGGGAGGTAGTCGCCCACGGCCAGACCGTCCTCGGGCACCCGCAGCATGCGCAGGCGGTCGAGCTCGTCCTCGAAATCGGCGCGATCGCGGGCGCTGAGCGCCGCCCGATGGTGCCGGCTCACTTCCAGAAGCGTTGCCGTGAGGGTCATGGCTGGCCAGTCTGGCGACAGTCGCACACCGGCGGAAATACCTTCGGGTATGGCAGTCGATAGCCGCAGGCTATGATCGTCTCGGGCACACTGGAGCAGCGTTCGTTTCGATCGCACGCCTTCGACCGAAGCGGACGCTGCTCTAGATTCCAGGATCCTGGAGCACGGCCTTCTGCTCGGCTGCCCCCAGCCAGGCAGACCGTGCTCCAGCGGGCGCACTCGGGGGACCACCGCCGTGGAAATGCACCAGATTCGCTATTTTCTCGCGGTTTGCGAGACGCTGAACTTCACCCGCGCGGCGGACGCGTGCCATGTCTCGCAGCCGTCGCTGACGCGTGCCATCAAGGCGCTGGAGGACGAGCTGGGCGGCCCGCTGTTCCGCCGCGAGCGCAACAACACGCATCTCACGGGCCTGGGCGAGATGATGCGCCCGCACTTGAGCCAGGTGCTGATCGAGACCGACGCCGCCAAGGAGCGTGCCAGGAGCTTCGGCCGGCTCGAGGATGTCGAGCTGAGGCTCGGCATGATGTGCACCATCGGGCCGCACCGTTTCGTGCCCTTCCTGCAGGCCTTCCGCGAGCGCCATCCCAAGGTGCGGCTGGCGGTGCAGGACGGCTCGTCGGACGAGCTGCGCGAACGCCTCGCGAAGGGCGAGCTCGACGTCGCGATCTACGGCCAGCCGGAGGAGATCGACGATCGCTTCCACGCGCGGCGGCTGTACGACGAGCGCTTCGTGATCGGCGTCTGCCCCGGCCACGCCTTCGAGAGGCAGAACGCCGTGCGCGTCGAGGAGCTCGACGGCATGGCCTATCTCAATCGCACCGACTGCGAGTTCTTCGGCCACGCCGGCCGCCTGTGGCGCGAGCGGGGCACCACGGTGCCGATGGTGTTCAGCTCGAACCGCGACGACTGGGTGCAGAGCATGGCGCTGGCCGGCCTCGGCTTCACCTTCATCCCCGAGTTCGCCGTCACCATGCCCGGCCTGTGCGTCCGCCCGCTGATCGATCCCGAGATCACCCGCATCATCCAGGTCGTCACCGTCCGCGGCCGCCCGCACGTCCCCGCCGTCGGCGCCTTCGTCCGCGAGGTGCTGGCTTTCCCGTGGGTGACCGCAGCCCCGACGGCGTCATGAATTCCTCCCCAAGGTTCGCTTGGGGAGGTGCCCCGTTTTACGAGGCGGAGGGGTCATGGGCTTCCGGGCCGCCGCTCATGAAACTGAGCGAGCAAGATGCTCGCGATCCGGAAGGCCTATGACCCGTCGCCGAAGACCCTTCGGCTTCGCTCCGGGCAGGCGGCGACACCTCCCCACTGCGTGGGGAGGAGAAAGCTACGGCATCGGCACGACGCGGTAGTACACGCCGTTGGCGCCGTAGGACGGGCTGAGCCAGCTGCCATTCGCACAGCTGTAGTAAGGCGTGCTGCCGATCGGCTGATAGGTGCAGCCGGGAGGCAGGGTGCCGTAGAGGGTGCCGACGGTCGCCGCCGCTGCCCCTGCGGCAACGCCGGCATTATAGGCCTGGGCGTTCGAGGCTGACGCCGCGGCGGCCCCCACGGCCGCGCCGGCCAGCACCCCGGCGGCGACCGCGCCGCCATTGTTCCAGCCGCCGCAATTGTAGCAGTTGGCGTTGTAGGAATTTACCACGGTTGGCGCGTTGTAGGCGTGGTAGTAGCCGCCGTGCCAGGTATCGGAGCCGCCGTAGTAGTGCTGGCCCGACGTCGTCGTGGCGTTCCACGAGCCGTCGCCGCCGCTCGCCGTGCCGCCCCGGTAGCCGGTCGCATTCCACGAGCCGCCGCCGCCACTCGCGGTGCCGCCGCGATAGCCGTCGGCGGTCCACGAGCCGCCGCCGCCCGAGATGCTGCCGCCGCGCGCGTCCGAGGCGCTCCACGAGCCGCGGCCGCCGCTCCAGCCGCCGCCATGCCCCCAGGCGCCGGCCTCGCCGGGGGGGACGGAGATGGCGATCGCGCAGGCGGCAATCAGGATCCTGTTCATGGTGCTCTCCTGTCGAGGGTTCACTTCTTGGCGGGCGGCGGTGCATCGGGACGGGCGAACGGGATCTTCCGTGCACCCGCCAGCCTGGGCGAGGTGAACGCGTCGGCCGGCACCGCTTCGTCGAGCTTCCAGCTGGAGAGCTCGACGGTGTGGCGATAGCGCGACGGGTCGTTCATGTAGGTGGCGCGGATCATGCGCGGTAGCTTGTCGTCGCTGCCGATCCAGATCTGCAGATGGGTTGCCTGGTCGGCCAGCACGACGATGTCGGTCGGCACGCCGCCCACGACTCGCGACTTGCCGACGACGAAGGCGATCTGCAGCCCCTTGGAGAGGTCGGCCATCGGATCGGAGACGATGACGTCCGTGAAAGGAAAGTAGATCGCCGCGTGCCGGTAGGCGGCGAGCAGCATGGCGTCGATCGTATTGGGCGCCTCGGCCGTCGCCACCAGGTTGACCGCCGGCTCGAACGCCTGGGCGGTCTTGCCGTCGTAGTAGAACTCGGTCTCCGGGCCATCGCCCAAGGTGATCACGCGCAACTTGTCGGGGCGCTGCAAGACGACCCGCGACAGCGTCATGTAGAGTAGCGGCTCGCCGGTGCGCGCCGGGCTTTCGTAGCCGGTGACGGCCGTGAAGCTCATCGTCTTGGCCGCGGCGAGCTTGTCGCTCATCGCCTTGACCAGGGCCATCGCCGCCGGCTCGAGCTCGACCTTGAGGCCGAGCTTGGGCGGCGTCGGTGCCATGCTGGCGGCCGGTGGCGGCGGTTGCTGCGCGAGCGTGGCGGTAGCACCCATTGCCAAGGTTGCGGCGAGCAACCAGGCGGAGATCGACGCTTTCATCCGGATACTCCTCGATTGGCGGCGATGATCGGGATTTTCCGGCGTCGGTGCAATCGCGGCGGTGCTCCTTCCACGCCCGGAGCGTGGATCCGACACAACTCGTCCCTGGGCGTCACGCTCGTTCCGATGTCCCTGACCGGCGTGCGTGAGACCCATTCGGCAACGTTGGGATGGGCACGGTCGCGCTTGCGAATGTCGGAAATAACATTCGTGTCGAGCACCGGAAGTCGCCCGAGACCAGTTCCGCGCGATGCGGATCGTCTGGCCATCCCATAGGACCGAGCTAACTCGATCCCGGCCCGGTGATCAGCCGCGCACCCGACTGGAACGTCACGTACGACCACAGCCAGTCGAGGATGACGACCAGCCGGTTGCGGAAGCCGATCAGGAAAGAGATGTGCACGGCGCCCCACAGCAGCCACGCCACCGTGCCGTCGAAGCGGACCCAGCCGAAATCGGCGACCGCGGAGCGCCGGCCAATGGTCGCCATGGTGCCATAGCTGCGGTAGCGGAACGGCGGCGGCGCCTGGTGTCCGGCGATCCGGCTGCGCAGCAGGCGGGCCACGTAGGCGCCCTGCTGCTTGGCCACCGGGGCGAGGCCGGGCAGCGGCTGGCCCGTGGCGTCGACGACATGCGCGGTGTCGCCGATGACGAAAATCTCCGGATGGGCGGGCAGCGACAGGTCGGGCGCGACCTTGACCCGGCCGACGCGATCGGCCTCGACGCCGAGCCAGCGTGCTGCCGGCGAGGCGGCGACGCCGGCCGCCCAGACGATCGTCGCCGCATCCAGGCGCTGCTCGCCGATCGTCACGCCGTCGGCGTCGCACGCCGAGACCGGCGCGCCGAGGCGTACCTCGACATGCAGTCGTTCGAGCGAATCGCGAGCGGCTTTGCTCAGCGCCTCGGGGAAGGAAGCGAGCAGGCGGCCGCCTGCCTCCACCAGCACGATCCGCGCTTCGCGCGGATCGACGGTGCGGAAATCATGGCGCAGGGCGGCATGGGCGAGCTCGGCGATGGCGCCCGCCATCTCCACGCCTGTCGGCCCGCCGCCGATCACGACGAACGTCAGGAGCCGGCGTCGGGCCTCCGGCGAGTCGGCCGCCTCGGCATGCTCGAAGGCGGTGAGGATGCGGCGGCGGATGCCGGTGGCGTCGTCGATCGTCTTGAGGCCCGGCGCCACCGTTTCCCAGTCGTCGTGGCCGAAATAGGCATGGCGCGCGCCGGTAGCGAGGATCAGGTGGTCGTAGGCGAGGCCGGGCCGGTCGTCGACCTTCACCACCCGCCGCTCCCTGTCGATGCCCGAGACCTTGCCCAGCACGACGCGGACGTTGCCGGCGCGGCGCAGGATGGCACGGATCGGCGAGGCGATCTGCGCCGGCGACAAGCCGGCTGTCGCCACCTGATAAAGCAGCGGCTGGAAGAGGTGATAGTTGCGGCGGTCGACGACCGTGACGTCGGCGTCGGCGCCGGCCAGCCCGACGGCGGCGCTGAGGCCGCCGAACCCGGCACCGACGATGACGATGCGCGGTCGGGTCATGGGCTGGCCTCCCTCTCGTCGGCAATCACCTGCAGCCCAGGCGAGCTAGGCGCGGCCGAACAGGTTGAACGCGATGGCGCGGTCGATCGACAGCGCCCCGGGGCCGCGCGTCAGGACGTAGGCCAGGATCGAGGCCCACATCAAGTGCTCCGGCCAGTTGGCCGGATAGACCAGGAACTGGATTGTCAGGGTCATGGCGAGCAGAGCCGCCGCCCCCAGCCGGGCGAACAGGCCGAGCACCAGCAGGATCGGCGCCGACAGCTCGACCGCGGTGCCGAGCCAGGCCGCGATCTCGGGTGGCAGCAGCGGCAGGCGATACTCCTCGCGGAACAGCACGATCGCGGTATCGAAGCTCTGCGCCTTGTTCATGCCCGAACGGAAGAAGGTGGCGCCGACCGCCACGCGCATGGCGAGCTCGAGGAGCGACAGCGGGAACTGGCCGGCCAGGGTGCGGGCGGCATCGAGCCGGCCGGCGATGGTCCGCGTCGACGACTGTCGACCGTGCGCCGGCA
Source organism: Reyranella sp. (assembly GCA_022844015.1). Taxonomy (GTDB): domain Bacteria; phylum Pseudomonadota; class Alphaproteobacteria; order Reyranellales; family Reyranellaceae; genus Reyranella. Next base: position 7,505 of record JALHMO010000124.1, on the reverse strand, counting down.
CGGGTCGGGAAACGCCCGTCATGGCAATGTCCTTCATGGCAAATCCTCCGGAGGGAGCGAACGCCGGCCCCGGTTGCTCGACCGGAACCGGCGCGCGTGGTTCAGCTCAGGCGGCCGCCGATGATCTTCTCGCAGGTGCCCTTGGGGACGCTGAGCCAGGCGTCCGCCTGGGCGTCCTTCTTGGACGTGCCGGCGCACGACGAGGTCGCGGTCTGGCAATCGTTCTTGCCGGCCTTGGCGACGCCGTAGCACTTCTCGATATTGCCCTGGGCGTAGGTCTGGACGGCGACGCCCGCCAGCAGCGCGGTGCTGAGGGCGGCGGCGATGGTAAGCTTGGTCATCATGTTCGTCTCCTGGATCGATGGGTTGCCCTTGCGGGTGGCCGCACCATGCCGGGAGCGCCGCGTGCGCTGAAATATCGCCTCCCTATGGGATCGATGCGCCGGCGCTATCGCCCGGGAGTCGTGCCTTTCTCCGTCGTCCTGATCGACCTGAAGGACCTCGTCGCCGTCTGCCACCAGCGTGAATTGGGACCTCTGGCGATGAGATCCGGTCCTTCGGCTTCGCTCAGGACAGGCGCGTCGCCCAGGATGGAAAAGGGGATATGGGCCTCGAAACTCTCACCACACCGGAAGCTTTGCCAGCAGGCGCACAAGCCGTCGCGTGCGCGGGCCGAACAGCGCGTCCGTGAAGGCGCTGCCGGCGGCGCGCTTGCTCGCTTCGCCCAGCGTCGGATAGGGTGGCACGAACCCCGCCAGGGCTGAGATGCCCAATCGCTTGCCGATCGCCAGGCACCATGGCTGGATCAGCTCGCCGGCATGCGGTGCCGCAATCGCCGCGCCGAGGATGCGGCCGCCGCGCGTGGTGATCGCCTTGACCATCCCGTCGGTCTCGCGCTCGGCCCGGGCGCGATCGTTGTCCTCGAGACGCCAGCGCAGGACCTTGATCGCATCGCCGTGCTTCTCCCGCGCGGCCTTCTCGCCGAGGCCGACCTGCGCCAGCTCCGGGTCGGTGTAGGTCGCCCACGGCACGATCGACGCATCGAGCCGGGCGGGCGCGCGAAACAGTGCGCCGCGAATGAACAGTGAGGCCTCGTAGCCGGCCATGTGGGTGAAGGCATAGAGGCCGTTGCAGTCGCCGATCGCCCAGACGTTGCGGTTGGAGGTTCGCAGGGCCCGATCGACGGCAATGCCGCGCTTCGTGCAGGCGACTCCGGCCTTCTCGAGATCGAGCCCGTCTATCGTCGGCGTGCGCCCGGCGGCGACGAGGAGATGGGAGCCCTCGACTCGCTCGCCGTCCTCCAGGATCAGCGCCAATCCTGTCGGGGTGCGCTCGGCACGCGCGATCCTGGCCGGTGCGCGGAGCTCGACACCCTCTGCGCGCAGACGGGCGATGACGATGGCCGACAGCTCGGGATCGTCCCTGGGCAGGAACCCGGCCGCCTCCAGCACGGTGACGCGCGCGCCCAGCCGCCGGTGCGCCTGCGCCATCTCGAGACCGATCGGTCCGCCGCCGATGACGAGAAGATGGACTGGCAGGGTGCGGTTGGCAAAGAGCGTCTCGTTGGTGAGGAAGGGCAGATCGGAAAGGCCGGGGATCGGCGGCACTGCGGCGCGCGAGCCGGTCGCCAGCACGATGCGCCGGCTCCTGATCCGATGCGGCCCGGCCTGCAGCTCGGAGTGGCCGACGAAGCGCGCCTCTTCCTTCAGCACGCGCACCCCCATTCCCTCGAAGCGCTCGACCGAGTCGTTGGGCGCGATGGCGGCGATCGTCGCCGCGACATGGTCCATCACCTTGGCGAAGTCGATCCGCGGCTCGACCGGCACCACGCCGAAGGCGCCGCCGAGCCGCTGGGCCTGCGCCATCCGGGCGGCGGCGATCAGCGCCTTCGACGGCACGCAGCCGTGGTTGAGGCAATCGCCGCCCATCAGTGCGCGCTCGACCAGCACGACCTCGAGCCCGAGCTGGGCGGCCCCGGCGGCGACCACCAGGCCGGCCGAGCCGGCACCGACGATGCAGACGTCCGGGGTGAGCGTTTCGGTCATCTCACCTTGGCGAGGTCGGGCCGGGACGCAGGCGCGAATAGACGACCGGGATCAGGGCGAGCAGCGACAGGCCGAGCAGCGGCAGCAGGATGCGCCATTCGAAGATGATGCCGAGATCGGGCACCTCGCCGCGCTCGATCACCATGCCCAGGCCGGCGCCCAGGCTGGCATAGACGATCGCCGCCGGGATGATGCCGATCACCGTCGCCAGGATGTAGGGACCGAGCCGCATGCCGAGCAGGGCCGGCACGATGTTGACCAGCCAGAACGGGAAGACCGGTACCAGGCGCAGGAAGAGCAGATAGTTGAAGCTGTCGCGCCGGAAGCCGGCCTCGAGGCGCGCCAGCGTGGCGCCGGCCTTGCGATGGAAGACGTCGTGCAGGGCCGAACGGGCCGCCAGGAACAGCAAGACCGAGCCCAGCGTGGCGCCGATCACCGACAGCCCGGCGCCGAGCCAGACGCCGAACAGGAATCCGCCGATCGGGGTGAGCAGGGCGGCGATGGGCAGCGAGAAGGCAACCACCAAGGCGTAGACGACGAAATAGAGCAGACTGGCCAGCATGGGATTTTGGGCGACCCAGGCGGCGAGCGCGACATGGTGGCGGCTCAGCATCTCGAAGGAGACGAAACGCTTGCAGTCGAGGAGCAGGAACAGCGCCAGCCCCAGCAGCAGGATCGCCACCGGAATCAGCCGGCGCCAGGACGGCATGGTCATTGCAGCAAGGTCATTTTCGACGGTCGCCTGTTTCGCCGCCGATATTGACGCGCCTCCCGGCACGCTCAAAGCAAATGCGAGTCACGGTGGCGTGACGACTCATGCGCTTCCGGATCGCGAGCGTCCCGCTCGCTCATGGATTCACGAGCGAGCGGGACGCTCGCGGTCCGGATGAACATGAGGATCAAGGTTTTCCCGGCAACCCCGGGTCGGTCGCCGCGAAGCTCGGTCGCCGGCTGACCAAATGCCACCACCCCTCCAGCCGTGGCTGTTCGCGCAACAGCGCAGCACCTTCCGGCGCCGCCGCGAGGTAGGCGACCATGGCGCCGAGATGAAGGTCGGCGAGTGAGACCTGATCGCCGACCAGGAAGCCGTCGGGTCCGGCCAGCGCTTCGAGCGCCGCCAGGACCTTGGCCGAACCGGCGAGGCCGGCCTCGATCTCACCGGGGTCGGCCGGCCGGCCGGCGGCCGGGCGGAAGGCGCCGTGCGAGAAGACCTGTCGGACCATCGGCCAGTAGCCGTAGGAATCGACCACGGAGATGATCTGGTCCATGCGCGCCTGGGCGCGCGGCGCCGCCGGCTGCAGGGCCGGCCCGGCGAAGGCACGGTCAACATAGCGCGAGATGGCGCCGGTCTCGTAGAGCACGAAGCCGTCATGCACCAGGGTCGGCACCCGGCCGAACGGGTGCAGGTCGAGATAGGCCTGCGGAACCGGCAGGGCGAACGGGTCGATCTCGGCGCGGGCGCACTCGACGCCCTTCTCGGCCAGCACCAGGCGGGCGATGCGATTGTAGACGCTGTAGCGATAACCGTGCAGGACCAGGGACATGCGGGGAAGCTAGCCCGCCGTTGACTCGACGCGCCACCGCGCTTATTACCCTCGCCCACGATTTTGCCCCCGCCGGGTACGCGCGGGGGCCTTGCATTTACAGGAGTTGCGTCATGAAACGCACCTATCAGCCGAGCAAGCTGGTGCGCAAGCGGCGGCACGGCTTCCGGTCCCGGATGGCAACGGTCGGCGGCCGCAAGGTCATCGCCAACCGCCGCCGCTCGGGCCGCAAGCGCCTGTCGGCCTAGCGCCCGTGAGCGCGGCGCGGACCGTTTGAGCGCGGCGCGACTGGGGCGCCTGCCGAACCGCCGCGACTTCCTGCGTGTCCAGGCCGGGCGGCGCTGCGCCATGCCCGGCTTCATCGTCCAGGTGGCTCCTGTCCCCGCCGACCTCGCCCCCTCCGGCCCCGGGCCCCGGATTCGTGTCGGCTTCACCGTCAGCCGCAAGGTCGGCAACGCGGTCGTGCGCAACCGCGTCCGCCGACGCCTGCGCGAGATAGCCCGGCAGGTCATCCCGACCCGCGCCCACCCTGACCTCGATTATGTCCTGGTCGGCCGCCAGGCCGCCCTCGGCCGCGCGTTCGCGCTGATGCGTGCCGAGCTCGAGCAGGCGCTGAAGCGGCTGCGCGCGCTCGCAGTCGCGACGCCATGACCCCCCACGGACCGCTTGCGCAGGGGCCGGCAAATCGCCAGTTTCCGGGCCGCATGCTTTCTTCCGCGATGGTCGGTCTGCTGCGGGGAGCGATCCGGCTTTATCAGCTGACGCTCGCCTATTTCTTCGTCGGCGCCTGCCGCTACGAACCGTCGTGCTCGGCCTATGCCGCCGAGGCTGTGGGACGCCACGGCGCCATGAAGGGCAGCTGGCTCGCCGGGTTGCGGCTCTGTCGCTGCGGTCCGTGGGGTGGCTGCGGCTACGACCCCGTTCCGCCCGCCTCCTCCGATCTCCGTGGCGCCACCGCGCAACGTTCACCGCTTTCCTGTCATCCCGTCGAGCGCGCCTGACGCGCTGCCGGAGTTCGATTCAATGGACCAGAAGAACCTTATCGTCGCGATCGTGCTCTCGGTGCTGATCATCGTGGGCTGGCAGGCGGCCTTCCCGCCGGCCAAGCCTCCGGTCAACGGCAGCCAGCAGCAGACGACCGGCCAGCCCGGCACACCGCAGGCCCCGACCGGTCAACCCGGCGCCCCGGGCGCTCCGCCCGTTGCCGGCGCACCGGCACAGATCGTGAGCCGCAAGGAAGCGCTCGAGCGCTCGCCGCGCGTCACGTTCGACACGCCCGAGCTGGTCGGCTCGATCGCGCTCAAGGGCGCGCGCATCGACGACGTGAACCTGGTGAAGTATCGCGTCACCATCGATCCCAAGAGCCCTCCGGTGCCGGTGCTGTCGCCGGTCGGCAGCGCCCATCCCTATTATGCCGAGTTCGGCTGGTCGACGTCGGACGCCTCGATCAAGCTGCCCGGTCCCGACACGCTGTGGACTGCCGACAGGACGACGGTCGCACCGGGCAAACCGGTCAAGCTCACCTGGGACAACGGCCAGGGCCTGATCTTCGGCCTCGACATCAGCATCGACGAATTCTTCATGTTCGACGTCAAGCAGAGCGTCGAGAACAAGACCGACAAGCCGGTGACGCTCTATCCGTGGAGCCTGGTCGTGCGCTACGGCGAGCCGCCGGCCGAGGGCATCTACATCCTGCATGAAGGCCCGTACGGCGTCTTCAACGGCAGCCTCAAGGAATTCGGCTATTCCGATTTCAAGGACAACAAGCAGCAGAAATTCACCACCACCGGCGGCTGGGTCGGCATCACCGACAAGTACTGGATGGCGACGCTGGTGCCCGACCAGAAGAACAAGGTCGACGTCTCGATCAAGTCGACCGGCGCCGGCTCGGATCTCAAGTTCCAGTTCGATTTCGTGGCCCCCGCCACCACCATCGCGCCGGGCACCACGTCGACGTCCGACTCCCATCTGTTCGCCGGCGCCAAGATCGTGCGCGTCATCGACGCCTACGAGAAGAAGCTCGGTATCGAGAAGTTCGACCTGACGATCGACTGGGGCTGGTTCTGGTTCTTCACCAAGCCGCTGTTCTGGCTGCTCGAGTGGCTCTACGTGCAGCTCGGCAATTTCGGCCTTTCGATCCTGGTCCTGACGGTGATCGTCAAGGCGGTGTTCTTCCCGCTGGCCAACAAGTCCTATGCGGCGATGAGCAAGATGAAGGCGCTGCAGCCGGAGATGGAGAAGCTCAAGGAACGCTTCGGCGAGGATCGCCAGCGCATGAACCAGGAGCTGATGCAGCTCTATCGCCGCGAGAAGGTCAACCCGGCGGCCGGCTGCCTGCCGATCATCGTGCAGATCCCCGTCTTCTTCGCGCTCTACAAGGTGCTCTACACCTCGATCGAGATGCGTCACCAGCCCTTCTTCGGCTGGATCAAGGATCTGAGCGCGCCCGATCCGTTGACCATCATGACCGGCTTCGGCCTGTTCCCCTGGCAGGTGCCCGAGATCTTTCATTTCTTCAATATCGGCATATGGCCCATCATCATGGGCGTCACGATGTACCTGCAGCAGAAGCTCAACCCGCAGCCGACCGATCCGGTGCAGGCCCGGGTGTTCCAGTTCCTGCCGATCCTGTTCACCTTCATGCTGGCGCCGTTCGCGGCCGGCCTGGTGATCTACTGGGCGTGGAGCAACATCCTGTCGATCGCCCAGCAGTACTACATCATGCGAAAGCACGGGGTGCAGATCGGCGGCAAGGCGAAGCCCGCCGTGGCGGCGGTGGCGGCGCCGGCGGCCGCGTCCGGTGGCGGCGGCAATACCGGCGGTGGCAGCGGTGGCAAGAAGGGCGGCAAGGGCGCGGCCAAGAAGGGTTGATGGCCGACTTCGACGCCTATGCACGAACCCCACAGGAGCTCGAAGCGGCCCGCAAGCTGTTCGCCGGCCCATGCGATTTCGTGGCCGGCGCTGCGTCCCTCGAATCGCTGCCGGCCATCGCCCTGCCCGAGGTCGCCTTTGCCGGACGCTCCAACGTCGGCAAATCGAGCCTGGTCAACGCGGTCACCGGCCGGCGGTCGCTGGCGCGAACCTCGTCCAATCCCGGGCATACGCAGCAGATCAACTTCTTCGACCTCGGCGGTCGGCTGTTCCTGGTCGACCTGCCTGGCTACGGCTTCGCCCGGGTGTCGCGCTCGCTCAAGGAGGCGTGGCAGGATCTGGCGGTCGCCTACCTGCGCGGCCGCCCGACGCTCAAGCGGGTCTGCCTGCTGATCGACGCCCGCCACGGCGTCAAGGACGCCGACCGCGAGACCATGAAGAACCTCGACAGGGCGGCCGTCTCCTACCAGCTGGTGCTGACCAAGGCCGACCGGCTGAAGCCGGCCGACATCGCCCGCGCCGTCACCGCCGCCGAGGCCGCCGCCCGCCAGTACGGCGCCGCTCATCCGCGGGCGCTGGCGACCAGCAGCGAGACAGGCCTGGGCATCGCCGAGCTCCGGGCCGAGATCGCGAGCGTGGCAGGGGCTTGATCTCCCGGCCATGACTCGTCCGCATGAGCGCCGCGCGGTCGGTTGCCTTTCCGGTTCGAACGGGTTGAACTCGCGGCGGTCATGACCGCGAATCGATCGCCCGCCGGCGCCAGCCGCCGCCTCGTCGCCTGGGCACTTGCCCTGATGCCCAGCGCGGCACTCGCCGCCTGCGCGCCGCAAGCCGGGCGCGGCAAGACACTGGCGCCCGGCAAGCTTCGCATCGGGACCTATTTCGTCAACCCGCCCTTCGAGTACGTCGCCGACGGCCAGAGGATGGGCTTCGAGGTCGATCTGATGGACGACATCGCCCGCCGCCTGTCGCTGGTGCCGGAGTTCGTCGACACGCGCTGGGAGACCATCCTGCAGGAGATGCAGGAGGGGAGGTACGATTGCAT
>JALHMO010000123.1 GCA_022844015.1 Reyranella sp. | reverse complement strand
CGCAGCGAAGGATCTCATCGCCAGAAGTTCCAAAGTACACTCGTACCACGCGGCGATGAGGTCCTTCGCTGCGCTCAGGACGACAGAAAAGTTCGCGGCAGCGACCTCATCAATCGCCCCAAAAGCGACTATCGAAAAAGTCACAGGCTCTTCAGGATGAGGTAGTTGGTTGACCAAACCTTGTACAACTCACGAACCTGGGATGAGTTGAGCCTACCCCCGGCGCCAGTCCGGGTAGACCATGCTCTTCCAGCCCGAGCGGTCGAACTTCTTCCACTGGCCTTCCGGCTGGGCCAAGCGGTCGGCGATGGCGTAGACGGCGGCCGGGTGATGGCCGAGGCCGCAATGGCTGCCGTAGACCTCGATGTTCTCGACCTCGTCGCGCTCCTCGTTGAGGCAGGTCTGCCAGGCGCAGATGCCGTCGGAGCGGCTGAAGATCGAGGTGGTTGGAACCGGCGGCGGATCGGCGAGCGCGCCGGCGATGTGATTGTCGCGATCGTCGACGCGCTGTCCCGAGGCGAGTTCGTAGACACGCCAGGCATTGGTCGCCTTCGGGCTGCCGGTGAACGGGCTGCCGAGGCTGATCACAGACCGCACCTTGTCGGGCAGGCGCTTGGCGAGCTGGCGGGCATAGATGCCCCCGAGGCTCCAGCCGACCAGGCTGAGCTTGCGGCCGCCATGGCGGGCGTAGAGTTCCTCGATCCGTTCCATCATCGCCTGCTCGACGCCGGGACGCAGGCCGAGATTGCGGCCCTCGCTCCAGCCGTGGGCCGCATAGCCCTGGGTCTTGAGGAAGCTGCGCAGCGGCCGGGTGGACAGGTCACTGGCCAGCAGACCGGGAAAGACCAGCACGGGATGGCCATCGCCGCGCGGTGCCGCAGCGAGCCAGGGCCGCAACAGCATGAAGGCGCCGAGTTCCTGGACGGCGCGGCCCTCGAGCAGCAGGAGAGTCCGCGATGGGGGATGCAGCGCTTGAGCGGCGGCCGTCATTCGATCTCCTCGTTGTCGTAGCCAGATTCTCACACTTGGGAACAGGGCGGAAGCGATTCAACCAGGACCCGCGATCCGGATTCGGGCTCAGGAGATTGCCACGGCCGCCTTGAGCTCCTCCGCCTCGGTGACGAGGTAATCACCGAGCAGCGCCACATCGGGCACCGCCCGACGATCGGCGGTCAGGCCGAAGTTCAAGGCATCCATGTAGCTCTGCACGGTGATGTTGAGGGCGGCTCCGTGTGCCGGGATCGAGACGGGATGAAGCGCCGTCACCTTGGCGCCGGCGCAATAGAGTGGCATCGGCGGACCGGGTACATTGGATATGGTGACGTTCATCGGCATCGGCAGCCGATCGGCGAGCCCGCTGCGGCCATAGACCAGCATGACCAGCTGCAGGAGGATCGGCGCGCCGACGAAGGCGAAGTCCTGCGGCACTGCATCGCGAAAGGTGCCGGCGATCTGCTTGGATTCGGAAGAGGACTTGGCGATCGCCCGCAGCCGCTCGGCCGGATCGGCGATGTCGGTCGCGATCTGGCACAGCATCCCGGAGACCTGGTTGTTCTGTCGTGTGTCGCCGGGCTCGCGCAGGCTGATCGGCACGCCGGCGATCAGCGGCTTGTCGGGGAGCTGGCCTTTCTCCTGCAGATAGCGCCGCAGGGCGCCGGCGCAGACCGCCATGACGACGTCGTTCAGCTTGGCGCCGCTCGCCTTGCCGACGGCCTTGGCGTCGCTGAGCGAGATGGTGCGCGCGGCATAGCTGCGCTCGCGCGTGATGGTGGCATTGAACGGGGTCTTCGGGGCGTTGAGCGTCGGCAACTGACTGACCAGGCTCTGCAACGTGCCGAGCGCCTTGGGCGTCTCGCCCGGCTTGGCGAGGAAGGCGCTGGTCATGGCGTTGACGATATCGGGCGCGGCCTGCCACAGGCGAACCTGCTGGCGCATCATGTTGCCCATGATGTCCGTGATGCCCTTGAGCGGATCGACGGCCGTGGGCGAGCTCGGCGCGGGCCTGGCGGCGGCCGCCCGGGGTGGTGGAGGTGCGACCTCGCGCGGAGTCGGCGTCACGTCGTAGAGCGCCTTGTTGATCGCCATTCCGGCGCCGCCGTCGATCGCCGCGTGATGGACCTTCGAGTAGAGAACGCCTTGGCCATCCGCCAGGCCGGAGATGACATAGAACTGCCAGAGCGGCCGGCTGCGATCGAGCGTGTTGGCGTGCAGCCGCCCGATGACCTCCTCGAGCTGCGCCTCGGTTCCCGGCGCGGGCAGCGTCGTCTCGCGCAGGTGATAGTCGAGGTCGATGTCGTCGGCTTCGACCCAGCCCGGATGGTCGAGGTCGTAGAGCGACGGCGCGAGGCGCTTGGAAAAGATCGGGATGGTGTGGAGGCGGCTTTCGAAGAAGCGCCGGAAGTGCCGGTAGAAGCTGCCTTCGAAGCCTTCAGGCAGCTGGAAGTAGGTGAGGCCCGCCACGTGCATGGGGGTCTCCGGCGTCTCGAGATAGAGAAACGACGCATCGATGCCCGAGAGCTGCTGGTCCATGCGCGGTCCTCCCGATAGCGACCCGACGGCGTGCCAAGTCGGTTCATCTTGCTTGTTTGAAGCCTAATCTATTGATTAACAATGATAAACGAGATTCTTTATCGCACTGCACAAATCTATGTTGCAATGCACCATAGCGATCCCATATACGCCCCATCAGCAAAGTCATTCACCCGTTGTTCAACTTGAGCAGGAATCCAATCATGACCACCACCAATGCCGCCATCGACAACGTCGTCGAGCACGCCAACGAGACCACCAAGGCCGCCGGCGAGCGCGTCCGCGAGTTTGCCCAGATCGGCGTCCGCAAGGCGACCGAGAGCCTCGATCAGATCAGCAAGGCCGCCCACACGGCATCGACCGAGCTCAACACCCAGCTCACGCAGGCGCGCGACGGCGCGACCCGGATCAGCCTGAAGGCTCTCGAGGTCGCCAAGGAAGACGCCGATGCCGGCTTCGCCGCGATGCGCGACCTCGTCGCCGCCAAGACGCCGATCGAGGCGTTCGACATCACCGCCAAGTACTGGCGCGGCCGCCTGGAGGCTCGTATTGCCCAGGCCCAGGATCTCGGCGCCTACATGCGCAAGGCCGCGGACGACGTCGTCCGTCCGGTCCAGGAGCGCATCGAGAAGTTCACCAAGGCCGCCGCGTAGCAGACGGCTTCAGTAGTCGCGTGCGTAGGGCCCGTCCGCAAGGACGGGCCTTTTGTGCTTTGTCCGGGTCATGGTCTTGCGGACCGCGCGCGGGACGCTCGCGGTCCGCAAGACCATGAACTTCAACGCCTCACGAACTCCGGCGGCCGATGGGCCGTGACCGGCGGCGCCGGACCATCGAAGCGCTCGATCTCGACCAGGCAGGTCTGGGCAATGCATCCCTGGCTGAGCTTGGAGGCGCCGATGTCGAGCGTCAGGGCATTCGGATTGCCGTGCTTCTCGAGCGGCTGGTTCGAGCCGGCGTCGGACGGGTCGAACCAGGCGCCCGTGGAGAGGCGGATCACGCCGCGCCGGATGCGATCCGACAGGCGTGCCGCCGACAGGCAGGCGCCGCGATCGTTGAAGATGCGCACGAGGTCGCCGTCGGCGATGCCGCGGGCGGCGGCATCGGCCGGATGGAGCGTGACCGGCTGGCGTCCCTTGACCTTTGTGGCGCGCGCGTGCGGGCTGTGGTCGAGCTGGCTGTGCAGCTTGTCGGTCGGCTGGTCCGACAGCATGTGCAGGGGATAGCGCTCGGCGTGCTTCGAGCCGAGCCATTCGGCGGGCTCCAGCCAAACGGCATGGCCGGGGCAATCGTCGTAGCCGAACGACTCGATCGTCTCCGAGAAGATCTCGATCTTGCCCGACGGGGTGCGCAGGGGATTTTTTGCCGGTTCGGCACGGAAGCGCGCCAGCATCACCGGCTCGCGGTTCTCGCCCGTGGCCTCGGCGATGCCGGCTTGCCAGAACGCGTCGAACGACGGGATCGCTACCCCGGCCTCGGCCGACTTGGCACGCGACAGCCCGTAGAGATGTTGCAGCCACGCCATTGTGTCACGGCCTTCGGTGAAGGCATCGCCGGCGCCCAGACGGCGGGCGAGCTCGGCGAAGATCGCGTAGTCGTCGCGCGCTTCGCCGACCGGCTCGCGTGCCTTCTTCATCGCGATCAGGAACGGCTCGCGGCTGCCGTAGCCGATGTCGTCGCGTTCGAGGCTGGTCGTCGCCGGCAGCACGATGTCGGCCATGCGGGCGGCCGGCGTCCAGAACTGCTCGTGGAAGATGACGGTCTCGGGCTTGCGCCAGGCGACCCTGAGCCGATTGAGATCCTGGTGATGATGGAACGGATTGCCGCCCGCCCAGTAGACCAGCCGGATGTTGGGATAGACCAGGGTGCGGCCGTTGTAGGGGATCTTGCCGCCGGGCTCGAGCAGCATGTCGGTGAAGCGCGCCACCGGAATGAAGTCGCTGACCGCGTTGGTGCCTTGCGGCAGCGTCGGGCCGTAATACTTGGGGTGCGTGCTGCCCATCAGGTTGACCGGCCCGTAGCCGACGCCGAAGCCGCCGCCCGGCAGGCCGATCTGACCCAGCATGCAGGCCAGTGTCACCAGCGCCCAGAAAGGCTGCTCGCCATGATGGCTGCGCTGCAACGACCAGTTGATGCTGACGATCGTGCGGGTCGCGGCCATGTCGCGCGCCAGGCGGACGATGCGCTCCGCCGGAATCCCGGTGATCGTCTCCGCCCATGCGGCATCCTTGCCGGCGAGCGACGGCGCGAACCTGTCGAAACCCACCGTGCAACGATCGAGGAAGTCGCTATCGTGCCGGTTCTCGGCGAGCAGCGTGTGGCAGAGGGCCAGGATCAGCGCGGTATCGGTGTTGGGCCGGATGGCCAGCCATTCGACCTCGCCGCCAGTGTCGAGATCGTCGGCGGTAGGCGTCACATTGACGAACCGCACGCCTTTCTGGCGCAGGTCGTAGAGCCCGCGCTTGACGTGATGGAGGGTGGCGCCGCCGGCGTTGATCTGGCTGTTCTTGTGCGGCACGCCGCCGAAGGTGACGAACAGCTTGCAATGCTCGGCCAGCACGTCCCAGCTCGTGTGCATCGACATCAGCTCGTCCATCGGAGCGACGATGTGCGGCATCAGCACGCGCGCCGCGCCCAGGCTGTAGGAATCCTGGTGGCGCACGTAGCCGCCGACCGAGTTGAGAAAGCGATGGACCTGGCTCTGCGCGTGGTGGAAGCGCCCGGCGCTCGACCAGCCGTACGACCCGCCGAAAATCGCCCGGTTCGACCAGGTCCGCTTCACGCGCGCCAGCTCGCCTGCCACGAGATCGAGCGCCTCGTCCCACGGCAGCTCGACGAACGGGTCCTGGCCGCGCCGCTCGGGGCTGGCGCCTGGGCCCTTGTCGAGCCAGCTCTTGCGCACCGCCGGCCGGCGCACGCGCAGGCGGGTCACCTCGTCGGACAGCATGTGCAGGCCAATCGGGGAGGGGTCCGGATCCCTGGAGAAGGGATGAAGCCGCACCGCGGTTCCGGCGGCGTCGTACTCGACCTCGTAGACGCCCCAGTGGGCGGCCGTGAGGGTACGCTGATGGGTCATGGGTAGGAGGCGCCCTTTGCAATCGAGAGGAATTCGTCGACGTCGTCCAGGCTGGTGTCGAAGGCGGTGACGAGGCGAAATGCCCGTTCGCCGGGACGGTCCGATGGCCAGGGGTGATACTGCGCGCCGGCCTTGTGCAGCGCGTCGTGCACGTGCGACGGCAGGACGACGAAGATCTCGTTGGCATTGACGGGGTAGAGCAGCTGGGTCCCCTTGAGCGGCGTGAGACCGGCGACCAGGCGACGGGCCATGGCGTTGGCGTGCTGAGCGTTGGCGAGCCACAGCCCGTCCGTCAGGTAGGCATCGAGCTGAGCCGACAGCAGGCGCATCTTGGAGAACAGATGCCCGCCCCGCTTGCGCCGGAACTCGAGCTCGCGGGCCAGGCCGGGATCGAAGAACACCACGGCTTCGGCGCCGAGCGCACCGTTCTTCGTGGCCCCGAAGCTCAGGACGTCGACGCCGGCGCGCCACGACAGCTCGGCCGCCGAGCAGCCGACGAACGCAAGGGCGTTGGCGAAACGGGAGCCGTCCATGTGCAGCTTGAGCCCGTGGCGATGGGTCGAGGTGGCGATCGCGGCGATCTCGACCGGATCGTAGACCGTGCCGCACTCGGTGGCCTGGCTGATGCTGACGGCGGCGGGCTGGGGATGGTGCACAACGCCATAGACGGGTTGGGCAAGGGTGTCGGCCAGGCGCCGCGAGTCGATCTTGCCGGCCGGCCCGTCGATCGGGTTGAGCTGTGCGCCACCACTGAAGAATTCCGGAGCGTTGGCCTCATCCACCATGATGTGGGCTTGCGGGTGGCAATAGATGGCGCCCCACGACGGCGTGCAGCAGGCCAGCGACAGCACGTTGGCCGCGGTGCCCGTGGCTACCGGAAAGGCGACCAGGTCGGGCTTCTCGAACAGCTCGCGCAATCGACGCTCGACCCGCTGGGTCCATTCGTCGGCTCCATAGGAGTGGGCACTGCCGCTCGAGAAAGCGGCCGACACGGCTTCGATGATGTCGGGATGGGCGCCGCTCTCGTTGTCGCTGCGAAAATTCATGTTTGTTCCTCGGGCCGGCGCGCAAGGGCCTCGATCCGATTGCCGTCGGGGTCGCGCACGGAGGCGGCAGGGTAGTCGGGGTCGATCATCGCTAGCGGGCCACGCCCGGCGGGAATTCGACGGTGCCGAGCAGCGCGCCGTTGCGCGGGTCGACGATGTAGGCAGCCGAAGGGCCGCCCGGGACCTCGACATGGACGACCAGGCGGTCGCCGGCCGCCGTCATCGACACCACGCGCGCGCCCGAGGGCAGGGCTATGCGCTCGCTGAAGAGGCCGGAGGCTGGCGATCGTCCGGCGTTGGGCGTAGACATCCGGCGGGCGATCTCGGCCGCGATGACGACGAAGCCCGCCACGATCAGCAGGCCCATCACGATGACCAGCACTTTCAGCCAGAGTGGCGCGTAGGCCTGAGCAGGGGACGCCAAGACAACTCCATGAGCGACGCCGTCCGCCACCTCGTGACCGTCGATGACAGCACCGCCGGCCAGCGGCTCGACCGCGCCCTGGCGGTGGCCTTGCCGGCCCTCACGCGCAGCCGCGTGAAGGCGCTGATCGAAAGCCGCCGCGTGGCGCTGGCGGATGGCGCGACGATAGAAGAGCCCTCCCGCAAGGTCAAAACGGGCGAGCGATTTATCGTCGACGTGCCCGAGCCCGAGCCGGCCGCGCCGCAGCCTCAGGCGATCGACCTCGACATCCTGTTCGAGGACGACGACCTGGTCGTGCTGAACAAGCCGCCGGGCATGGTTGTGCATCCGGCGCCGGGCAATCCGGACAACACCCTGGTCAACGCCCTGCTGGCTCATTGCGGGGCGAGCTTGTCGGGGATCGGCGGGGTCCGCCGGCCGGGAATCGTCCATCGCCTGGACAAGGCCACGTCGGGCGTCATGGTAGTGGCCAAGAACGACGCGGCCCATCATGGCCTGGCCGCCCTGTTCGCCAGGCACGATCTCACCCGGATTTATCGCGCGTTGGTGTGGGGTGCGCCCGCCGCCAAGGAGGGGACCGTGGAGGCCGCGATCGGGCGGCACCCGGTCGACCGCAAGCGCATGGCCGTTCGCCGGGCTGGCGGCCGGGCCGCCCGGACCGATTACTGGATCGAGAAAAGCTTCGGCCCCGCCCTCGCCCCCGTGGCAAGCCTGGTCGGGGCGAAGCTGTGGACGGGGCGAACCCACCAGGTGCGTGTTCATTTTGCCCATCTTGGCTGCCCGGTGATCGGTGACCCGGTGTATGGCCGACGGTCCCGCAACGTCGCCGCACCGCCCTCGTTGTCGGCATTCCAGCGTCAGGCCCTGCATGCCGCAGTGCTGGAATTCCGCCATCCGCGGACCGGCCGGCAGATGAAGTTCGCCTCAGAAATGCCGCATGACATGCAGAGGCTGCTGGCTGACCTGAACAGCGTTAAGTGATTACTTAAGTAACCAAGGGCATTAGTCGGATTTTCTTGACCTGCCGATCATCCGACTATTAGAGTCAACTTTAGCAGTCGATGGGCGAGAGTGCTAAATGCTCGTTCATCCCAGTCCGTACTCGAAAGGGGGAGCCTCATGAGTGCTGCCGCCAACCTTCCCGCCCTGCCGTCCTCGCTGACGCCCGAGGGCAATCTCAGCCGCTATCTGCAGGAGATCCGCAAATTTCCCCTGCTGGAGCCGCAGGAGGAGTTCATGCTCGCCAAGGCGTGGCGCGAGCACGGGGATTCGAAAGCCGCCCACAAGCTGGTGACCAGCCATCTCCGCCTCGTAGCCAAGATTGCCATGGGCTACCGCGGCTATGGCCTGCCGGTCGCCGAGCTGATCTCCGAGGGCAATGTCGGCATGATGCAGGCGGTCAAGCGCTTCGACCCGGATCGCGGCTTCCGGCTGGCCACCTATGCCATGTGGTGGATTCGTGCTTCGATCCAGGAATACATCCTGCACAGCTGGTCGCTGGTGAAGATGGGCACCACGGCCGCCCAGAAGAAGCTGTTCTTCAACCTGCGCAAGCTCAAGGGCCAGATGCAGGCCATCGAGGAGGGCGACCTGTCGCCCGAGCAGGTCACCAAGATCGCCACCCGCCTCGGCGTGCCCGAGGAGGAGGTGGTCAACATGAACCGTCGGTTGTCGGCGCCTGATTCCTCGCTCAATGCCCCGGTCAAGACCGAAGGCGACATGGAGTGGCAGGATTGGCTGGTCGACGACACCCCGAACCAGGAGACCCGGCTGGCCGAGAGCCAGGAACTCGGCCAGCGCAAGCAGATGCTGGCCGCCGCCCTCAAGCAGCTGACCGACCGCGAGCGCCACATCATCGTCGAGCGCCGCCTGATCGACGAGCCCAAGACGCTCGAGGACCTGTCGGCCAAGTACAGCATCAGCCGCGAGCGGGTGCGCCAGATCGAGGTGCGCGCCTTCGACAAGCTTCAGAAGGCGATGAAGAACATGGTGGTCGAGGCGGCCACCCAGTCATCGACGCGGCGCCTCGACAAGGCCGCCGCCCAGCCGGCCTAGCCCAGGGCCAGGGCGTGTCGCGATAGCCGATCCCGCGGAGGAAGCGGTCGATCTCGACCGCCGCCGGGTCAGGGGTCCCGTAGTGGACGAAGTGACCGGCATCCTCCGCGATGCCGGCCTCGGCGTACTCGCCGACTACATCGATCCAGTCGCAGCGCAGCACCGGGGTCGTGGCGGCCCCACAGGATGCGGGCCGGCTGCTGGATCGTGGGCGGCTTGGGCGCAGCCGCGGCCATGACGGCGAGCCGCCCTGCAGGTTGCCGGGGCGCATGAAATTGTCGACCCAGCGCTCGAGCACGCCGTCGAAGGCGGTCGTGTCGTGCGCCCAATGTTTCAGGAAGTGGCGATCGAACAGCGGCACCCAGGTGGCCCAGAACTCGGGCCAGCCGTGCAGCAGGAGGAGCGGCGGCCCTTTGCCGCACCGCGCGACGTGCGTAGTGAAACCGCGGGTCTCGACGAAGGTGTCTGAGATGTCGGCCATGGCTAGACTGTCGCACAACGAGCAGGAGGAGCCCATGGCAGACGCGATCCTTTACGAGACGCCGAGCGCCGGCATCGCGCGCATCATCCTCAACCGGGCGGACACGCGAAACGCGCAGGACACTGCCTTCCTCTATGCGCTGAACGAGGCGTTCGATCGGGCGGCACACGATGACGAGGTGAAGGTTATCGTGCTCTCGGCCAACGGCCCGCACTTCTCGTCGGGCCATGACCTGCGCGAGGTCGATGGCCACGGCAACATGCGCAGGCACGAGACGGTCGGTACGTGGTCGGGCTTCGGCAAGCCCGGCGCCGAGGCGCAGTATGCCCGCGAGCAGGAGATCTACGTCGGCTTCTGCGAACGCTGGCGCAACCTGCCGAAGCCCACCCTGGCGCTGGTGCACGGCAAGGTGATCGCCGGCGGGCTGATGCTGATGTGGCCGTGCGATCTGATCGTCTGCTCAGACGATGCCGAGTTCCTCGACCATACGGTGGCGATGGGCGTCGGCGGCGCCGAGTTCTTCGCCCATCCCTGGGAGATGGGCGTGCGCAAGGCCAAGGAATTCCTGTTCACCGCCGACTGGATCAGTGCGGTGGAGGCGCATCGGGTGGGCATGGTCAATCACGTGGTGCCGCGTGGCGAGTTGGAGGCCTTCGGGATGGCGATGGCCGAGCGGATCGCACGGAAGCCCCTGTTCGCCCTGAAGCTCGTGAAGCAGGCGGTGAACGCGGCGCAGGATGCCCAGGGACGGGTCAGCGCCATGCAGACGTCGTTCGCGCTGCATCATCTCGCCCATGCCCACAACATGCTGGCCCATGGCCGCCTCGTCGACCCGACCGGCCTGATGCCGGCGATCAAGAAGCGCGAGCAGGCTGCAGAGTGACGTTGTTCGCCTCCCCGTCATCGGGCAGCGCCAACGCATGTGGCAAAAATGCCGTCATCCCGACCGGAGCCGAGCGTAGCGAGGCGTGGTGGAGGGACCTTTCCTGCTGCGGCATCGGCAAGAAAGGTCCCTCGACTACGCCGCCAATGGCGCTGTAAACAGCGCCTAATCGGGCGTCTCCGCTCATGATGACGGTGTTCTTTGCGATATGCCATTGCCCCGCGACTACAGCGCAGGGATGGAAACGTGTCCGTGAACGCCAATCGCCCCAATCCTGCTCGAGGCGGGTATGAGCAGTTCTCGGCGATTGGCGGCATCGCGTCTCATGACGCCTGTCGGCCGATCCTGTACTTTGCCGGCACCATGAACGCCCAGAACATCGCCATTGTCGGCGCCACCGGCGCGGTCGGAGTCGAGATCCTCCGCGTCCTCGAGCGACGGAACTTTCCCGTCGCTTCCCTCAGGTTGCTCGCCTCCGCCCGTTCGGTCGGCAAGACCCTCGATTTCAAGGGCAAGGCGTACCCGGTCGAGGAGCTGACCGCCGGGGCGTTCAAAGGCATCGACGTTGCGTTCTTCAGCGCCGGGGCGACCCGGTCGCGTGAATTCGTGCCGGCGGCGAAGGCTGCAGGGACCATCGTGGTCGACAACTCGTCGGCCTTCCGGATGGATCCGGCTGTGCCGCTGGTCGTGCCCGAGGTGAACCCGGGCGATCTTGCGCATCACGGTGGTGTGATCGCCAACCCCAACTGCACGGCCGCCATCCTCGCGACGGCCGTCTGGCCAATCCATCAGGCGGCCGGCGTCCGCAAGATCGTCGTGGCAACCTACCAGTCGGCGTCGGGCGCCGGTGCCCAGGCCATGCAGGAGCTCGAGGATCAGGTGCGCGACTACGTCGCCGGCAAGGAGATCGAGCGCAAGGTATTTCCGCACCAGATCGCCTTCAACCTGTTCTCGCACAACACGAGGATCGGCGAGAACGGGTACAATGAGGAAGAGAACAAGGTGATCGAGGAGATGCGGAAGATGTTCCACATGCCCCATCTGCCGATCGTGCCGACCTGCATCCGCGTCCCGGTTTTGCGCGCGCACTCCGAAGCCATTACCCTCGAGCTCGACAGGCCGCTGGCGCCCGCCGAGGCGCGCGACATCTTGGCGCGCGCGCCAGGCATCAAGCTGGTCGACGACCCGGCCGCCAACCACTTTCCCATGCCGCTCGAGGCGAGCGGCGATCTCGATGTCCATGTCGGCCGAATCCGCCGCGACCTGTCCAACCCCAATGGCCTGGTGCTGTTCGTGGCGGGCGACCAGCTGCTCAAGGGGGCGGCGTGGAACGCCGTCCAGATCGCCGAGGAACTCGCCAAGCCCAAGGCCATGGCGGCGGAGTAACGCCAAAGCCCCGTGTAACGGGGCGGCGGTCATGCTCTTGGCTGGGCGCGCGCCACTCCAGTGGCGCGTCTTCTGTGTGATCGACGAAGATCGCGCCACTGGAGTGGCGCGCCCTCAGCGCATTTTCATACGAGGAAGCGGCGTTTCGGCCAGGCAAATTTCGCTTGGCCGATCCTCGGTGCGAGGAGCCGAGACAAGAGGCGCAGGCGCTCTATAGTTCCCGGTCAAGCAACCGAGGAACCGCCATGTCGAGCCGCGTACCGTCCCCCGCCACCAGCTGTGCTGCCGAAGGCGCGCCGCTCGCCAGCCCCGCCGAGCGGGCGCGCGCGGTGCAGGCCATCCTCGACGAGCACGGGCCGGAGATGGACCGTCGGCGCGAGCTGACGCCGGAAGTGGTCGACGCGCTGGCCGGGCAGGACCTGTTGCGCATGCTGCTGCCGCGCAGCATGGGTGGGCAGGAGGTCGACCTGGTGGACTACTGCAAGGCCAACGAGGCGATCGCCTGCGCCGATGCCAGCACCGGCTGGTTCGTCAACCAGTCCAATGTCTCGGCTGCGACCTCGGCCGCGGCCATGCCGCACGAGGCGGCGGCCAGAATCTTCGCCGGCTCGCGGGCCGGCTTGGCTTGGGGCGCCCGGCACAACAACAGCACTGCGATCAGGGTCGAGGGCGGTTACCGCCTGACCGGAACCTGGAGCTTCGCCAGTGGCGGGAGGCATACGACCTGGCTCGGCGCCCACAGCGCCGTGCAGAACCCCGACGGAACGCCGCACATGCGCTACGGCAGGCCGGACGACCGCAGCTTTCTGTTCCTGCGCTCCGAAGCGAAGATCATCGACGACTGGCACGTGCTCGGCCTGCGCGGCACCGGCAGCGACAGCTATTCGGTCACCGACCTGTTCGTGCCCGACGCCCATGCGCCGGCGCGCGACATCCCCGACGAGCGGCGCGAGCACGGGCCGATCTATCCGATCGGCTCGACACTGCTCTATGCCTGCGGCTTCTGCAGCGTCACCATCGGCGTTGCCCGCCGCATGCTCGACACCTATGTCGAGCTGGCACGCGGCCGGCATAGCCGGGCCTCGGTCCAGGCGATGGCCAGGAACAACGCCGTGCAGCGCGAGGTCGGCCTGCTCGAGGCCAGACTTTCCTCGGCCCGCGCCTTTCTTCACGAGGCGGCAGGGCAGGCCTACGCGGCGTCGGCCGCGGGCACGCTCGATCTCGACCTGCGCATGCGCCTGCGGCTTGCCACGACGCACGGCATGAACGAGGCCACGGAGGTGTCGATCGCCTGCTATCGCGGCGCCGGCACGGCGGCGATCATGAACTCGGCCCCGTTCGAGCGCCGCCTGCGCGATGCGCTCAGCGCCAGCCAGCACCTCCAGGCCATGCTGCCCATGGTCGAGATGGTCGGCCGCCATCTGATCGGCACCGAGAACGTCGTCCAGTTCGTATGACGGCAGTTTCGATGCCCCCGGCACGAAGATTTCTTCAGCCGGGATGTGTCTGATCCTTGGTTCCGGCCGGCACTCCTGTCAGACTTGGCGGTGCTGTGGACGGGCGCCGTCGCCCGTCGGGAAACCGTCGGCTCGAGAGGGGAGCGGGACCCGCGCTTGCATTGGGGGAATAGGATGATCCGAACGCTTGCTGCTGCCGTCGTGGGCCTCGTTCTGGGCGCTCAGGCGGCGTGGGCCGACTTGATTCCCGGCTCCAAGAACAATATCGCCGGCTGGGATATCGGCGCCTACACGCGCGGCGACAAGTTCTCGCATTGCGCGATGTCGACGCTCTATCGCAGCGGCATCACCATGGTGTTTTCCGTCTCCGGCGACTACACGTGGCGCGTCGGCTGGGCACACGATTCGTGGTCGTTCTCCAAGGGACAGAGCGTGCCGGTCGACCTTTACGTCGACAATGTCGGGCCGATCACTCTGCGCGCCAACGCGGTTACCGAAAAGCTTGCCCTGGCGGAGCTGCCGCCCAAGGCCGCCCTGTTCCATATGATCCGCCGCGGCAACCGGATGACGGTCCGCGCCGGCGGCACCAACTACGCCTTCAACCTCGATGGCACCTATGCGGCCCTAACCGAGACGCTGGCATGCGCCGAGCGCTACGAGGCTATAGCCTCGTCGTCGTCGCCGAGATCGCCGATGCCCCGGCAGCAGACGGCGCCGCCGCCGCCGCCCGAGCGGAACGCCCGCGGCAGCACGGCCGAGGAGCGTCTCGAGGCGACCAAGATCGTCGCCAATATCCTGTCGCGCGGCGAGCTGAGCAATTTCCGCATCCTGACCGCACGGGAAATCGCCGAGTTCAAGTCGGCCTATCTGTCGAGCTCCGATGTCGTATGGCGCGCCGAGGGTGTCATCGGCACGCTGCGCATTATCGCCTCGTCGCGCAATGCGACGGCGCGGCAGGTCGCGGCGGCGGTCGTGTCGGACGACACGAAGAACTGCAAGGGGCAATCGGTCTCGGGCTCGACCAAGGACGAGAAGAACCCCGAGGTCGTGCGCGTCTTCACCGGCTGCCAGGACGGCAACGACGCCTATCAATTCTACTACACGATCGTGCCGCTCGACGATGGCTCGTACTATCTTTTCGCCACGGCCTCCAAGGCCGCAGCCGGCGGCAAGAGCGAAGGTGCCAAGGTCGAGGCGATGCTGCGCGACGCCGTGTTCGACGTGATGGGACGGTAGAGCGGTATTCTCTCGGATTGAAGAGCCGAAGAATTCCTCACCCTGAGGAGCCACGCGAAGCGTGGCTCGAAGGGGTGGCAACAGACGCGGTTCGGCTGACCCTTCGAGACGCGGCCTGCGGCCGCTCCTCAGGGTGAGGTCATCCTTTTGTGCTTCGAAAGAACATCATGCTTTAGCGGCCGGCGGTCAGACGACGACCCTATCACCCGGCCGATGAGCCGCCGGCGGGCAGGGTCTGGGCTACCTCAGCCGCCTCGCTCGCGTCGGCGTAGATCTCTTCCCGGATGACCCGCTCGGTGACTTGGTCGAGGAAGACGCGAAGCGCCCGATTGAGCTCGCTGAACTCGGGCCACAGCACCTGGTCGATGAAGCCCCGCGGCGCCCGCAGGACGACGGTCGTGAGGCGCTGCCGGCGATAGCGGTAGGGCTTCAGGCCGTAGCGCCGGCAGAGCGCGACGAACAGCCGGCGCGACCAGTGATCGGGCATCGAGAATTGCATCTCGATCGGCGCATCGCGCCGTTCCAGCTCGGCCAGGCGCGCCTGGACGCGAGCCCGTGCCGCGTCGGCGGCCATCCGCTCGCCGGCCGTTCCGGCACCGGCGAACAGCGCCTCGATCTTGCGCAGCCTGTCGCGCAGCTCGGCTTCGTCGGTCATGGCCCAGAGCTAGCTCTTGATCATCACCTCGATCAGGCTCGGTCCATCCCGGCGGGCCAGCGCCGTGTCGAGCGCCGCGTCGAAGCCTGCGACGGTGTCGACGCGCTCGGCGGTGACGCCGAAGCCCTGGGCGATCTGGGTGACGTTCATCTTCGGATCCTTGAAGTCCATGCCGATCGGCTTGTCGTTGCCGTGGAACAGCTTCAGGCGGTTCTTGAGGATCTGGTAGCCTTCGTTGTTGGCGATCACGAAGATCACCGGCAGCTTCTGGTTCGCGGCGCTCCACAGTGCCGTGATCGAGTACATGGCGCTGCCGTCGCCGATCACGGCGACGACGCGCCGCTCGGGCAGGGCAATCTGGACGCCGACCGCGGCGGCGATGCCCCAGCCGATGCCGCCGCTGACATTGCCGAAGAAGCTGTTGCGGTCGCGGAACGGAAAGTACATCGGCAGGGTCGCGGCGCTGGTCAGGCCCTCGTCGACCACCACGGCGTCCGCCGGCAGCTTCTCGCTGAGTTGCATCATGACCCATTCGGCGGCTAGCGGCTTCTCGGTGGGGGCGGCGAGCCTGGCCTTGCGGGCGGCGCGCTGGGCGCTCCAGTTGCGCTTGGCGATCTCGGCCATCGCCGCCTTGGCGCGCGCCTCGAGGGTGCTGCCCCCGAGCTTCTGCAGGAGCGGCACAAGGGCCTTCAGCGTCTCCTTCACGTCGGCGCGCAGCGCGATCTCTGCCGGGAAGTTCTTGCCCATCTCCCAGTCGCGCAGCCCGATCATCGCCACCGCCGTGGTCTCGGGTAGCGGCTCGGTCGTGCTCCATACCGACATCTTGAGCACGTCGGAACCGACGCACAGCATGAGGTCGAACTCGCCGAGCACGCCCCGCACGTATTTCTGGTCACGATTGAGCGCGCCGATATAGGCCGGATGCTCGGACCGGAAGTGCGCGCCCCAGGCCACGGTCTGCTGCAGCACTGGCGCGCCCAGCGCGTCGGCCAGCGCCTCCGTCTCGGCGAAGGCGTCCGACGTGGCGATCTCGTGGCCGGCCAGGATGACGGGCTTCCTGGCGGACAGCAGGCGCCTGGCGAGGTGCTCGAGCGCGGCGTCGCTCGGTCGCACGGCGGTGTCGACGCGCGTCGGTGCGCCCATGTCGACCGCGGCCTCGTTGTTCAGGATGTCGCCGGGCAGGGAGATGAACACCGGCCCGGTCGGCGCCGTGGTCGCCACCTTGGCGGCGCGGCGCATGATTCGCGGCAGATCCTCGATGCGGTTGACCTCGGTGGCCCATTTCACCACCGGCTGGGCGATCGGCACGAGGGGAGCGTAGAGCAGAGGCTCGGTGAGCCCATGGCCCTGTTCCTGCTGGCCCGCGGTCACGATCATCGGCGTGCCCGACATCATTGCGGTGTAGATCGAGCCGATGGCGTTGCCGAGGCCTGGTGCCACGTGGACATTGCACGACACCAGCTTGCCCGACGCGCGGGCGTAGCCGTCGGCCATGGCAATGACCACGGCTTCCTGCAGCCCCAGCACATAGCCCATCTCCGGCGCCGAGGAGAGCGCGTGCATGATCGGCAGCTCGGTGGTGCCGGGATTGCCGAACATCTTGCTGACGCCCTCGTCGTGGAGCACGCGCATGAAGGCGTCGCGGCCGGTGATGGTGTTGGTGACTCGGCTGTCAGGCATCGGATGGGTTCCTCCCTGGCGGCAGGGTAGCCTGCCGCGTGCAGGCATGAAATGATCGGCTCACCGCGATGCGAAAAGAAGATATCGAATCGACGTTGGCGACGCTGCCGTGCTGGCGCGGCCCGGTCACGTTCGAGCCACTGAAGGGCGGCCTGACCAACATCTCCTACGTCGTCACCGACAGGGGCGAGAAATTCGTCGTGCGCTTCGGCGTCGACATACCGGTGCATCACGTCTCGCGCGAGCGCGAGCGGGCGGCGTCGATCGCCGCATTCGAGGCAGGCCTGTCGCCGGAGATCGTCCATGGCGCGGCGGGCATCACGGTGATGCGCTTCATCGCCGGCCGCACCTTCGAGGAGGCCGACCTGCGCGCCAATGTCGGCCGGCTGGCCGCCCTGATGAAGGAGAGCCATGCCAAGGTCGGCCGGCTGGTGCGCGGGCCGGCCGGCGCCTTCTGGGTGTTCCATGTCATCCGCGACTACGTGCATCTGCTCGGTGTGGACCGGCGCTACATCGACTGGGCCGATCGGCTCGAGCGGGCCCAGGTGCCGCTGCCGATCGTGTTCGGACATCACGACCTGCTGCCGGGCAACCTGATGGACGACGGCTCGAGGCTGTGGCTGATCGATTGGGAGTACGGCGCCTTCGGCACCGCCCTGTTCGACCTCGCCAACCTGTCGTCCAACGGCGACTTCGGTCCGGCCGAGGATGCGGTGCTGCTCGAGGGATACTTCGGGACAGTCGAAGCCCCGCTGCGCCGCGCTTTCGCGGCTATGAAAGCCGCTAGCGCGCTGCGCGAAGCCCTGTGGGCCATGGTGTCCGACGTTCACCTCCGGACCGAGGGCGTCGACTACCAGTCGCACGCGCGGACCTATCTCGCCCGCTTCGACGCGGCGACCGCCGGTCTGGATCTCGGCTGAGCGGCTGCGGGCGTTCCAACCCCAGGGAACGGCACGGCGCCGCCGGACAAGGACATGACCTGCGGCAACTGGACCAAGAGCGGCGAGGGCGCGGCCATGGTCGGCCATCACGACCGGGCCGGCCTGCGCGACGATGCGCCGTCGAGATCGTGGAATGTCTCGCATCCCTCGCGCGGCTGCAGTCCCGACGCCCTGAAGAGCAGCGGCGGCGCCGGCCTGCTCTACTGCTTCGCGGCGAACTGAGCGGACATCGTCATCCGCGTCCCGGAACGCGGCTGGGGGCGGGGCAGGCAAATCCCACCGCATCAGGGTATCCTCCCGGAAAGCTTTCACCGGGAGGAAGGCCATGGACGGATCGAGGCAGGCCGCTGCGGTCGACTACGGCAGCGAGGAAGCTGCCATGCAGGCTTACCTGCGGGAGGGCGAGCGGCGGGCAGCGGCGCTCGGCAACCGCGGGCCGATCCGCTTCACGCCGGACGGCGCCCTTCATCCCGAGATTGTCGAAGCCTACTGGCGTTGCGGCTTCTATGTTTTCGAAGGCGTTTTGAAGGCCGATGAGCTGGCCGACATCGAGCGCGACCTGCACGACATCCTCGATCGCCTGCCTGCAGAGCGTGGCGCCGCGCTCGATGCCAAGGGGCGACCGGCGCTGGCCGCCGATTGCACGGCGCCGACGCTGCTCTGGTCGAAGCCGCTCGGCGATCCGTTCGGCGGCACGACGCTGGCCAATGGCCGGCATCCGGTGAAGATGTTCGAGCCCAAGGCAGCCGACGATGCGCCCAGGGAGGTCGTCTACCTGATCCTGGGGTCGCTGCAATTTTCAGAGGCGGCGTTGCGCGTCTATGGCCATCCGCAGCTGCTCGCCGTCGCCGCGGCAATCAATGGCCCGGACTTCACGCCGTTCAACGAGGCGCTGTTCATCAAGGAGCCGGGCCGCGGCGCCTCGGTGGCCTGGCACCAGGACGGCGTCACGCACTGGGACAGCGCGACGTGGGACCAAGGCTCGCATGGGTTCAACTTCATGGGCCAGCTCCACGGCTGCACCGCGGCCAACGGCGTGTGGGTGGTGCCGGGCTCGCACAAGCGCGGCCGGCTCGACATCCGCGCGCTGGTCGAGGCGGCGGGCAGCGAGCGGCTGCCCGATGCCGTGCCGATCATCGCCAGCCCGGGCGACGTCGCCATCACCAACCGTCAGGCGCTGCACGGATCGTTCGCCAATACCAGCCGAGACTGGCGCGTCACCGTGAACATGGGTTTCCACCGCCGGCAGTCGGTGCTGGGCGTGCAGGGCGGCGGTGTGCACAACGAGGCCGCGGTCTACGACGAGGCACGCATCCGCGAGCGCGCGCGGCTGCTCGGCTACGCCATCGACGCTCGCCGCCAGCGCTTCCCGGACGAGACGCCGTTCGCCTATCAGCCGCACGTCGAAGCGGGACTCCGCTATCGCTGGGATGCCGCGGCGAAGGCCGACATCAAGGACTACAACCTGCTCGATCTCAGCATTTGAGCGGCTGAGGTCATGCGCTGGGAGCGCGCCAAATTACAAAGAATCCTCACCCTGAGGAGCGGCCTGCAGGGCCGCGTCTCGATTAGGGCGAAGTAACCTTCGCCCCTTGGTCGGCAACATGACGAGTGCTGCGACCTGCATTTTCCGCGATTTCGTGTGCGGCTCACCCTTCGAGACGGCCGCGGCGCGGCCTCCTCAGGATGAGGAATTTGTTGGGTCATCGACCAAAAGATAGCGCCTATGAGTGGCGCTCTCCCAGCGAGGACTCTGCGAGAATCAATCCCGGAACGGGTCGGTCATCAGGATCGTGTCCTCGCGCTCGGGGCTGGTGCTGAGCAGGGCCACCGGGCAGCCCACCAGCTCCTCGACGCGGCGCACGTACTTGATGCAGGTCGCCGGCAGCTCGGCAAACGAGCGGGCGCCGCGCGTGTTCTGGCCCCAGCCTTCGAAGATCTCCCAGACCGGCTTCAGCTTGGCCTGGGCGCCCATCGTGAAGGGAAAGCGCTCGATGCGCTTGCCGTCGAGCTCGTAGCCGACGCACACCTTGATCTCCTCGAGGCCGTCGAGCACGTCGAGCTTGGTGAGCGCGATGCCGTCGATGCCGTTCAGCTTGACCGCCTGGCGCACCATCACGGCGTCGAACCAGCCGCAGCGCCGGCGCCGGCCGGTGTTGGTGCCGAACTCGTTGCCGCGATCGCCCAGCAGCTGGCCGATGGAATCGTTCAGCTCGGTCGGGAAGGGGCCGTCGCCGACCCGCGTCGTGTAGGCCTTGGCGATGCCCAGCACGTAGCCGACCGAGCCGTTGCCCATGCCGCTGCCGATCATCGCCTGGGCCGCCACCGTGTTGGACGAGGTGACGAACGGGTAGGTGCCGTGATCGATGTCGAGCATGGTGGCCTGCGCACCTTCGAACAGGATGCGCTTGCCCGAGGCGCGCAAGCCGTCGAGACGCTCCCACACGTCCTCGGCGTAGGGCAGCACCTTGGGCGCCACCGCGAGCAGGTCGTCGAGCAGGGCCCCGGGATCGATCGTCGGCCGACCGAGCCCCTGGCGCAGGGCGTTGTGATGGGCGAGCAGGGTCTCGACCTTGCGCGCGAGCATGTCCGGCTCGGCGAGATCGCCGACGCGGATGGCGCGGCGGCCGACCTTGTCCTCGTAGGCCGGGCCGATGCCGCGGCGCGTCGTGCCGATCTTGATGGTGCCCGGCACGTCCTCGCGCCAGCCGTCGAGGTCGCGATGCAGCGGCAGGATGAGCACGGCGTGGTTGGCGATCTTGAGGTTGTCGGGCGTCACTGCGACACCCTGGCCATTCACCTTCTTCACCTCCTCGAGGAAGTGCCAGGGATCGACTACGACGCCGTTGCCGATGATCGACAGCTTGCCGGGCCGCACGACGCCCGACGGCAGCAGGGCAAGCTTGTAGACCTGGTTGCCGATGACGAGCGTATGGCCGGCATTGTGACCACCCTGGAAGCGCACCACGACCTCGGCGCGCTCGCTCAGCCAGTCGACGATCTTACCCTTGCCCTCGTCGCCCCACTGGGCGCCGATCACTGCCACGTTGGCCATTTGCTCTGTCCTGATGGAGGTGCTCAGACACGAAAAACGCCTCCCCAGGGCAACCGTCGTCGGCGCGCCCGGAGAGGCGTGGCGTTCGATAGCACGCTCGCCCGGAGGTGGCGAGTCGGGAACGGCTCAGGTCACAGCGGAACCGCGTCGGCGTCGATCAGGGCATGGCTGCAGCGCAGGCGCCCGGCCTCGATTCGCGGGTCCTCGCTTGCGGTGACGGCGCGCACCACGGCGTAGCCCCTGGCCTGCCAGGGTGCGGCGTCGCGCCACGGCGTGCCGAGCGGCAGGAACAGCCGGGGCCGTCCCGGCGTCGCTTGGGAAGCCGCCAGGACGGCATCCATGTAAAGCGTGAAGCCGGTCGCGGCCTCGCTGACGCCGTCCTCTGGATAGCCCGCCGAGTAGCGTCCGCCGCTGGCCAGGCTCTGGCGGCCATCGAGCGCGAACACCGAGAACGACACGCCGGTCTGGTACTCGAGGCCGCGGTACTCGACCGGGTCGATGGTGATCGGCAGGTCCTCGTCGGCGGTGCGCACCAGGGCGAGCACCTGGGCGAGGCGGGCTGCCTCGGTGGCGCCCGCCTCGGGCAGCGGCAGCGCCTGAAGCCTGGCGATGCCCTGTTCGGCCGGGCCAGCGGCGCGCAGCAGCCCGACCAGCAGGTCGCTGGCCTGGCGCTGGCCGGCCAGCGCCTTGGCGATGCCGCCCTCGTCCTTGCGATCGAGCGCCCGGCGTGCCTGCCGCAAGGCGTCCTGCGGCAGGCCGAGGCCTGCGCCCACGGCGGCAACCAGGGTAGGCAGGTTGAGGTCGACCGACAGGCGGGCGACTCCGATGGCACGGAGCGCGTCGATCGCCAGCAGCACCGCCTCGGCATCGGCCTCGGCCGAATCGACGCCGATCAGCTCGGTCCCGACCTGGGCGAACTGGCGCTCGGGCTTCAGCGCATTGCCGCGGACTCGGATGACGTTGCCGCCATAAGACAGGCGCAGGGGCCGCGGCTCGTGCTTCAGCCGGGTCACGGCGATGCGTGCCACCTGCACGGTCATGTCCGGGCGAACACCCATCATGCGCTGCGAGACGGGGTCCATCAGCCGAAAGGTCTGCGAGGCCAATGCCGCTCCGGGCCCGCCCAGCAGCGATTCCTCGAACTCGACCAGGGGCGGCTTGACGCGCTCGTAGCCGAAGGCGGCGAAGCGCTCGATGGCGATGTCGATGGCGTCGGTCTCGCGTGCGGCATCGGGCGGCAGCAGATCGGCCAATCCGGCCGGCAGGAGCCCGCGGTGATCGTTGTCGTTGGCGGTCATGAGGCCGGTTGATAGCCGATTGGCGGAGAAAAATCCCCTCGAGCTCTCCTTCCCCGTATTCCGGGGAGACCCCCGGCACGCCGGCGCGCACCACGATGCTGAGAAAAATGGTGGCGCTGCGAGAGGGAAGCTCATGGCTGGGAGCGCGCCACTGGTGGCGGAGTAAACTCCGCCA